>DATJHU010000042.1:0-8256 GCA_035493715.1 Alphaproteobacteria bacterium | reverse complement strand
TCGTGGGCGGCGACGCGGGTATTTTGCGCGTCGGACAGGAACAAGGTGCGACGCGTACCCATAGGTACGCGAGCCCCGCAGTGACGCAGCCGACGCGCAAAAGACCCAGGTCCCTTCGGGTTTCGCAATCCTCTTGCCTGTAGGTCCATAGCGTCAGGCGGCCTGTAAGCCGGGTTCTGTCCACGACTCTGTCGAGTCGCTGGATGATCATTCCTCTGGGACATCCGTTGCCGGATGCCTCGCGCGATCTACCCGGACGGCGGCCCGAAAATGCCTGGCGGGTAGACCCGCCGCGCCGTCCCTATTTGATCTTGCTCCCGGTGGGGTTTGCCGTGCCGCTTCCGTTACCGGCCGCGCGGTGCGCTCTTACCGCACCCTTTCACCCTTACCGCCCCGAGCCGAAGCCCGTGGGTTTGGCGGTTTGCTCTCTGTGGCACTGTCCCTGGGGTTACCCCCGCCGGGCGTTACCCGGCACCGTTTTTCCGTGGAGCCCGGACTTTCCTCCAGCTTTGCCCGAAGGCATTGCCAGCGACCATCCAGCCACCTGACGCGAGCATGAGCTTACGCCAGTCCGGCGCGGCCTATCAAATCCAACAGCAATGCTGTGGTTTCCGCATCGGCGACCCCATCCATCGAAGCGGGCCGGAAATGCCGCTGGAAGGCGCGGATAGCCTCCGCCGAGGCGCCGGCATAGCCGAACCGGCGCATCGCGTCGGCGAAATCGCCGGCCTTTTCCCCGGCCTCCGGCCACAGGCCGATCCCGGCAGCGGCCAGCCGCCGCCAATCGAACAGTTCGCCCGGATCGATCTTGCGGTCGGGCGCGACGTCGGAATGGCCGAGCACGCGATGCGGCGGGATGGTATGGCGCCCGAGGATGCCGTGGCAGAGATCGATCAGTGCGGCCATCTGCGGCTCGGCGAACGGGCGATAGTCCGGCCCGTGCCCGGGATTGACCAGCTCGATTCCGATCGAGCGGCTATTGACGTCGGTCTCGCCCGCCCAGAAGGCGCGCCCGGCATGCCAGGCGCGGCGATCCTCGGCGACCAGCCGCCAAACCACCCCGTCTTCCTCGATCACGTAATGGGCGCTGACCTCGGTCGCCGGGTCGCACAGCCGGTCGATCGCGCCGGCGGCCGTCGGCATGCCGGTATAATGCAGGATCAGCATATCGACCGTTGCGCCGGGGCGGCGTGGCCCGTGATTGGGTGACGGACGATCACGAATCGTCGGCGGGGCGCCCATCGCCGTCACGACGGGCTGCCGGCCACGGCGGCCTCGGCGACCCCGGCTTCGGCGACGCCGGCTTCAGCCTCGACCAGCGCAGCCGACTGGCCACGCTTCAGAACGATGAGGGCGACTCCGGCGATGGTCAGGAGGCCGCCACCGGCGATGTCGGGCGTGATCCTGTCGCCGTTGAGGATGACGCCGCCGATCACGGCGAAGAGGGGGATCGTCAGCATGAACGGCATGGTCTGGCCGACCGTGTAACGCGAGACCAGCCGAGCCCACAGACCGAACGCGGCGATCGTCGACAGCAGCGCCGTATAGGCGACGCCGATCCAGCCGTGCCATGAGGCGGCAAGGATGTAGCGAACCGGCGCCCCTTCCGCCAGGAAACTGATCGCGAACAGCTCGACCGCCATGAACAGGCCGAGCCAGGCGTTCAGCGTCAACGGGCCGACCGGCTTGATCGCCTTGAGCTGGACGGTGGCGAGCCCCCAGGCGGCAGCCGCTGTCAGCAGGAACAGAAGACCGTGCCGGTTCGCCTCAAGGCGCGGCGCGCCGGCGATCAGCGCGACCCCGCCGAAGGCCAGGGCCATCCCGGCGAAATGGCGCCAGCTGAGTTTTTCGCCGAGCAGCAACGCCGCCATAACGACACCGAAGGGAACTTGCAGCTGCAGGACGATCGCGGACGTCGAGGCGTCGAGCAGCGAGAGGCCGGAAAACACCATCGGGAAATGCAGCAGCCCCAGCGTCCCGGCGAGCGCAACGATCTGACGCAGACGCGGCGGGCGCGGGCAAAACGGCAGGAGAACGGCGGCGACCAACGTAAATCTAAGAGCGGCGAGCAGGATCGGCGGGAACTCCGCCAGCGCCAGCTTGGCCACGGCAAAATTCAGCCCCCAGAGGATCATGGCGACCAAGGCCAGCAGAATATCGCCGATTCGCATGATGCCTGCGTACCGGAAAGACAGATTGGTTGGAACCCCACGGCTTTGGGGAGACTTCTAATTCCCATGCCCAGCCCCATGTGAGTCGGACAGACAATGCCTTTCGGGTTCCCGCCCCATTCCGATGTTGCGCGCAGGCGCCCGGGACAGTCCAAAGAGTAATCATGACGGAAACCCAGCATATGGGTGGTCGTGCGGCCGGTCAGACCGGCCAGCATGAACCGCTTGCAGAATCCGGATTCGATTTCCGCGGGGAACTCGTCTCGCACCTGCCGCATCTGCGCGCCGTGGCGCGGACGCTGACCGGGCATCGCGACCGCGCCGACGATCTGGTGAACGACACGGTCCTGAAGGCGTTGTCGGCTGAAGCGCAGTTCCAGCCGGGCACGCATCTGAAGGCGTGGCTGATGACGATCCTGCGCAACCACTACATTAACGGCCTGCGCCGGTCGCGCATCGAGGTGGAGACGGTCGCCGAAATTCCGGAATCGATCCTGCCCAGCGCGCCCAACCAGGAACATGTCGTCGAGGTCAACGAAGTCGCCTCGGCGCTGCAGCAGATGTCCCTGGAACATCGCGAGATCCTGGTGCTCGTCTCGGCCGCGGGCCTCAGCTACGAGGAGGCGGCGGAAGTCTGCGGCTGCGCGGTAGGCACGATCAAGTCGCGCCTCAACCGCGCGCGGGCCGAACTGAAGCGCGTGCTGGCCAAGTTCCACGGGCTGGCCGGCGAGCCGCGCCGCGGCCTGGCGGACCGGCGGGAAACGGTCGAACCGCGACGCGCAACCGGCCGTTGACGTCGGTTTTTCACAGCCTCGCGCTTTCGCGCTGAATGTATTCGCGCTATGGACCTTCCGGGCGATTGCCGGGTTTATGACACATTGCTGCGGTAATTCTTTAACGGCAAACGGCAATTTGATCGGATGTGCGACGGCACATTGTTGAATTTCAAGGACATACCGTGCCGGCGCCAAGTGCGCCCGCGCGGTACGAACGCTAAAACGAGGTCCGGTTCATGAGCGTCTCCCACGATATCGTCCGCCTTCTTCCGTATCTCCGCCGCTATGCGCGCGCGCTGACCGGGTCGCAGACGACCGGCGACCAGTATGTCCGCATATGTCTCGAGGCGATCCTGGCCGAGCCCGACCGGATCAAGAGGGCCGACGACCTTCGGGTCGAACTCTTCGCTGTGTTCCACGACGCCTGGGACATTGTCGACAGCGCGATCCCGAAGGCGGAAGGGGCCGAAGAGGACGGCATAAAGCAGCAGCTGGCCGCGCTGCCGTCGATCGAGCGCCAGGTTCTGCTGCTGATCGCGCTGGAGCGATTCTCCACCGCCGAGACCGCCCGGGTGCTGGGCCTCGACGAGACCGAGGTGGTCCGCAAGCTGGAGGTCGCGCGACAGGAGCTGCGCCGCCAGGTGGCGACCCGTGTGCTCATCATCGAGGACGAGCCGGTCATCGCCATGGACATCGCCGGCATCGTCGAATCGCTGGGGCACGAGGTTGTCGGCATCGCCGGCCGTCAGGCCGAGGCCGTCGATCTCGCCAAGAAGCACAATCCGGGGCTGGTGCTGGCCGACGTCCAGCTGCAGGACGGCGACAGCGGCATCCTGACTGTCCAGGAAATCATGCGGACCATGGATGCGCCGGTGATCTTCGTGACCGGCTTCCCGGAACGCCTGCTGACCGGCGACCGGGTGGAGCCCGCCTTCATCGTCACCAAGCCGTTCGATCCGGAGACGCTGAAGGTCGCGATCGTACAGGCGCTGTCTTTCGCGACATCCGCCGCCGCCTGACCATACGCAAAGGGCCGCGCACGGGCGGCCCTCTAGCGGATATGCATTCAAGGGCCGCCTCGTGCGGCCCTAGTCTTTGAGCTTCTGGTTCAGAAGCTGGATGAGATCCTCCGGGATCGGCTCATCCAGGACCGAGCTATAGGCGCTGCGCAGCTTGGTTTCGAGCCAGCTGTCGAAAGCGCCCCCGCCCTCTCCGGTTTGGCGTGACGCCGCTTTTTGGCCGGGCTGCCGGCGTCCCGTTTTTAATTTCTGGTCCAATCTACCCCCGCATCGGTGCTCTGGACGACGGCGTTCCGGCGGTTCGCGCACGCACGCCAGCGGTCGCGATCCGCAGCTGATCTTGCGGCGCGCTATAGCCAGAACACGCAAACCCCGGAAAAGTGTCCAAGAATCTGTTCGAAATTCGCAGAGTGCCTGCCATTTGGACGGAACCATCGCCGAATGCCCGGGTTGGACAGGAGCGCCGCCAAACCGGCGCTGTCGCCATAGTCCAAGGCTATTGCGCGCGATTTCAAACGTGTCGCAGCCACCCACAGGGCGTTTTATTAGACACTACTATGCGGGAAAATTGTCACTTCAAACAAGAGTGGCCTAAACTAGGTCTCGGCGGCGGCCTGTCTTGCGCGATAGGACGGCGCCTCAAACCGGTGCAAGCCCGTGCGGCGGACGACGATTTTCGGGGTATCTCCGTGAAAAGGAATCGGCAATGACTTCATCGAATGTTGAAAGCGAATACGCGACGCTGAAGGAAGATCTGGCGAAACTGCGCGCCGATGTGGCCGCGCTTTCCGCCGCCGTGCGCGAGACCGCGTCCGACACGGTCCAGGAGCAGGTCGACGTCATCCGCGACCGGATCAATCATTTGGCGAGCGACGCCCGCCAGGAAGGACAGCAGCGGCTGGACGATCTGGCCGGCCAGATCGAGGAGCGGCCGCTGACCAGCGTGCTGCTGGCATTCGGCGTTGGGCTTCTGATCGGCAAACTGTTCGACCGATGACACCATCAATCCTCGCGGTCGGTCGCCGATGAAATCGCTGATCGCGCTTCTGCTGCAGGTCGGCGGCGACATGATCGTGCGCCGGACTGCGCGTCATATGGCGGGCGCGGCCGCGCTGTACGGCGTAATCGTTGTCCTGGCGCTGTCGGGCTTCGTGTTCCTCTATATGTTCCTTTACAGCTGGCTGGCGAGGATGCTGGACGCGCCGAGCGCCGCGGCGATCCTGTGCGGGGCCAACCTGCTGGCGATCGCCGGGATCCTGTTCGCGCGCTGGCTGTCCGGCCGGCGAAGGCGCCCTCGGGCCGCCCCCGGCGGCGCGGATGCCTTGCTGCGTTCCCTGATGGGGGGCGAATCGCCGCTCGACGGCGATCTGGAGTCCGCATTGGCGATCGGGGTGGAGGCTGGACAACGGCTGCGCAAGGCGGCGCCGCAGATTGCGCTCGCCGCCGGCCTGATCGGGATCATCCTCGGCGCCCGCCCGGAAATTCTTGAGGTGTTCGGCGCGCGCCGGCGGCCGCGCCGGTAACAGGCCCGCGCCTAAACCGCCCAAGCGTAGTTGCGAACGGCGTCGCCCACACCCGGATAGGGCCGGAACTTGTTGACGAATTCGATCGTCACCGTGGTGCCGGGCGGGCCGCTGATGGTCAGCTTGCCGTCCACCTGGCGGGCGAAGGCCTTGATCAGCGACATGCCTAGGCTGGCCTGGGTTCCCTGCGCGGCGGCCTGAGCCTCCGAGAGACCGATCCCATTATCCTCCACGCTGAAGCGGACGACGGATTCGCCCATCGATTTCAGCACGACGCGAATGACGCCCTGCCTTCCCTGCGGGAACGCATGCTTCAGCGCGTTGCTCATCGCCTCGGTCATGAACAGAGCCAGCGGCACGGCGCGGTCCGATACGTCCCACACCTCGTCGGCATCCACCTCGATCGCCACCTGCTCCTGCGACACGCCGTAGGAAAGCTGGAGGGAAGCCGCGAGCTCCTTCAGGAAAGCGCCAAGATTGACCGACTGCAGATCCTCGCTCTCATAAAGATAGCGATGAACCAGGGCCAGCGCCCGGACGCGCGTCTGGATGTCGTTGAAGGCGCGCTGGGCGCTCTCCCCTTCCACCGCCTTGGCCTGCAGGTTCAAGAGGCTGGTAACGATCTGCAGGTTGTTTTTCACGCGATGATGTATTTCCCGCATCATCGCCTCGCGCGTTTCGATCGCCTCGCGCAACTCCTGCTCGCGGCCGGCGATCCGCTCGGCCATGTCGTTGAAGGTTCCGGCCAGCGCCCGCATCTCGGCCGGTCCGATCAGCGAGGCACGCACCGCCAGGTCACCGTCGCTATAGGCCTTGGCGGTACGGGTCATGCGCCGTATCGGGCGGCCGATCTGCAAGTCGGTTGCGAGCCACACCACCAGCAGCGTGAACAGCCAAAGCGCGATCGGACCGAAAATCAGCACGAGACGGGCAGTTGTCGTCTCGTCGGTATAGGACCAGCCGACCACGACATAGGAAACCACCGGCACCAGCAGGATCGCAAGCGCCAGCGTCAAGCGCGAGCGAATGCTGCGAACCTGCTTATCGGGCATTCAAAGACACCGCACCGGTGTGATCCTGCCGCCGGCGCTCCTGCTGCGCAGAATTTTCTTCTGAGTGTTCATGATGCCTTTCGATGCGGATTTTCCGGTCGCTGACACTTTCGATTTCTTTCATCCCGGGCCCGCGGTGCCTCGAAGGCTATTGCGCTTTCGTCGGTCACAGCACCGAAAAACTGTGCTTCGAAATACTGTGAATTATCACGGAACGGTCCCGCAATAGACAACACCCGTTTATTGTCGAGCGGCGTACCGCCTTCCTATCAGATTAACGTGTCGCCGCGGCGCCGACTGCGGCCGCCATAAGCGGATCGATGCCTGGCACAGCGCTGGGCAAGGCGCGGCCTCTGCCACCGATCGCGCCACTCGTGACCATCGCATTGCCGCGACGCGGCGCGCAACCGCAAACCGGATAAACCGCGATCGTGCCAATCCCGTGCATAAACCGTACTCCATAGCGACTCGGCGTGTTTAACGCCGCCCGGCTTCGGATGGTTCCGCAGGCCGACCCTGCGGCGCATTACTATGGGGTTGAAGAAAAAAGAGCTTTCCGTTGCCGCAAGGCATCGGAAAGCTCCAAGTCAGGACCTAACAGGATGAGGGATGTCACTACCTGTCGAATATACAAACAACACATTATCGATCGGGTTCCAAAGTTTTTTTCGCATGGCTGCCAAATTTTCACGGAATACCGCGGCGGTATCTCAAATCGACGTCGCGAATAATGTCAGATGGACGGCGGGCGGCGGCCGGCAACCAAATGCCAGACCAGTGAGACCAGGAAAAGGATCAGGAAGATCACGAAGAGGATTTGCGCGATCGAGATCGCGCTGCCCGCGATGCCGCCGAAACCGAGAATTGCGGCGATGATCGCGATCACAAAGAAGGTAAGAGCCCAGCCCAACATTTCGTGTCTCCCGGTGTGGCGCGTGGCCGATACCGGGATGAACCCGGCCCCGAATGCCCCGGTTCCCAGAATGCCGGGAATTCCACAGAAAAGGGCGCGGAGATCGCTCCCCGCGCCCTTTCGTTACGTGCCTCGACCTTAAATGCGGCCGAGCATCGATTCCGCGCTGGACACGTCGAACGCTCCCGGCTTTTCGACCTGCAGATCCTTGACCACGCCGTCGACCGCATAGAGCGCGAAGCGCTGGCCGCGCGTGCCGAGGCCGAAGCCCGAACCGTCCATCTCAAGTCCGAGCGCCTTGGTGAAGACGCCGTTGCCGTCGGGCAGCATCTCGACCTTGCCGTCGACCTTGTTGGCCTCGCCCCAGGCCTTCATCACGAAGGCGTCGTTGACCGCGAGGCACAGGACCCGATCGATCCCTTTGCCCTTGAAGGCGTCGGCCTTTTCGACGAAGCCCGGCAGGTGCTTCATCGAGCAGGTCGGGGTGAAGGCGCCGGGGACCGAGAACAGCACGACCTTGCCGAGGAACAGCGTGTCGGTGGAAACTTCCTCCATGCCGTTGGCGCCGAAGCGCTTCAGGGTAACCGACGGGATCTTGTCTCCAACTTTGATCATGCGTTCCGCTCCGTAATGAGAGAATAGGTCAATTCGCGTTCGGCTTACGCGGCCCGGAGACACTTGTCGAGATGCATGACGAACGTCCGGGGTTGTCCTTTTGCTGCCTTGGCGCGGGCGCCGTTCCCTGGCAAGTTACTTGTTCGTTGCGGATGGAAGCCCATGTCCTGAGGTGGGAGCGATCCGA
>DATJHU010000041.1:0-41612 GCA_035493715.1 Alphaproteobacteria bacterium | reverse complement strand
TGGACCGTCCAGATGATGGTCAGCGTGTTGGACTGCTCATCCAGCCACATCGGCGGCGACACCAACTGATGCACCAGTGTCATGCCGCGCTGCTCGCGCGCGGCCGGCGCGTATTTCGCCATATAGATGTCCAGCACTTCCTTGCCCTTGCCAGGCTTCGGAACGATCTGGTCGACGATATAGATCGTCTCCTTATGTTCGGTCATCGCGCCGCTCCTTACTTCGATCGAGCCTGAAGTACGTGCTTGCCATCCAGCGTGTGGGTGGAGCGGCCGATCTCGTCCAGATACATGTAGGAAAAGGCGATCTTGCCCGTGACGGTCTTGGGATCGCCGGTCACCAGGGCCAACGTCGCCTCTGCGATATGTTCCCCCGGCTCGACATAGGCCTTGGTCTCTTCGGTGATCACGCCCAGCGCCTCGACGCCCGGCGTCACGATGGCGCCCACCGGGGCAACCACATTCACCGAGATATTGTCGCCCTGCAGCTCCGCCGCCAGGCTGACTGTCAGGCGATGGATAGCCGCCTTGACCGCCGCATAGAGCGCTGCGCCGCCATGGGTCGTGTAGTCGTCATAGGGGGGGCCGTTCGGCGTGATCGCGGTGGAGGATCCCAGATTGACCACCCAACCGGCACCCTGCTTGCGCATATGCGGCACCGCCAGGCGGGTCAGCTCGTAGGGCGAGATCAGATATTGCTCGACCTGGCTCACCACCTTCTCCGTGGTGAAGCTGTCGATGCTTTCATGCAGTGCGCGCCCCGCGTTATTGACCAGGATGTCGAGGCGGCCGGCTTTCGAGATCGTCTCGGCGATCAGGTTGGCGCGGCTGAGGGCGCTCTCGACGTCGCAGGCGATCAGGATGGCCTTGCCGCCAGTCGCCTCGATCGCCGCCGCCGTTTCGTGCAGCGTGCCGGCCAGCTCGTTCACGCTGGCCTCGACGCTGCGCGCCGCCAGTACCACGGTCGCGCCGGCACTACCCAGGCGCTCCGCGATCATGCGTCCGATACCGCGGCTTGCGCCGGTAACGATCGCAACCTTCCCCTTCAGTTCATCCATTTAATTCCTCATATAAAGATATGTTTATAAATTGATCTGTCAAAGATCAGCGACGTGCAGCAGCAGTTTGCCGCGCACATGGCCGTCCTTGACGCGAGTATGCGCTTCGCCGGCCTGGGACAGTTCCAGCACCTCGATCTGCGGCGGTTTCAGCGCCCCCTTATTGTAGAGATCGACGATAAGGCGGAGTTGATGGCCTGCGCGGGTGCGGTTGCTCATGGTCGGGATGAATTCAACGCCACGCTTGGCGGCTTCTTCCCCGCCGATCATCGGTTCGTCGACGATCAGCGTGCCGATCGGCGTGATCTTGCCGCCGCGCTTGGTCATGTTGAGTGCGTTCAGCAGCGTGCCTTGGCCGACCGTGTCGATCACCAGGTCGACGCCGCCCGGCGCCCAGGCCAGCACCGCCTTCTCTACGTCCTGCGCGCGATAGTCGATCGCCAGGTCGGCGCCCAGGCCCTTCACATAGTCGATGTTCTTGGCGCTGCACGTGACGGCGACCTTGGCGCCGGCATGCTTGGCGAACTGGATGGCAAAGCTGCCCATGCCGCCTGCGCCGCCGTTGATCAGCACTGTTTGGCCGGCCTTCAGCCCACCGGTGTCGAAGCACGCCTCCCAGGAGGTGACGGCGGCAGTGGGGATCGACGCGGCGACTTCATAGCTCAGGCTATCCGCCACATGCGCGCAGCGATCGGTGACCGACTTCACGTATTCGGCGTAGGAACCGTTCTCGCCGATCCCCTGGTTTGAATGTGTCGTGACCTTATCGCCGACCTTATATTCGGTGACGCCAGGGCCGACGGCCGAAACGATGCCGGCGGCATCGAAGCCGACGACGAAGGGGAACTTGTAGTCGAAGAACTGCGACAGCCAGCCCTCGCGGCACTTCCAGTCGGCGGGGTTCACGCCGGCATAGGCCACGCGGATCACGACCTCGTCCGGGCCCGGGACGGGCATCGGTATCTCGCCCATCCGGAACTCGTCGGGACCGCCAAACCGGTCGATAACCATTGCCCGCATCTCTTTACGCTTCCCTGACTGGATATTCGGCTAATCGATTAGCCATACGCTAAACGCCAGGAAGTCATAGTCGCGGCGGACGGCTTCTGGCAATACTGATTCGTGCCCGAAAAGGCGGGCGAGGGGAATCAGGAACGATGGCCGATCTGCGCGAACTCAACGACAATCTTATCCACCGCATCAATGTCGGGGACCTGCTGACGCGCTCTGCCGCCAGGGCGCCGCGCCACCCTGCGATCGTCGATGGCGACCGGCGGTTTTCTTATGCCGAGTTCAATGCGCTGGTGAACCGCATGGCGCATGGTTTGGCGTCGCTGGGCTTCGCGCGCGGCGATGCGTTGGCTTTGATGGCGGGCAACTGCGCGGAGTTCCTGGCGACCTATTTTGCCTGCGCCAAGCTGGGCGTGGTCTGCGTACCGATCAATCTGTTCTGGCGGCATGGCGAACTCGCCTACGTGCTGCGCCATTCGCAGGCGCGCGGCGTAATGATCGAGGCTGCGCTGATGGAGCAGTTGGCGACCGGCGTGGACGGTCAGCTTGGGATCGAGGCGATCGTCGTCTTCGGCGGCAATGCGGATCGGCCGTCGGGATTTGGCGCGCGCATGGTGTCGTTCGAGGATCTGGTTGCCGGCCAACCTGCAAACGAACCGGCTGTCATCGCCGGCGATCGCGACGCGATGTCTTATCTCTACACCAGCGGTACGACGTCTGCGCCCAAGGGCGTCGTCGGCAGCCACGTCGCGGTCTATGTCGAGGCTTTGGGCGTAGTGATCGACACGCGGATGACGGCTGGCGACCGGGTCGCTGCGATGCTGCCGTTCTTCCATACGGCGCAGTTGAACGCCTTTTGCACACCCACTGTCGCGATCGGTGCGACGATCTATGTTCAGCGCGGTTTCGATGCCGCCCGACTGTCAGGGCTGATCGAAAACGAGAAGATTTCGGTGATTTTCGGCCTGCCGGTGATGTACCGCACATTATTGGACCTGCAAACGCGCAGCCCGAGCGATTTCTCCAGCCTGCGGCTCGCGGTCTATGCCATGGCGCCGATGGCCAAGGACGAGCTGAAGCGCGCGATCGAGGTGTTCGGCTGCGACTTTTCGTTGATGTTCGGCCAAACCGAGATGAGCCCGGTTTCCGCCTTCTTCCGGCCGGAGCACCAGCTGAGCCATCCCGGTGCCGCCGGCACGCCGTCGATCAACGTGCAGATCGCGATCATGGACGAGGCCGGCGAGTTGGTTCCGCAGGGTGGATCTGGCGAGATCGTCTATCGCAGCCCGCAGGCGCTGGTCGGCTATCTCAGGAATGGAGAAGCGACCGACGAAGCCTTCCGGCATGGCTGGTTCCATTCCGGCGATGTCGGCCATTTCGACGAGGACGGCATCCTGTGGTTCGAAGACCGCTTCAAGGACGTGATCAAGACCGGCGGTGAGAACGTGGCCTCGTTGGAGGTCGAGACCGCGGTCTACGCCACCGAGCCGCGCATCCTCGAGGCCGCTGCGGTCGGGCTTCCGCATGACCGCTGGGGGGAGGCGATCACCGTGTTCGCGATCGCGCGGCCCGGCCATTTGATCGTCGAGGCCGATGTGCTGAACGCGGTGCGGGGTCGGCTTTCGCCGTTCAAATGCCCGAAAGCGGTGATCGTGGTCGAGGAATTCCCGAAAACCGCCACGGGCAAGGTGCAAAAGGTCGAACTCAGGAAGAAATATGCCGGCTATTACAGTTAACGCACGGCATTAAAAAAATGGGAGGCGTCGGAACGCCTCCCATTTCAAATCGATAGACCCGGTGTCAGGCGGCCTTGCGTGGCCGCCCGCGGCGGGCTGCCGGCTTGGCCGGAACGGGCGCTTTGGCCGGAGACTTGCCGAGCCCGATCTTCTTCGCGAGCTGGGACCGGGTTGCGGCGTAATTCGGGGCGACCATCGGATAATCGCGCGGCAGGTTCCACTTGGTGCGATATTCCGCTGGGGTCATGCCATAGGTGCTCATCAGATGGCGCTTCAGCATCTTCAGCTTCTTGCCGTCTTCGAGGCAGACAATGAAATCGGCCGTGACCGACTTCTTCACCGGAACCGCCGGCGTCAGTTCCTTGACTTCGGGTTCGACCGCGGTGGTGCTGAGCTGCGTCAGCGCGCGGGAGACCGAGCCGATCAGGTCCGTCAGTTCTGTCGGGGACAATGTAGCATTGCCCGCATAGGCGCTGACGATTCGCGCTGTCAAGTCGAGAAGCGTCGATGACTCGATAATTGAATTGGAGGTTTCACTCATCATTTCATTCCATTATATGCCTCGCCGTTGTTTAGCGGCGATTCAAAGCCGGTACGTCAAAAGGACGCTTTTAATAGACCGTCAGTCTTTATTCTACCGTACTTACTTGGTGTCAAGCGCCTAAAACACGAGGAAACTAAATATCTTCAAGACACGAGATATTTCGCGATTTGCCATTCTGAAACGAGTGGAGACGTGAAATCTGAAGAAAACTGCCAAATTTTGTTTCAGCCTATGAAATGGTTCATTTATGAGCCACAGCAGCTCATTCTGTAAAATTGTTCTTTTTTTACCAGCCATATAGCTGGGCACATTTAAAAAGTACGGATGAATACGCAAGCAAGTTACGGCGCGCCACGCTCTTGGTATGACCCGGCTGTCATTTAGTTACGGGCCCGGCGCGACGATCTTGGGTTTCCCCGCCCCATGATTCGCCCTAAGTTCGGGCAAACATGTCCACCGCCAGTTGGAGCGTTTAAATGGGGAAGAAATTGCTGCTGAAATCGGTTGTCTTTGTCGGCTGTTCTGTCGCGAGCTTGTGCGCCGCGGGGCAGGTTCTTGCGGCCGATACAATCCAGGTTCAGTTCGCCAGTTATGGGTATGGCGGCGAACGCAGCAAGCCGCTCGATCAGGTCAAGACGCTCTGTGAGGGTAAGCCCGCCTGCGAAGTCCCCGTCAATAACGATGCATTGGGCGGCGATCCGTCGCCGGGCAACGATAAGGGGATCATGATCGGCTGGAAATGCGGCGCCGTCGACCACAAGGAACAGTTCCCGGAAGGTAAGGTCGCGAAGATTACCTGCGAGTAAGCTTCGCGCCACAGCCGGCGCGCGTCAGTTCCACTGGCGCGCTTGCCGGCCCTTGATGATCCCGGCGGCGATCCGCACCTTGACGGTGAGCGCCTTTCCTTCGCGGATCAGGCCTAGATTCAGGAAGTCGCCATCATGCGCGAAGTCCAGCTTGCGGCGCAGGTCGGCAACCGTATGAATCGGCTCGTTGTCGATCGTGACGATCAGGTCGCCGGCCTGAACACCGGCATTTGCCGCGGGCGAATTGGCCGCGACATTGGCGATGAGCGCACCGTCGCTGCGCTCCAGATCCAGGCTTGAGGCGACGTCCGGCGTCAGATCCTGCGCCTGGATGCCGACTTGGCCGCGCTTGACGCCGCCGTTCTTGATCAGGTCCGCCATGACCTTCTTGGCGATGTTCGCCGGTACGGCGAAGCCGATGCCGACATTGCCGCCGGACGGTCCCAGTATGGCTGTGTTGATTCCGATCAGTTCGCCGTGCAGGTCGACGAGCGCGCCGCCGGAATTGCCGGGATTGATCGGCGCGTCGGTCTGGATGAAATCCTCATAGCCTTCGATCCCGAGGCCCGTCCGGCCGACGGCGCTGATGATGCCCGATGTCACGGTCTGGCCCAGGCCGAACGGGTTGCCGATCGCCAGCGCGTAGTCGCCGACGCGGATCTTGTCGCTGTCGCCGAATTCGATGCCCTTCAGGTGGTCGGCATCGATCTTCAGCACGGCGATATCCGTCTCGGCGTCGCGGCCGATCAGCTTGGCCTTGAAATGACGCTTGTCCTTCAGCGTCACCTCGATCACCTGGTCCTGGTCGCCGACATTGACCACATGGTTGTTGGTCAGGACATAGCCTTTGTCGGCGTCGACGATGACGCCGGAGCCGGCGGCCTGGACCTGCCTGCGCAGCCCTTGCTGTGGAATGCGGAAGAACTGGCGGAACAACGGATCGGACAACAGCGGGTTCTGAACTTCGACGCTGCCGGAGACGGCGATATTGACGACACCCGGGACGACCTTGTCCACGATCGGGGCCAGGGTCGGAACGTCGCTCAATATGGGAATGCCGGCCCGCGCCGGCGGTGTGCCGGCAGCGACGAGCAGGACACCCAGCGCCAGGGCGAATCCGGCACCACGGGCTGCAAGAATTCTCATCGAACGCGGCCTCGAACGCCCCATGCGGCTGTGGCTGCTGTTCATCAACTCGGCTCCTCTGTTGCTGCACGTCCGGGAACTTCTCGTTCGCCGGCCCGGTTTGGCTATTGGAATTAATCAATGATGGAAGGTTTTGAAATGTCCAACCATGACACGCAGCCGCGAAAGATTCGCGCGCTGGTCGCCGGCTTGGCCGTTTTGGTCGCAATGGGCAGCCTGACTGCCTGCGGCAGCGACGCCCCGCCGACGACCACCACCCGTACCGTTACGACCGACACGACGGCGCCTGTCGCCCCGGTGCAGCAGAGCACGACGGTCGAGAAGACGACCACCACGAACCCATAAGACGAGTTTTGCGAAAAAGCCCCGGCCGGTGCGCCGCCCGGGGTTTCTTCGCGTCAGGGCCAGAAATCTTCCGCCGCTATCGAGAAATTCATGTTCGCGGTGATCGAGCTGATCGCGGTCGTGATCCCGACAAGATTGCCGCGTGCGTCGAACAGGCCGCCACCCGACGAGCCGTGCCAGGTCGGAGCCGAGTTCTGCACGACGCGAACGCCCTCCCATTGCCGCAGGCCCGACACGATGCCGTTGCCGAAGCTCCGCTCGAGTCCGATCGGCGCCCCCAGGCTGTAAACCGTCTCCCCGATCCTTATGTCATCCAGCTTGCGGACGCCCTGGATGGGGTGGAGCGTGATGCCGTCGACGCGCAGGAAGCAGCGGTCGCCGCCCGCGTCGGCATAGATCAAAGTCGCGCGGTTCGTACCGCCGTCCTGGGATACGCTGATCTGCGGGCGCCCGGCGACGACGTGGCAATTCGTGATCAGGATATGGTCGGTGATCGCGACGGCGCTTCCCTGGGAATATCCGGTACGTTCCGCCAGTTCGATCGCATGGTCGCTGGCCATGACGACGTAGACCGACGGCGCGAGCTTTTCGTACAGGCTTTCGGCCGGGAGGACAGGCGAGTACTTGGCCGCCGGCATCGCAGGCCGCTCGGTGCGCCACTTCACCAGACTGAAAAAGGGCAGGGCCTCCGAAGGTTGGTTTTTGAGAAGGTTCTGCGCCGTGCCCGGGGCGGCAGCCAAATCGGCATGAAGCTGACCGCCGCCGGCCTCATTCCGCACCGTCAACCGCGCGCGCGCCAGTTCCGAGCGTTCGCAGGCGAAGCGCTCCCCCGGCACTGTCTTGCCGCCACATGCCTGGCGAATCGCGGACCGCTGGTCCGGCGAGGCGACCGACATATCCGGCTTGCGCCCCATCCGAAGAATGGTCGTCAATTGATTGGTCTGGCACATGTTTTGCGCCATGGCGCTGTCGCCCGCTCCGGCGCAGTAGGCGACGATCGCGGCGCGTTCCCCAGGCGACGCGCCGGGCAGTGATATTTCCGCGCTTGCGTGGCTGCCCGCCAGTAAAAGCGGTACGAATATCAGAAGAAAGCCGAGGCGGCGCACCGCCGGCTCAGCCCGATTTCTGGATCCAGCCATTCAGCGTATCGACGATGGCCTGCGGGGTCATGCCGCGTGCGTCCTGCAGGGCCGCTGGGTCACTGGTGCTGTTGACCATCTTACCGGCAGCGTCGAGTACGATCATCGTCGGAACCGCCTTCACATGCACGCCGTACTGCTCGGCAATATCCATGTTCTTGGTCATTCGGCCAACATCGACCATCACGACCTCGAACATCGCGGCGATCCAAGGCTTCACCTGGTCCATCGCCAGTACGCCCGCGGTGACCCGGCAATCCGGACACCAATTGCCTCCGAAATCGATCAGGACGAATTTGTGGTTCCGCGCCGCGCGGGCGATTGCCGCCGCGACGTCTTCATGGGCGTTGGCGTTGACATCGTAGGGTGCGGCAGGCGCCGAGGTCAGTTGGGCATCGACCTTCGGCGCCGCGGGCGCGGCGACGACCGTCCCGCTGAAAACCGTGACGGCAGCGGACAGGAGCGCGGAAGCGGCGAGGCGCGTGGCTAACGACATGGTCCGACCATCAACTCCGAAATGGCGAAGGCAATAATATAGGCTTAGGTCTGCCCGGCGCAAAGCATTCCGGACCGAGGAGGCGAGCCTCAGTTCGGTGGGACTTCGGCGAGAAGACGAGCGATTTCCACTCTCAGCTCTTCGGGACGATAGGGTTTGGTGAGGACATTGCCGTGCAGGATTCCCGCCTCGGTCTTCAGCCGGACGATTCCTTGCCCGCCGGTGGTGTAGAGAATCTTGAGCGTCGGCCGGTGCTGCTTGAGCATGTCGGCAAGAACGATGCCGTCGACCCCGGGGATCGAAACATCGGTGAAGACCAGTTCGATAGACGGCGTTTCGCCGATCACCTGCATGGCTTCGATGCCGTCCTCTGCGCTGACGACGCCATAGCCGAACGATGCGATCAAATCGATCACGAACTCGCGCGTCAGGCTGTTGTCCTCCACGACAAGGATGCGTGGAGCAGGCAAAGGGGAAATCATTGATAGACCGTCGGAAGTCACAGCTGGATTAGAATTTTATTTAATATCGTCGTGGTTTTTCTGTATCTTATACCCCTTCGCATTTATCCTCTTCGTTTGAATATTACCTGGAATCGGCCATGTGACGAAGGGAGAAAACTGTCCTGACTGGAATCAGCGACTGCGAAAGCAATATGGCGATTTTGATAGTTCTGGCGCCCGTATTTTATTTTACACGAGAAACCACAAAATTATCTAAAATCCTTTCTTTTTGATCACGTCCGTTGCGGCCGCGCAAGCGGAATCGCGCCGGTTACATGATCTTTTTTGCCGCGCTCGCCGGACCGCGCGATCAGCGCGGCGCGCTCCGCTCGGCTGCCGCCATCTCGGCGTCCAGCCGGCCGGTAAGCCACAAAAGATACATCCTGATGTCGCCGATCAGCGACCAGACCGGGTTGCCGAACGTTGCCGGTCGATTTCCTTCCATCGTGAAATGACCGACCCAGGCCATGGCGTAGGCGAACGCCATCCCGGTGAGAAACCATAGCGGGTTGAGCGTCGCGATCGCGGCCACGATCCCGACCAGCGCGCCGGTCGATCCGAGATAGTGCAGCCGGCGGCAGCCCGGATCGCGGTGCGCCCGCAAGTAATGCGGCCAGAACGCTCTGAAAGTCTTCGGTGCCTGCGTCATCGCGGAACCCCTTGCCGTTCCCTGCGCCGGTCGGTTTCGGCGCTCATGCTCCCAACACTAAAATAGTGCGGGGCCGCCGGCCATTCCAACATGCAGCCGTGCAATGCGCCTGACCGGCATATTAAGCTATAGCGCGCCCATGTTTTTTGCCCGTAATCTATCGGTGTTTGCACCGAAACGCCGCGCAGGCGGCACCGATGCGGAGTGGCCTGTCAATGCGATGCACCGCGCGATCTTACTCGGTCCGTTTCTGGATTCTGCTGGCGGCGGCCCCCTTGCTGGCGTGGGGCGCACAAGCGGCGGCGGCCGGTGACAGCGTAAAGATCGGAATCCTGACCGATGTAACCGGAATCTACGCCAGCGTGTCGGGCAAGGGGACTGTGACGGCAGCGAGGATGGCGGTCGAAGAGTTCGGCGGCCACGTGTTGGGCAAGCCGGTCGAGATCGTGGTGGCTGATCACAAGGACGATCCCGACCTCGCGGCTGGCATCGCGCGTACCTGGTTCGACAAGGACGGCGTCGACATGATCGCCGACCTGACCGACACGCCGGTTGCCATCGCCGTTCAGAAGATCGCCAAGGACCGCGGCAAGATCGATATCGTGACCGGCGCGGCCAGTCCGCTGCTGACCGGGGGTGCATGCTCTCCGACCGGTTTCCATTGGGTCTACAACAGCTATGCGCTCGGCAAGGGGGCAGGCAGCGCAGTGGAGCAGGGCGACAAGACTTGGTTTTTCATCACCACGGAATCCGCTTTCGGCGCACCGCTCGAGGCTTTGACGGGTGAATTCATCAAACAGGCCGGCGGTAAGGTGTTGGGCAGCGTGGAGCATCCGCCGGGTATCAGCGACTTCACGCCCTATCTGAGGGAAGCTCAGGATTCCGGGGCCCAGGTGATCGGTCTGGCCGATGCCGGCGCCGATGCCGTGGGCTTGATCCGGCAGGCTGCGCAATACGGCATCGGCCGCGGCGGGCAGCGGATCGCCGGCTTGCTGATGACGACATCTGACGTTAACGCTCTCGGCCTGGATCTGGCGCAGGGGATGGTGATCACCACCGCGTCCTACTGGGATCAGGACGGCGACGCCCGCGCCTGGTCGAAGAAATACTTCGCCGAGATGAAGGAAATGCCCAACATGGTGCAGGCGGGCAGCTATTCGGCGGTGTTGCACTATTTGAAGGCCGTGCGCGCGGCTGGCACGACCGACGGTGCTGCCGTGGCCGCGAAAATGCGCGAGCTTCCGGTAAATGACGCCTTCTACAAGAACGGCATCGTGCGGGCTGACGGCTTGATGCAGCACGACATGTATCTGGCGATGGTTAAGTCGCCGGGCGAGAGCAAGCAGCCCTGGGATTATCTCTCGATCCTTCAAAAAATCCCCGGCGACATGGCGTTCCTGCCGCTCGAAAAAAGCGAGTGCCCGCTCGTCGCCAAGCAATAAGGTCTCCCGCATGTTCTCTGTGCTAGGAACGCTCACCCGCGAGCAGCGCTCCGCTATTGTCGCAACCTTCCTTGGTTGGACACTGGATGCGTTCGATTTCTTCCTGCTGACCTTTGTCATGACCGATATCGCCAAGGAGTTCGGGGCGGATGTTCCGGCGGTGGCGGCGGCGATCGCGCTCACGCTCGCGATGCGGCCGGTCGGCGCGTTCATCTTCGGCTTGTTGGCTGAGCGGTTCGGCCGCAGACCCGTGCTGATGCTCGACATACTGTTCTACTCGGCGATGGGGCTTGCCACGGCGTTCGCCCACTCGCTCGAAACGCTGTTGCTGCTTCGGGCTTTGTTCGGCATCGGCATGGGCGGGGAGTGGGGGCTCGGCGCCTCGTTGGCGCTGGAAACGGTTCCGCCGAAGGCGCGTGGCCTGGTGTCCGGCATTCTTCAACAGGGGTACGCCGCCGGCTATCTGTTGGCCGCGATCTTGTTCTGGACAGTCTATGACTGGCTCGGCTGGCGGGGGATGTTCGTCATCGGCGTGGTGCCGGCGCTGCTGGTCCTCTATCTCCGTCTCAGCGTCAAGGAATCGCCGGTGTGGGAAACCGTCAGCAAGACGCGCAGCGGCGGCGGCTTTGCGGCATCGCTCGTGGACTCGATGCGGGGCCGATGGGGCCTGTTCATCTACGTCGTCGTGCTGATGACCTGCTTCAACTCGCTGTCTCACGGGTCGCAGGATCTCTTCCCGACGTTCCTGCGTAAACAGCATCAATTCGACCCGGCGGAGACGGGCGCGATCACCGTCGTCGCCAATATCGGCGCGATCGCCGGGGGAGTGCTGTTCGGAGCCTGGTCGGAACGGATCGGCCGCAGGATGTCGATCGTGATCTGCGCGCTGCTGGTCGTGCCGCTGGTCTGGCTCTATGTCGTCGCCCAGCAACCGGTGACGATCGCGCTGAGCGCCTTCGTGGTCCAGTTCATGGTGCAGGGGGCATTTTCGATGGTGCCGGTTCATCTGAACGAGCTGTCGCCCGAGGGGACACGCGGCACTTTCCCGGGTTTTACATATCAGCTGGGCAACCTGTTCTCGTCGCAGAACCAAATTTTCCAGGCGCGTTTCGCCGTCGGCCATGGCAATAATTACGGCTTGGCGATCGCCCTGCTGACCGCGGGCGCCGCGATGCTCGTGGCGGTGGTGTCCTGGCTGGGTCCGGAGCGCAAGGGCGTCGCTTTCGCCGGCCAGGAGGCCGGTACGGGAAACACAGCCGAAGCGGCAAAAGGGGAATGACGATGGCGACGCGACTCGATCACTGCAACATCCGGACGTTCGATCTGGACGGCACGATCAAATTCTATTCCGACGTCGTCGGCCTCAAGGACGGCGATTTTCCCGGCTCGCGGTCGATGGGCGCCTGGCTCTACGATGTTAGCGAACGGCCGATCCTGCACATCATCGCGATCGATCCGAAGGACCCGCAGGCGGCGCTCGACCGCGTGCGCGACCGGCTGGGCAGCCTGGCCGGCGACCTGGATCTCTCGTCGATGAAGGGCGGCGGTGCGGTCGACCACATCGCCTTCGAATGCGACGATTACGACGGGATGGCGGACAAGCTGACGGGCCTCGGGCTCTATTTCACCCGTAACGAGGTCCCCAGCATCAATCTGCGGCAGCTCTTCGTGAATGACCCCAACGGCATCACGCTCGAGCTCAATTTCCGCTAAGGCGGCATGTCGGCGGGGACGCCATCGGCAAAAAAGCCTTGCCTTGCCACGCAAGACTTTGAGAGGTTGCACGTGCAGTCTATAGTCGCCTGGCAAGCCCGCCGAACGGTGCGAGTCTTTTGGCAGGGCTGTGGTCTTACTCACGCGTGTACGGCATACCGAATACATGAGCACTTATAGGAGAGCGCGATTGAGCTTCCTTTCCCAGGAAAGGCGCGCATTGGGGATGCTTGCACCCGGCGTCCGTCATGCGTCGACAGTGGCTCTCGGGCTCGCCTTCGCCCTGCCGTCTCATTACGCGCTTGCGGCCGACGCGAAGACGACGACGATCGATCAGGCGGTGACGACGCGGAGCCTGACGTCCAAAACCGGCGATCTGACGATTTCGTCCACCGGCGGCATTACCGTGAAAAAAGGCGCTGCGGTCGTGGTCGACAGCGACAATAAGGTCGACAATCAGGGCGCGATCTCGATCAACGACGCGAACAACGTCTACGGCATCCATGTGTATGGCCACCATAAAGGCCTCATCACAAACGAAGGCTCGATCACGCTCAGCGAATCGACGCCACCGACCGAGCCGCCGCTGGCGACGGGCACCGGTCGCTATGGCATCGGGGTGACCAACGGCTTTCTGTTCAAGGGATCGATCCAGAACACGTCCACCGGGACGATCAGCGTGCTCGGCAATCAATCGGCCGGTATCGCCATTCTCAATACCGGCGGAATCACCGGTGCGATCAACGAAGCCGGTACGATTGGGGTCACGGGCGATCACAGCTCGGGAATTCTGACGGGTATCGGTTCGCCGGTCCTCGGCGGAATCAGCATCACGGGCAGTATCGCCGCGGTCGGTCAGGGATCCGAGGCTGTTACCCTGTATGGAAATTTGGGGCACCGCCTCTATGTCAATGGATCGGTTATCGCAACGGGTTTCTACAATGGCGGCTCGACGACGGCGCGGCCTTTTAGTTTCGACGGCCTGACATCGGCCAACACGGAACTCGGAGGGCCCGCTATTGCCGTTGGCGGCACCGTTCGCGACGGCATCTTTATCGACTCGAGCGGGGTGGTTGCTTCCTACGGCTCGGCGGCGGCCCTGCAGATTCAGCCGGTGACCGGCGTTCATGCCGAGATCACCGCGCCCACCGGTACTAACACCTATGGCCTCAACATTGCCGGCGACGTCGAAGGCAACGGCATTTACGATGGAATCTCTGCCCAGGGATTGCTGATCGGCGGCAACACCGCCGGCGGCGCCACCGTAAATGTCGAAAACGGCGTCATGGTGTCCGGCAAGGTCGGGGCCACGTCCTACGCGGCGAACGCGACGGCCATTACTGTGGGGACCGGTGCGACGGTGCCCGCCATCGTCAATACGGGCTCGATCAGCGCGACGGTGAATTTCGGTGCGGACGCGAATGCCGCGGTCGGCGGAACGGCCACGGCGATACTGGTCAATGGCGGCGCGGTGTCGTCGATACAGAACTCCGGCGTGATTACCGCCACGACGGCTTCTGGCAGCGCCTATGCGCTCGACCTTGCCGGCGACACGAAGCATGTGACCGTGAATCAGCTCGCATCGACGACGAGCACGCCGTCCTCGATCACCGGCGATATTCGCTTCGGTCAGGAAGGGGCGACGTTCAACCTCAAATCTGGACAGGTCTCCGGCGCGCTCGAATTCGGTAACGCCACGACCAACGTGTTCAACATCACCAACGGCGCCCTGTACGACGGCCAAATGAGCGTCGATGGAAACGGCCGATTGACGTTGAATGTCATAAATGGCCGTCTGGCTTCGACCGGCACGACCGCGATCACCCTGAACTCGCTCAAACTCGGATCGAAGGGCGAGCTCGATTTCGCCCTGACCCCGGGTACCGGCGCAGACGCGACCTACGCGGTCGTCGGGAACGTCAATATTGCGAAGGGCGCGAAGCTCGGACTTATGTTCGATACGCAGCTGACCGCGCCTGAGACCTTTACGTTGATCGACTCGACAGGGTCGGGGACGGTGGTTGGCGGAAATCTGGCGACCCTCGGCAATGTGCCGTATTTCTACCTCGCCCATCTCATCACCGACCCGAACGCGGGCACGATTTCCGTCGGCGTTCGCGACCGTACGTTCACGGAAGCCGGGGTGTTGGGCAGCGAATCTGCGTATAAGGCGATCTTTAGCGCAAGCTATGTCGACCCTGGAATCCGCGACGCGTTCAACGCGGCCGGAACGCACCAAGCCTTCCAGCAAGTCTATCAGCAGATGCTGCCGTCCTATTCGGGCGGTCTGTTCGAGCTGTTGGCGAACGGCGCAAGCGCGCTGGCGCAGACCGAGGCAGCCAACCCGCTTGAGGAAAACGGCAAGCGTGGCGGCGGCTGGGCGCAGCAGATCGGCTTCGCCAACGAGCAGAGCACGGGTTCGGCGCCCGGTTTCCACGGCGGTGGCCTCGGTTTCGCCTTCGGCTATGAAATGCCGCTCGATACGATCAGCGCCTGGGGTATCACCGTTTCCTATCTTCGCGGGGCCAGCGACGATTTTAATATGGGTCCCGAAAACCAGGAAATCGGAACCATATACGGCACCGGCGTCTATTGGCGTGAGAATGACGGCCAGTTCCGGACTGACGCCAGTGTGAATGTCGGCTACGCCGCGATGAACAGCACGCGCAACTTCTCGGCGGATGACCTGAACGGCACGGCCGTGACCCGCACCGCCAGCGCCGCCTGGAGCGGTGCGGTGGCGCATGCCCATGTTGGCGTCAGCTACGAGTTCCCGCTGGGCGACGATTACTATGTGAAGCCGCTGATCGCCGGCGATTACTTCATGATGTATTCGGGCAACCACAGCGAGAGAAACGGCGGCGACGGCTTCAATCTGGCGTTGGCTTCATCGACCGGTACGCAGGGATCCGTCACCGGCGGCGTCGCGGTCGGCACCAAGTTGGGTGACAAGTTCTTCCTGTGGCGGCCGGAAGCCATGGTCGGCTATAAGGCGATCTTCGGCGGCCCCGACAATGTGACCGCGCATTTCGCGAGCGGCGGCCCGGCGTTCACCCTGTCGCCGGCTTCGCAGAAAAGCGGACCGGTGGCGCATATCGGAGTCC
Source organism: Alphaproteobacteria bacterium (assembly GCA_035493715.1). Classification (GTDB taxonomy): domain Bacteria; phylum Pseudomonadota; class Alphaproteobacteria; order BOG-932; family Roseiterribacteraceae; genus BOG-932. The sequence goes on along the minus strand of DATJHU010000041.1, from coordinate 25,921 downwards.
ATGGCGGCAACAAATATTCCGATATCGCGGTCGAGGCCGGCGGCGAAGATCGCGACACTTACAAGGCGTTTGACGGCCGCGTCGTCGCGCGCTTCCGCTTCTAAGCGCCCATTCTTCCTGATACCGTCATCGCCGCGTAGCGGTTCTTTTCGACGGGATTGATCGATCGCCTCGGAGGCGGTTGACAGAACGCGATACAGGCGGGAGACGTAGCGTCTCGCGATCCCGTATAAGTCTTTCTGTTGGGGCCGTTTCGCATGGATGCAGACCGTCTTGGCGTGGGTGTGTCGCCGGCGATCGCCATCGAACTCAGCGCCGCGATCGTGACTGTCGTCGACGATGCGCCGCAGGTGCTGACGGTTGCGGCCCCGGGCTCCGATCTGCGTGTGCTTCCTCTCGGCAATCTCGATCCGCTGGCACATCCCACGCTTGAGCGCGGCCTGCGTGGGTGGGTCAGCGAACTCACGGGGTTAAAGCTCGGCTATGTCGAGCAGCTCTACACCTTCGGCGACCGCGGACGTGACCCGGCGGCCGAAACGCCCGACCGCCGACTGATCTCGATCAGCTATCTTGCCTTGACCGCGGCGTCGTTGCTGGCTGGACCGGTCGATGCCGCCTGGAACGACTGGTACAGCTTCTTCCCTTGGGAAGATTGGCGCGCCGGCCGCCCGAATATTATCAAGACCGACATCCTGCCCGCGCTCGAAGCCTGGATAGGCGACGGCGGCGATGCGGCGGTAAGGGATTTTCGCCGCGACCGCGTGGCGATGGCGTTCGGCGGCGGGCGAATCGCGTGGGATCCCTCGCGGACGCTTGATCGCTACGAGTTGCTGTACGAGGCGAACATGGTGGACGAGAGCCGCCGTGTTCCGGGCAATGTGCAGTGTGCGGGAAAATTGGGGCAGGACCCGATCTTCGGCCAGCCGATGGCGCGCGACCATCGCCGTGTGCTGGCGACCGCGATTTCGCGCCTCCGCGGCAAGCTCACCTACCGGCCGGTCGTCTTCGAACTGATGCCGGAAAGCTTCACCTTGCTGCAGTTGCAAATGGTGGTGGAAACGCTTGCCGGAATCCGCTTGCACAAACAGAATTTTCGGCGTTTGGTCGATCGCGGCGGGCTCGTGGAGCCGACCGGCAAGCGCGAGACGCGAACCGGCGGGCGTCCGGCAGAGCACTACCGCTTCCGCAAAAAAGTACTGTCCGAGAGGCCTGCCCCAGGGGTCGGTCTGCCTGAACGAAGAACCTGACCTAGTTCGAGGAAAGGCGCGCCATGCGCTCGATGCTCTGGGGGCAACCCGTCCGCAGGTGGCAGGACCATCTGCGACCAAATTTTTGGGACCTGGTGGCGTTTCCGCTGCTGTTCGGCCTGCTGACGCTTATCATCGTTGGCGCCGGCGGCATGACCAAACCGTTCGATCTCGGCCAGCCGACCGAGATTTCCCTCGATCCTATCAACCTGCCGTATTACGCGCTGCGCACCGTGCTGCGCATGTTCATCGCGCTCGGCTTCTCGTTTCTCTTCACGCTCGTCTATGCGGCCGCCGCGGCGAAAAGCCGGATGGCGGAAAAGATACTGATCCCGGTGCTCGACATCCTGCAGTCGATTCCGATCCTGACCTTTCTCACGATCACGATAACTGCGTGGATTGCCTTATTCCGCGGTAGCACATTGGGTCCGGAATGCGCGGCGATGTTCGCCATCTTTACCAGCCAGGCCTGGAACATGACGTTCAGCTTGTATCAATCGCTGCGGACGGTTCCGCTCGATCTGCAGGAAGCGGCGCGCATGTATCGCCTGGGGCCGTGGGGCCGGTTCTGGAAGCTGGAGCTGCCGCATGCGATGCCAAACCTCATCTGGAACATGATGATGTCGGTTTCGGGCGGCTGGTTCTTCGTCGTCGCGTCGGAGGCGTTCACGGCCTACGGCCAGCAGATCGTCCTGCCCGGTGTCGGCTCCTACATCGCGGCCGCGATCGACCGCCAGGACCTGCGGGCGGTCGGTTACGCCGTCGGCGCGATGTTGATCGTCATTCTGCTCTACGACCAATTGTTCTTCCGGCCGCTTTTGTCATGGTCGTCGAAGTTCAAGCCGGCGTCCGACGGCAGCGCCGAGCTCGACCGCCCCTGGTTTCTGACGATGCTGCAGAAATCGGGGCTCGCACGCGCGTTCCGTCTGGGGTTCGCGGCCGGCGGCCAGGGCTGGAACCGCACGATCGGTGTCGCGATGCAGCGCGGGCTGGACGCAGTCGGCTTCGGGCGCAACGGCCCGATGGATCGCGCGTCGATCATGCCGCGCTGGGTCGAACGGGTATACGACATCCTGCTGATCGCGATCGTCGGTTACGTCCTTTATCGCATGGGCAATATCATTCGCGCACAGATCAATGTGCCGGAGGTTGCCCACGTCTTCTATCTCGGCTTCCTGACCGCCATTCGTGTGCTCGTATTGATCGCGCTGGCGACGATCGTCTGGGTTCCGGTCGGCGTCTATATCGGGTTGCGTCCCAAGCTGACGCGCGCCGCCCAGCCGGTCGTCCAGTTCATGGCGGCGTTTCCCGCCAACCTGTTCTTCCCGGTCGCGGTCTTCCTGATCGTGCGTTACCACGCCAACACCGAGATCTGGCTGTCGCCGCTGATGATCCTGGGCACCCAATGGTACATCCTGTTCAACGTCATCGCCGGCGTGTCTTCGTTGCCGCAGGATTTCAAGTATGTGTCCCGCAATCTCGGCCTCTCGCATCTGATCTGGTGGCGGCGCCTGATCATCCCGGCGATTTTCCCGGCATACATCACCGGCGCCCTCACCGCCGCCGGCGGGTCGTGGAACGCATCGATCGCGGCGGAATTGGTCCATTGGGGCCCGACAACGCTGACCGCGACGGGAATCGGTTCCTATATCGAGATCGCCAGCACGGATGGAGACGCCCCAAGGCTGATTCTGGGGACCGCGGTGCTGTGTTTCTATGTGATTGTCTTGAACCGGCTTTTGTGGCGGCGGCTCTACGATTTCGCCGCCGAGCGCATGCGTCTGGACGATGTGTGAGGGCCGGACAATGTGTGAGGGCCGGACAATGTGTGAGGGGATGAAGGATGGCTGACAGTTCCCTGATCGAGGTCGATCACGTCTTCAAGACCTATCCCGTGGCCGACGGCGAGCGGCTGGTGCTGGACGACCTGAATTTCCGGCTGGTGCCGGGCGAGATCGTCGCGGTGTTGGGCAAATCCGGCTCCGGAAAATCGACATTCCTGCGCCTGGTCGCCGGGCTTTCCGAACCCAGCCAGGGCGAGGTGCGCTATCGCGGCGGGACGGTGAAGGGACCGGTTAGAGGTGCCGGCATGGTGTTCCAAAGCTTCGCGCTATTCCCTTGGCTGACCGTGCTCGGCAACGTGGAACTCGGGCTTGAGGCACTCAATGTGCCGAAGGACGAGCGGCGCAAGCGTGCCGAGGCGGCGATCGATCTGATCGGCCTGGATGGTTTCGAATCCGCCTATCCCAAGGAGCTGTCCGGCGGCATGCGCCAGCGTGTCGGCTTTGCCCGGGCACTTGTGATCAACCCTGACATCCTGCTGCTGGATGAGCCTTTTTCCGCGCTCGACGTACTGACCGCCGAGACGCTGCGCGGCGATCTCGTGGATCTGTGGCAGGACCGCAAGATTCCGACCCAGAGCATCCTGATGGTGTCGCACAATATCGAGGAATCGGTGGAGATGGCGGACCGCATCCTGGTCTTCTCCTCCGACCCCGGCCGTATCCGGGCGGAAATCCGCGTGCCGCTGCCGCGTCCGCGCGATTGGAACAGCCCGGGCTTCCGGCATATCGTCGATCAGGTCTACACGCTGCTGACTACGACCCCGGGCGGCGCTGCCGGCAAGCGGGCGCGCGGCGAGCCGGGGGCGGCGCAGGCCGACGGGGCGGAACTGGCGATCCGCATCCCCGATGCGCCGACGCAGCAGCTCTCGGCGCTGATCGACACGCTGATGGAAGACCGCTATCGCGGTCGTGCCGATCTGCCGGACCTGGCGGAGTACCAGAATCTTTCGGTCGACGATCTGTTCGTGCTGCTGGACGGCATGCAGTTGCTCGGCTTTGCCCATGTCGGTGGCGGCGATGTGGAACTGACCCCGGCGGGCAAGGCGTTCTCAGATGCCGAAATGGACGATCGCAAGCGAATCTTCGCGGAACATCTGCTGCGCAACGTGCCGCTCGCGGCCCATATCCAGAAGGTTCTCCACGAGCGACCGAACCACCGGGCGCCGGCTGCGCGCTTCGTCGGCGAACTGGAAGACCACATGAGCGAGGAATGGGCCAGCGATACGCTTGAGCGGATCATCAACTGGGGCCGCTACGCGGAGATATTCGCCTACGATTACGATACCGAAACCTTCCGGCTGGAAGAACCGGAAGAGGGCTGACCAGGCGCCCTCGCAGAGTTGCATTGCTGTGCACCTATACTCGTACTCGTCCGGATATAGTTCTGTTTTCCCAATGAATTCGCGGAGAATGGTATTCCAATTATGAAACTAGGTGTTATGATTCTGGAAAATAGCAGAAAACAGGTGATGGGCACATGCCCTTTTCAGCTGAGTCTTCGCAAAGATCGGAACGGTTGCTTTCCGCGATACCCGCAATAGTTTTCGAAGCTAGAACACATCCTGTAACCAGCCAATTTGTCTTAAATTATGTAAACAGAAATATGGTCGGGCTTCTGGGCTTCGATCCGGAGACATTCGACCCGACAACATTCTCGCGCGTCGATTTCGAGAACCTGCTTCATCCCAGCGAACTTGAAGGCCTGGCCTGCGCGCCCGACGAGAAGAATCTCCGCTTTCATCGCCAGTTCCGCCTGCAAGGCGAACGCTGGCTCGATATCGTCGCGGACCCCGAACCCGCAGCCGACGGTTGGGTGCTTTGGCGCGGCGTCGCCACGGACATCACCGAGGCCAAGCGTGCCGAGCGACAGTTCCATCAAGGGCAGGAATGGCTCGCCCTGGCGACGCGGATCGCCGGCGTGGGAACCTGGGAATATGATTTCGAGACGCGCGAGTATCGCCTGGATGAGCGCATGCGCGAATTGCTGCATGTCGACGAGCTTGAACTGCGCCGCGGCGATGTCCCTGGGACGTTCAGGATTTCGTCCGACGATTGGTCGGCGCTGGTTCACAAGGACGATCTTCGGCGTTTGCTGAAGGGACGCGACCGCGCGCTGAAGGACGGCGTGTCGACAATCGCCTACGATTTCCGGGTGCACTGGCCGACCGGGGAGGAACGCAACCTCAGCTCGATCATGATGATCGGACGGGATGCGGAGGGAAAGCCACAGCGCTTCGTTGGCACCTGTGTCGATGTCACCGAGCAGAAATTGAAGGAACAGCGTTTGGCGGCGCTGAACGCGCGCCTTGAGCATATGGCGTCGCACGATGCACTTACCGGCCTGCCGAACCGCGTCACCTTCGAGGAAAAACTTACCCAGGCCAGCGAGCGGGCGCGGACCGACGAGCGCGAGCATGCGCTGTGCTTCATGGATCTGGACCGGTTCAAGATCGTCAATGACAGCGCCGGGCACGCGGCGGGCGACGCCTTTTTGCGGCTCGTCGGCAATCTGATCGCGTCGGAATGCGCGGGGCAGGGCAGTCGCAAGGCGCCGGATTTCGCCGCGCGGCTGGGCGGGGACGAGTTTGCCCTGTTGCTCTATGACTGCTCGCCGACGCGGGCCGAACACGTCGCGAGATCGCTCATCGATGCGATCAGCGCCATCCGCCTGTCGTGGGAGGGCAATGTCTACGATATCGGTGCCTCGATCGGCATCACCGCGATCAATGCGCGGTCGCCCGGCAGCGTCGAGCTTATGGCCCAGGCGGATGTTGCCTGCTACGCCGCCAAGTCGGCGGGTCGCAACCAATCCGTCGTCTATGGCAGCCGCAGCGGCGTGGCGCAGCGTCACCACCAGGAGATCCTCGTCGCCTCGGGGATCAGCGCGGCGATCGAGGCGAACCGGTTGGAGCTTTTTGCCCAGGAGATCCTGTCGCTTGGTAAGCTCGAACCGGGCGTAACCAATGTCGAACTGCTTCTGCGGATGCGGGAAGCCAATGGACGCGTCCTGCGTCCCGGCAGCTTCATCCCCGCTGCGGAGCGCTACGATCTGATGGGCAGCCTCGATCGCTGGGTGCTGACCAACGCGCTGATCGTGCGCGGTGCGGCGCTGGCGGCGATCCCGGGCTTTTCGATTTCGGTCAACCTGTCGGCGAATTCGCTCAACGACCCGCTGTTCCTGTCCTTCTTCAACCGGACGCTCAAGGAATCGCCGATGCCGCCCAATCGCGTGAAGTTCGAGATCACCGAAACGGCAATCATCAACAATCTGGATTCCGCGCGCGTTTTCATGACCAAGATGCGCGATAGCGGTTACGGCCTGATCCTCGACGATTTCGGTACGGGCTTGAGCTCGTTCAATTACCTCAAGCAGTTTCCGGTCGACGGGCTGAAGATCGACGGCAGCTTTATCCGCCAGATGAAGGACAGCGCCGTCGATCGCGCCATCGTCGAATCCATCAACGAGATCGCCCATAAATTGGGCGCGCACACGATCGCGGAGTTCGTCGAGGACCAGGAGACTCTCGAGCTTTTGCGTGCGATCGGCGTCGACCACGCCCAAGGCTATGTCATTGGCCGGCCTGTTCCGCTGGACGGCATACTCGAGGAACGCACGGAAACCCAGGCTGGCTTGCTCTAAAAAATCCCCGGAAGTTTTTCCGGCGGGGAGCATTGACACCGGGCAGAGTAATGCTCACAGTTAGCATAAGTGTCCGAACAAGGCCTAAGGCCAGCGCTCCAACGGGTTGGAATTTCTCTCAATGCTGACAACTCTCGACCGGCCTCGGCCGGTAAGGCTCGATTATTCCCCAGTGGTCGCCGCTGAGATGGCTCCGCTCTATGCACGGGTTTCGCGTGTCATTCCGGAGATCGAATGGCCGGTACACGCGCCGTACATCGCCGCGATCAACAGGCTGAAGCGTGAGAAGAACGCGGTCATCCTGGCGCACAACTACCAGACGCCGGAAATCTTCCACTGCGTCGCGGACGTGGTGGGTGACAGCCTGTCCCTGGCGCGCGAAGGAGCCAAGACCAAGGCCGACGTCATCGTCATGGCCGGCGTCCATTTCATGGCCGAAACCGCGAAGATATTGTCGCCGGAGAAGACCGTGCTGATCCCCGACGGCAACGCAGGCTGCTCGCTGGCGGAATCGATCACGGCTGCGGATATCCGCCTGTTGCGCCAGCGCTATCCGGGCGTACCGATTGTCGCCTATGTGAACACATCCGCGGACGTGAAGGCCGAGGTCGATATCTGCTGCACCTCCGCCAATGCGGTGCAGATCGTGGAATCGCTGGGCGTGCCAGAGGTGATCTGCCTGCCGGACGAGTATCTGGCGCAGTACGTGGCGAGCCAAACCAAGGTCAAGATCATCACCTGGAAGGGCCATTGCGAGGTGCATGAGCGCTTTACCGGCGCGGAAATCCGCCGGCTGCGCGAGGGGCAGGACGGGCTGGTGGTTCTCGCTCACCCGGAATGCCCGCAGGACGTCCTGGCCGAGGCCGATTTTGTCGGCTCGACCGCCGGCATGTCCGATTATGTCGGCACGCGCCAGCCGAAGCGGGTGGTGCTGATCACCGAATGCTCGATGGCCGACAACGTCGCCGTCGACAATCCGGGCGTTGAATTCGTGCGGCCCTGCAATCTGTGCCCGCATATGAAGCGGATCACCTTGCCCAAGATCCTCCATTCGCTCGAGACCATGACGAACGAGGTCCTGGTCCCCGACGACATCGCGACCCGCGCCCGCTTGTCGGTCGAGCGCATGCTCGCCGCCGGCCGCCGCTGAAGCGCGGCAATCGGGCGATGCTGCCACATTATGTGATCCGCCAGGCCGTTCAACGCGCGCTGGATGAGGATATCGGTCGCGGCGACATCACGACCGACGCACTGATCGCGGCGGCCGAGGCCGGATCGGCCCGCTTGGTCGCGCGCCAGGACGGCATCATCGCCGGCATGGATTTCGCGGAAGCCGCCTTCCGCATCCTGGAGGGGAATGCCCTCTTTGAGCATCGGGTCGATGACGGCCAGCCGGTGACCGCCGGCACGGTGGTCGGCCGTGTCACCGCCAAGGTCCGCACGCTACTGTCCGCCGAGCGCGTCGCGCTCAACTTCCTGACCCATATGTCCGGCATCGCCACGCTGACGGGGCGCTATGTCGCCGCGGTCGCCGGCACCAAGGCCCGCATCGTCGATACCCGCAAGACACTGCCCGGCCTGCGCGTCGTCCAGAAATACGCGGTGAAGGCCGGCGGCGGGGCCAACCATCGCTTCGCGCTCGACGACGCGGCGATGCTCAAGGACAACCACATCGCCGCCGCCGGCGGTATTGGCCAGGCGATCCGCCAGGTGCGGGCCGCGAACGGACATATGGTCAAGATCTGCTGCGAGGTCGACCGCATCGATCAGATCGAGGAGGCGCTTGGCGCCGGCGTCGACGTGCTGCTGCTCGACAACATGACGCCCGCGCAGCTTGGCGAGGCGGTCAAGCTGATCGGTGGCCGCGCGGTCGTGGAGGCGTCGGGCGGGGTTTCGCTCGACACGGTCGCCGCGATCGCCGCCTCGGGCGTCGATGTCATCTCCGTCGGCCGGTTAACGCACAGCGCGCCCGTGCTGGATATCGCCCTCGATTTCGAGTGATGCCCCCGGTCCTGGAGACGCCGCGCCTGCGCCTTCGGCCCTACCGTGACACCGATCTCGACGGGCTGGCGGAACTCTGCGCAGACCCTGAGGTCATGCGCCATTTTCCCGAAACACTGGACCGCTCGGCAGCGGCCGCATTCGGTGAACGCATCAAGGCGCATTTCGACCGCCACGGCTTCGGCCCGTGGAGCGTCGAGATCAAAGGGAAGACGGACTATGTCGGCTTCGTCGGCCTGATGGTGCCGACTTTCGAAACGCATTTCACACCTTGCGTCGAGGTCGGCTGGCGGCTGGCGCGGCGCCATTGGCAGAATGGCTATGCGACCGAGGGTGCGCGGGCGGTCTTGGCCTATGGGTTTGAGACGCGCGGCTGCGACGAGATCGTCTCGATGACCGTTCCTGCCAACAAGCGGTCGCGCGCGGTGATGGATCGGCTCGGCATGACGCGCGATCCGGCCGACGACTTCGACCATCCCAACCTGCCGGAAGGGCACGTGCTGCGCCGGCACGTGCTGTACCGCCTGGCCTCCCCTCGTTTCGCCGACGGACAAACCGCCAAAGGTTAACTCGCGGCAACGAGGCGGAAGCGCTCTAAGGGGGTATTCGGCAAGTAGAGGCTAAATAGGAAATTTTATAAAATATTGAAATAAATATACGGATTTCCATACGGCGCAAAAAGATAGCAGAATCAAATGTTCCCAGGTGAAACAGCGCGGACGTTAGAGTATAACTGTCCCGATTGCATGCTTGGCGGTTGCAATTCTTGCTCCGGAATAAATGAGTAGGACAGCGCGCCAGGGTCGGAGCAGGCTAAAGGGAGCAGGGCCGATGAAGACAGGACCATCCTCATGCGTGCATGAGGCCGGCAGAATTCTGCCAAGCGCCCTTAAGACAATCGGTGTCCTGTCGACACTCCCGGTCTTAATTATCCTGACAGAGCTTGGGGCTGCGCGGGCATGGGGACAGGCGAACTGTTCCAGCCAGGGAACTGTTTATAGCTGTGCGCTTCCGGCGGGAAACTACAATGCGCCCATCCTGCTCAGCGAGCCGGGTCAGACCGTCACCAGCGGGCAAAGCTTCTCGGCGACCAGCGCCGGCGCCATAAGCATCACCTCTTCGGCGCCGGAGGCCTCGTCTCTGGGCATCGCAGGTCTGACGATCACGGCCCAGGCCTCCTCTTTCCTCGGCGCAGGCTCCGCATACGGCCTGACCGCGTCCAATCAGGCCTCCATCTCCTTCTCGGCCGAGTCCACGACTGTCGTGAACAGCTATGTCTTTGGCATCGCGGTTCAGCAGACAGGCTTTACCACGCAGAGTGGCATCAACCTGACGAATTCCGGCGCCATCGCGATGAATCTGTCGGGCGTCCAGGCCACGGGCGGGGCGGCCATCTGGGCCAGCGACGAGAGCTGGGACAGCACGTCCGGCGCGACGATCGTCAATACCGGCGCCATTACGGCGACGGCGGCCGGGCAGCAGGGGTTCGGCGGCATTCAGGCGCATTCGACCGGCGAAATTGGAAGCTCGCCCGCCGGCAATGTCTCGGTCACCAATTCGGCGCCCGTGACCGTCAACTGGACCTGGCAAAATCCGGGCAGCGCGAATAACGGCGTGTACGGTACGCTGGCGCTTACTGTGGGCGCCAACGGCGACGACAATTCAGACGGCAACGGCGCAGGCGGCGGTGCGGCTGGATCGGCCTTCGTCACGCTGACTCAGGGAAGCGACATCGCTGTCGGCGTCAACGGCGCGCCCCCGGCCGCGAACGGTTACAGCGCCGGCGCGCTTGCGGTCGTGGTCGGAGGCAATGGCGGCGCCGGAAGCGGCGACACGGGCTATGGCGGCGGCAACGGCGCAGGGCTCGATGCAACAAACCAGACCGCGCAGATTTCGGTGACGGACGCGAATGTGACGACCACGGGCAACGCGCTGCCCGGCCTCATGGTCGTGATGCAGGCAGGCGCCGGCGGCAACGGCGGATGCCAGACAGGCTGCGACTTCGGCAACACCAGCCATGATGAGAACGGCGGTTATGGTGGACAAGTCGGCGGCGCTGGCGGCCTCATAACCGTTACCGGATCGACGGTTCCGGTCTCGATTTCGACCAACGGGAATCAATCGGCGGGTATCCAAGCGCAGCTGCTTGGCGGAATCGGCGGCAATGGCGGCGCCGACAATGCGCTCGCCAACGAGGAAACGTCGGGCGCGGGCGGCGGTGGCGGTGCCGTCGTTGCGCCGCTTGTGATCACTCTCACTGGAAGCGGACAGAACACCATTGCCGTGGCGACAGCCGGCGCAAATTCCCCCGGCATTTCCGCGCTCAGCCTGGGCGGCTACGGTGGCGACGGCGGCGATTTCGAAAGCGAATCCGGCGTTCCCCACGGCGGCGGCGGCGGCAATGGCGGCCAGGGCGATGACGTCACGATCGCACTCGCATCGACCTCGACAAACACGCAAGGCGCCGCGTCCCCGGGCATCGTCGCTCAATCGGTGGGCGGCGCTGGCGGCGCTGGCGGCGCGACCACGGGTGGCTTGAAAGGCTATGGCGGCGACGGAGGCCTCGGCGGCAACACAGGCAATGTTACGGTGACGCTCGACGGTACTTCCAGCATCGCGACGCAGACCGCCGACTCGTCCGGCATCGTGGCGCAGACACTCAGCGGCGCCGGCGGGACGGGCGGCAGCGCCGACGCGGGCGGAGGGATCGCCGGCGCCGGCGGGCCAAGCGGCAATGCCGGTACGGTGACGGTCGCAAGCAGCGGTTCGATCCTCACCGCCGGTGACGATTCCAGAGGTATCCTGGCGCAATCTTTCGTCGGCACGGGCGGCGGCGGCGGCACCGGGTCGGGCATCCACTCGGTGGGCGGCGGCGGCGGCGCGGCCGGGACGGTCGGCGATGTGAACGTCACCAACAACGGCACGATCGGAACCAGCGGAGCGAACGCCGAGGGCGTGCTGCTGCAATCGATCGGCGGCAGCGGCGGCGCCGGCGGGCAGGCCGACGGCGGCTTCGTGTCGGTCGGCGGCACTGGCGGCGACGTGGCGAATGACGGCGCCGGCGTCAGTTTCATGTCCGAGGGCGGTGCCATCGCCACGAGCGGCATCTCGGCGATCGGCCTGCTCGGCCAGTCGATCGGCGGCGGCGGTGGCGACGGGGGTGGTTCTTCCGGCGTTTTCGTCAGTGTCGGCGGCAATGGCGGCGGCGGCGGCAATGGCGGGTCTGCAACGGCAACGATCGACGCGGGCTCGAAGATCGTGACGGTCGGGGACGGCGCGGCGGCGGTCGTCATGCAGTCGATCGGCGGCGGCGGCGGCAATGCCGGCAACGCCAGCGCCGACGGCCTGTTTGCCTCTGTCGCCATCGGCGGCAGCGGCGGCGGCGGCGGTAACGGTGCGGCCGCAACGACAATTGTCAGCAACGGTTCGCAGATTGTGACGGCCGGATCGAAAGCGCCCGGCCTGCTGGTCCAGTCGATCGGCGGCGGCGGCGGTACGGGGGGCAATGCTTTCGCCGGTTCGATCGGCGTGGGTTTCTCGGCGGCGGTCGCGGTCGGCGGCAGCGGCGGCGTTGCGGGCAACGGCGCCACGGCTTCCGCCATCGTATCCGACAGCACGATTGCGACAGGTCAGGACGCGCTGCTGGTCAGCGGCGGGGCGCAGGGCGCCTGCACGTCGCTGCCCTGCAACCTGCTGCCGGTCGACAGCTATGGCGTCTCGGTACAGAGCATCGGTGGGGGTGGCGGCCTTGGCGGCCAAGCTCTGGCGCAGGCCACGGCTGTGGCCGCCCCGACGCCGGACGGTCAGCAGGTCGGCGTAGCCCTTGCGGTGGCGGTCGGCGGCACAGGCGGCAGCGGCGGTAACGGCGGGACCGCGCAGTTCGCCCTTTCGAACGGCGGACTGATCACGACCAACGGCCAGGGCTCGACTGCCATACTGGTTCAATCGATCGGCGGCGGCGGCGGCGCAGGCGGGGATTCCTCGGCAGCGGCGGCGGTCATCGGATACGACCCCAGCACCTTCCTGGGCGGCGATGCCGGCGAATCCTATGCCATCACCGGGACCTTCACGGTCGGCGGCAACGGCGGCAATGGCGGAAATGGCGGCGCGGTCCAGGTTGTGCTCGGCGGAACGATCCTGGGGGACGGCACGATCTGCCAGGACGGCACGGGCTGCTCGACGGCCGGCACCGCGGCCACCTCGGTCGTCACCTATGGCGATTTCGCGGACGGGGTGAAGGCACAGTCGATCGGCGGCGGCGGCGGCGATGCCGGCTTCGGCGCCGGCAACACGCAAGCCTTCGGCACGGGGCAGACCCTTTCCCTGTCCATCGGCCTGGGCTCGAAAGGCGGCACCGGGGGTATCGGCGGCGATGTCACGGTCGATCTCTTTTCCGGCTCCGGCATCGCGACCTATGGCTCGGGCGCCGTCGGAATCCTGGCTCAATCGATCGGCGGCGGCGGCGGCGCGTCCCAGGGCGGCTCGGTCAGCTTCGCCGTAACCGGCAACACGGAAGACGACCAAAGCTACAAACCCGGCGTGAATCTCGGGCTCGGCGAGACCGGAGGCACCGGCAATACCGGCGGGACCGTGACGGTCGCCGCCGCGGCACCGATCGCGACGCAGGGCGGCGATGCGACCGGAATCCTGGTGCAGTCGGTCGGCGGCGGCGGGGGCCTAGGCGGCTCATCCGGCGCCGATGCCTCGGCCGACAACCCGTTCGTCGGCGCGCTGGCAGCGCGCGAAGGCGTCGACAATTTCGGCAGCTTTCTCCAGCAGGAAGCGGGGAAAGGAACGCTGCCGACAATCGACGCCACCTTCTCCTATTCCATCGGCGGCAACGGCGGGACCGGCGGGGATGGCGGCACCGTTTCGGTCGATCTTTCGGCACCGATCACGACCAAGGGGGACTGGGCCAACGGTATCGTCGCACAGTCGATCGGCGGTGGCGGCGGCAAGGCCGGCTCGGCCGTGGCGACCGGAACCGGGGGCCTCCCCGAAATCACGATCAATCTCGACTATGCCGTCGGCGGTACGGGTGGCGCCGGAGGTGATGGCGGCAACGTCACGATCATCCTCGATCAGGGCAATACGGGAATCGCCACATCCGGCTACGCGGCAACAGGCATCGTCGCCCAGAGCGTTGGCGGCGGCGGCGGCATCGCCGCGGACGGTTCGGACAGCGCGACCGGCCTGATCTCGGTCGGCGGTTCGAGCGGCGGCAGCGGGGGCGCCGGCGGGCAGGGCGGGACGGTGACGTTGAACTTCTTCAACACCAACGGCACCACGATCACGACCGCGGGCGATGCGGCGGACGGAATTGTCCTGCAGTCGATCGGCGGTGGCGGCGGGCTTGCGGGCTCCGGCAGCAGCGCCTTCGTCTCGGCGTTCAGGCTGTCCGGCAGCACCGATACGCTTTCCGCTGGCGGCGGATCGGGAGCGTCGGGCGACGGCGGCGCGGTGACCTTGATCGAAACGGGGAGCGCCTATTCCTCGGCGAATATCGTCGATCTCTCCACGCACGGCAATTACGCCTTCGGCATCCTGGCGCAGTCGATCGGCGGCGGCGGCGGGTTGGTGACCGTGCAGCCGAGCGCCGAGACGACGACGATCCAACTCGGCGGTTCCGGCGCAACCGGCAACGGTGGCCAGGTCCAGGTCGTCGCCACGAACTTCACGATCGACACGGACGGCGTCGCCGCCCACGGCATCGTGGCGCAATCCATCGGCGGTGGGGGTGGCGTGGTGCGAGTCGCCGACTCCAGCGTGACCAGCGCCTCGCTCACGACGGGATTGAACGGCTATGGCCAAGGGCTCACCCAGGGCAACGGCGGGTCCGTCTATGTCTTTATCGGCGGCACCGGCAGCATCAATGTCACCGGCGCGGGCGCGATCGGCATCCTGGCGCAATCGATCGGCGCCGGCGGCGGGTTGATCATCGACGGCGGCGCGATGTTTGCCGGCTCGTCGCAAGACGCAGGGTTCAACTGCGGAAATTGCGGGTCGGGCGGCGCGGTCAGTGTACTCGTCGGCGGCAACGTATCGGCCACCGGACAGAACGGCATCGGCATCTTCGCGCAGAGTGCAGGTTATGGGCAAAACGGGCCGGTCCAGGTGACGTTCGATGCCCCTGTCACAGTGACCGGCGGCAGCGGCACGGCTGCTCAGCCGGGGCAGGCAGGCGCCGCTGGCGTCGTCTTCGACGGCCAGTCCAACCAGCTGACCATAATCTCGGGCGCCACCGTGACGACCGCGTCTGGCACTGCCGGCACCGCCATCCTGGCGCCGGCCAATACATTGACCGTGACCAACAGCGGGACCATCACCGGGTCGATTTGGGGCCTGGCCGGCTCCGGCGATGCAGCCGAGATCGCAGGCGGCAAGGCGTCTGCCGCCGTCGGGCTCGACAATCGCGGAGTCCTCAATGCCGGTGGGGTGTTGCAGGGCGATGTGATCAACCGCGGCGTGATCAATGTCGGAATGCCCGGCGCGATAACCACGACCCATATCACAGGCGATTTCACCCAGACCGATTCCGGACGCCTCACCGTCGTCGTCGATTCCTTGAAGAAGAGTGCGAGCCGCGTTCTGATCGACGGCACGGCTTCCATCGGCGGCACAATCGTGCCCAATGTGGTGTCTTTGCTTCCCGGGTCACTTCCGGTCGTTACCGCCGGACACTTGGCGGTCGCGTCGGCTGACGGTCAGGATTCTCTGCTTTTCCATTGGGATGCGAAGCGATCGGGAAACACGCTGACCCTCACGCCACGGCCGGACTTCACGCCCGACGGCGTTTCCCTAACGGCAAGCCAAGCCTCGTTCGCCGATCACCTCTCCAGACTGTGGAGCGATGCCGACCCAGCTTTCGCGACGCATTTTGCCGCGCTTTCGCGCATCGGCGATGGTCGGGAATACAGGCGCGAAATGGATGAATACTCAAGCAAGGACATCCACGCCCAATCGATTGCGCTTATCAACGCATCGGACACGATCCTCGGCTCGTCGATGGAGTGTCCGTATTTCGCCCAGGAAAGTGAAACGCATGACGGAGCCAATTGTGTTTGGACCGGCGCGTCCGGGCAATGGAGCAATCAGTCGACGACGGGCGATATCCAGGGCTACCAGGTAACCAGCGCCGGACCGCGCGTCGGCGCCCAGCACGCAGTCGCACCGGGGTGGACGCTGGGCGGGTCGTTTGCCTACGGCCAGACATCCTCCAGGATGGAAGGCGGTTCCTTCGGCAGCGGCGAAACCTTCGACGGTTCGCTCACGGTCAAACACGATATGGGGCCATGGCTGTTCGCCGGTTCGGTCGGGATGGCCTATGGTTCTTATGAGGCGAACCGCCGGGTCAACCTGGTGGACGCAACGCACACGCTCCGCAGCGATCCCAGCGTCTTTCTCACAGGTGGGCGCCTGCTGGCCGCTTACAAGTTTGCGGCGGGAGACTGGTACGTTCGGCCGTACGGCGGCCTCGATGTGATTTATACGCACCTTGATGGCGTGAAGGAGCTTGGGGGCTCGCCCTATGCTTTGGATCTTCAGGACAGCGACAAGACGACGGCCACTCTGTCGCTGATGGTGGAATTCGGCAGCCAGCTGGAGGTCGACGAGCAAAGCACGTTGCGTCCCTACGCCGCGTTTGGGTTCAGCTATACGCCGGACAATACGCGGACGTTCGACGCGCACTTCGTCAGTGAAACATCTGACCATGGAACGTTCAGGGACTACATCGATTCACCCGATGCCTTGGGAAAGATCGATCTCGGAATCAGGTTCTATCGTGCAGACGGGCTGGAACTGAAAGCCGGCTATTCGGCCGATGTCGGCGGATCGTTCGTCAGCCAGTCCGCGAGCGCACAGCTTTCGTATCGTTTCTGAGCGGCTGCAAGTTCAGGACGGTCCAGGTGGAAAGCTGACGCGTCGGGACGACCGTCAGAGATCGATCACGATATCGCCCTGGGGCTTCGAGCAGCATATCAACGCATTGCCCTCCGCCGGCGGATCGATCGGGTCGGGTTGATAGGCAATGGCGCCGGCGATCAGCGCGGTCTCGCAATTGTGGCAGACGCCGGTGCGGCAAGACCATCGCACGGGAACATCGCATGCCTCGGCCAGTTCGAGGATGCTCTGGTATGCCGATCCCCAGCGGACATTGAGTCCGCTCCGCGCAAAGGAAACCAGCGGGCCTATGCCGGCGGCTCCGGTTGGCTCATGCGGCGGCTTGGGTGGGGCAGCGGCCATTCCCGGCGTCAAGGCCGGACCGGCCCCGAACGCCTCGCTGTGGATGCGCTCGGCGGGCACGCCCCAGGCGCCAAGGTCGACCGTCAGGTCGGACATGAAAGCCGGGGGGCCGCACAGGTAAAAATCGGCGTCGCTTGGCACACCCAATTCCTGCAGGACGGGCACGCTGATGCGGCCGGCGGCATCGAAATCGACCGCGGGCCTGTCCGTGGGAGCGGGCGCGCTGTAGCGGACATGGCGATGGAAGTGGGGCAGGGCCTCAAGGCAACGGCGTACCTCCTCGGTAAATGGATGCTCTCTACGGTCGCGAGCCCCGTGGATCCACCAAACCTCCCTTGGGGATGCGGCTATGGCCAACGCGTGGAGCATGGCCAGCAAAGGGGTGGCGCCGATCCCTGCGCTCAGCAGGACCACCGCGTCGTCTCCGGACTCCAGTACGAAGCTGCCGCGTGGCGCGGCAACTTCGAGAACATCGCCGATCTGAATCCCGTCATGGACATAGGCGCCGGCCGTGCCACTGGGATTTCGCTTGATGCTGACGCGATAGCGTGCGTCGCTCGGTGCCCCCGAAAGGGAATAGCTGCGCAGCAGCGGAGGTGCGCCAGGAGTCGGACGCAGGCGCAGCACGATAAACTGTCCGGGCAGGCCAGGTGTCAGCGGGAGGCCGTCGGTAGGCTCCAGCAGCAGCGAGGTCACGCTGTCGCTTTCGTATTTTTTGTCCGACACCCGCAACGGGCGGAACCCTGCCCATGCCGGCGGGCCGGCGCTGGGCGCGAGGGCAGGATTGCCGCTCACGGTGCCGCCGCCTTGCATGCGTTCGAACAGAGCCTGAAAGGAGGAACGCCAACCGGTGCTGAGCGCCGGCACGCGCAACACCTTCTCCAACTGGTCGGTTGGATGCCCGGGCTTGTAGAGAAGGGCGTCGACCTCAGCGATGGTCATGCTCTCGGGCCCGCGCAGTAACCGGACGATCTCGTCGCCGGCCTCGACCTCGCCTTCTTCCAGGACACGGAAATAGAAGCCGGGCCTGCCATGCGCGACCAGCAACGCCGCCATCTGCGGCTCGTTCATGCGGATGCCGACGCGATAGCAGGTGACGCGCGGCTGGGTCACCTCGAAGACTGCGCCACCGATCCGATAGCGGTCGCCGATGCAGACTTCGTCGTCGGGTAAGCCCTCGACGGTGAAATTTTCCCCGAATTGCCCATACTCAAAGCCGGCCCGGCCGAGCTGGCGCTGCCAATAATGATAGGAATCGATCTGGTAGACGAAGACGGCCCGATGTTCGCCGCCATGCCCCGCCACGTCGCCTTGGCCGTCCCCGTCGATATTGAGGCGGCGCACCATCCGCTTGCCTTGAACAGGCTCTTTCCAGACACCGGTGTGCACCGTTCTGCCGTTCCACGCGATGTCGCGGGGCAGTCCGACATTGAGGGAAAGCAGCCGTGGCATCACGGAGCCGCCTTACCGGCAGACAACGCGACAGTCGCGAGAGATCGATCGTTGATCATTGCTGCTCGATGGACACCACGACCCGCAGTATAGCGCGATCATGCGGTCCTAGTTCTTGTCGAATAAAGCCGGCAAATCCATTCAGGCCCGGAACCTTTAGTTCGGCAGGAAGACCGTTACGCCCAGCTTGGCGCCGGCGTCGCGCAACAGGCCGGCCAGTTGCTTCAGGTCGGCGATGGCGCGCTCGGCGCCTTCGCGTGCCGGGGAATTGGCGGGGGCGGGCAGGGTCTCGCGTTCGAGCGGCGTATGCAGCAACGCGACCGACTCCTCGGCGTGGTTCAACGCGTGCAGGATCTTTTGCGCCAGCGCCGGGTCGGTCCGCCCGACCAGCACGCCAAGCCCCGGCCGGGTGGTGCCGCCGCGATCGCCGCTCCACACATTGCGCACGCCGCGCAAGGCGAAGACCAGGTCCTGATAGGAGGTGGCGCTGAAGCGTGAGGTCAGCAGCTTGCGGTCCTTGGCGTCCAGAGCGGCGGCGAGGCGCTTGTTTGCCAGTTCCTGCCCGGCCAGTTGGCCGACGCCATTCATGATGCGGCCCACCGCCTCGCGCTGGTTCAGTACGCGGAAGGCGGCGGCGTAGCTATTCTGGCTCTTCGGATCCCAGGATTCGACCAGGTATTTCAGGTCCTCGATCAGCATGTCCGAGGTCAGTTTCAGATAGGTGCGCCGACGGTCGTTGTTCGGCTGCCCGGGCAGATAATCGGTGACGGGCCGGTCGCCAGCTTCACCGGTGGCGCTGTTCGGCTCCTGTCCCCACAACAGGAACTCGATGGCGTGCCAACCCGTGATCACCGGATGGGGCGTGGGTGGCCCTTTGCCGGTATGGCCGGTCAGCGTCGCTTTGGTCAGCGCCTGCTTCATGTTGTTGACGATGCCGGCCGTCGGATTGTCGTCGACATAGTCGATCGCCGAGGGATCGACCGGCCAGCCGTCGACGCGCGTCAGCGGCCCCGGCGCGTTGTCGGCAAAATCGATCGGGCCGTCATAGAAACGGAACGCCTCCGTCAGCTCCCAGCTGCGCCGGGCGTTGATCCAGGCGTCGCGCGCGCGGGACATCGTCTCGTCGTTCGGCGTCGCCAGAAAAGCGTTGATCGCGGAACTCAGAACCTGGGCGTCCGACAGCGCCGCCGCATAGCTGTCGGCGACGAGCTGGGCATAGCCTTGGATTTCCGCGCGGGCGTCATAGTTGAAGGAGCGCCGGTCGCCGCCCGCGATTCGGTATGTCTGCGGATGCGCCGGGTTTTCGGCCGCTGCCTCCGCCGCGGGCTTGCTGGCCGCGTGGGCCGGAATCGTCGCCAGAAAAGCCAGGGCGAGGGACGCGGAGGCGAGTTTTCCGGAAGAAACCGTGTAACGCAATGAATTACCCGTTTGGCCAGGTGGCTGGGATCGAGCAAAAGGCGCACGACGCGCGCCGGTTTATTGTCCCTGTTTCATACAAGGCCATCGGCATACATGCTAGGCTTGCGTCGCGTCGAATGAAGCGCGGTATTCCGCCGTTTGGCCGAAGTCTTTCCGAACATGCATATGTGACATGCCGTCTCAATTGCGCGGTAAGGGGGCCGAATCATTGACTTCGATTCCTTGATCCCTATGTTGTCGTCGTCAGCAGGCAGCCGGTTTGTCGCGCCTGCATTTTTCGTCCTCGACCCATTGGACTCGCCGACTGCCGCAAGGCGGCCGAAGGACAGTATTCCTCGAGTGACGCCATTGTCGCGGATTTTCGGCGATTTAGTCGAACCGCACTACAAAGGAACTTAACATATGCACAAACCGCTCGCCGGAAAGAATGTCGCTGTGCTGGTTGCCAGCGGTTTTGAAGAACTCCAGATGACGGAGCCGCAGAAGGCCCTGCTCGCGCTCGGCGCGACGGTCAAATTGATCGGTCCGGAAAGCCTCGCCAACGGTTGGCACGGCACCTCCTGGGGTCACTATTTTCCGGTCGATGCGCAGATCTCCACCACGCTCTCGGCGGACTTCGACATGCTTCTGGTTCCGGGCGGCACGCGCAGCCTGGTGAAGCTGGCGCAGACGCCGCATACCAAGCGCATCGTTTCGGGCTTCGTCGATGACCTGAAGCCGGTCGCGCTGGTTGGCGAGGGTGTCGAGGTCCTGGTGATCGCCGACCGCGCCGAGGGCGTGACGGTGACGGGCGCCGAAGCCAGCCGCGCCGCGCTGGAAGGGGCCAAGGCTCATTGGGCCGAAGAGGGCATCCAGCTCTCGGGCAACGTGCTGACGACCACCGGCGAGGACATGCCGGCCTTCATCCAGGAAATGACGACCTTGTTCCTGGCTCAGGAAGACGTTAAGGACGCTGCCTAAGCGTTCTTGGGTTCAATAGGGTCAGCAGCCAATGCGGGCAGAAGTTCAAGCGATCGTCGACGACATTGAAAAGTCGTTGGCGTTGCTGAGGAGGCATCTTTGACTGGGAGAACGCGCTAACCCGCCTCTCCGAGCTCAATGCCCTTTCAGAAGATCCCAAGCTGTGGGACGACGCGACGAAAGCACAATCCTTGATGCGCGAACGCACCGCCCTCGATCAGAAGATCGGGGCGGTGCGCGTTATCGAGCGCGAACTTGCCGACAATGTCGGCCTTATCGAAATGGGCGAGGCCGAGGGCGAACCGTCGATCGTCGACGAAGCCCAGGCCGCCTTGGCGAGCACCAAGGAAACAGCCGCCAAGATGGAGCTGGAAAGCCTGCTTTCCGGTGAGGCCGACGCCAACGACTGCTTCCTGGAAGTGAATGCCGGGGCCGGCGGTACCGAGGCCCAGGACTGGGCCGAGATCCTGCTGCGCATGTATACGCGGTGGGCCGAACGGCGCGGCTACAAGCTGACACTGATCGACGAATCGCCCGGTGAAGAAGCCGGCATCAAATCCACCACCATCCAGGTTTCTGGCCATAACGCCTATGGCTGGCTGAAGACCGAATCCGGCGTCCACCGGCTGGTCCGCATCTCGCCCTTCGACAGCGCCGCGCGCCGCCACACCAGCTTTTCCTCGGTGACGGTCTGGCCGGTGATCGACGACGATATCGAGGTCGAGATCAACGACAAAGACCTGCGCGTCGACACCTATCGCGCCTCCGGCGCCGGCGGCCAGCACATCAACAAGACCGACAGTGCGGTGCGCATCACCCATATCCCGACCGGCATCGTCGTCGCCTCGCAGCAGGAACGGTCGCAGCACCAGAACCGCGCGAAGGTCATGACCATGCTGAAGGCCCGGCTCTATGAGCTGGAGCTGCGCAAGCGCGAGGAAGAGGTCGCCGCCTTCCAGGGTGAAAAGAGCGAGATCGGCTGGGGCCACCAGATCCGTTCCTACGTCATGCAGCCCTACCAGATGGTAAAGGACCTGCGGACCGGCGTCGAAAAGGGCAACGCCCAGGGTGTGCTCGACGGCGACATCGACGATTTCCTGGCGGCCTCGCTTGCGTCCCGCGTCAAGGGCAACGACGTAACGGCTTAGATCATGGTAGGGCGGGTTAGCAAAGCGTAACCCGCCGGCCGCGCTTGGCGCGGCTCATGCGCGGAAGCCGGCCTTGCCGGCTTGGCGGGTTACGCTTCGCTAACCCGCCCTACGTTTCAGCATCTCCGATAGATCAGGCTTGCGCCACTGGTTTGACCGTGACGCCGTATTGGGCGGCCCGCCGCAGCAAAATCGACGAAGCCCGCTCGGCGAGCGCGGCGATCGTCAGTGACGGGTTCACGCACAGCGATGTCGGCACGCTGGCACCGTCGGTGACGAAGATGCCGGGATGGCCGCGCAATTCGTGGCGATCGTCGAGCGCCGACGTCTCGGGATCGTCGCCCATACGGCACGACGCCAGCGGATGCGCGCACTGGATCTTGTCCGTCGACGCCACTTCATGGATCGAGGCGAGGCCGTCATGCGTCATGATCGACCGGCTCGCCGCGTCCGACAATTTGAAGCCGTGCTCGGTCTGCGGCGCCATATCGTACCTTAGCTGGCCGATCGCCGTTCCTTGCCCCAGGCGCGTGTAGTTGCCGGTTTCGGGCGGCGGACCGAAGACCCCTTCGTTGGCGTCCTCGGTCATCGCAAGAACCGTCAGCCAAGAGCGCCAGCGCGCAAGGAGGTCGTCGCGCTTGTCGACGCCGAACCAGGACGGGTCGCCGTTCACGCCGGGGAGCATGTTGGTGATCGGCGGAAAGTAAATCTGCTGCAGGCCGAAGCGCGAGAACTCGGGCGCGTCGGGGTCGAGATAGTCGAAAGTCATGGCGCTGATCGGCTTGCCGATCGGGAAGGCATCGTATGCGATGCCGGGCGCACGCTGGAGACCAAGCAGATCGCGAACTTTGTCCTCGTTCAAAGCGGCGATCGTGACCCGGTCGCCGTTCGCCGACATGTGGCGTCCGACCGCCTTCGGCATGTCGCCGAGAAACTTCGCCGAGCGCTGCAGGATCACCGGCGTTCCCATCGCGCCCGCGGCAAGGATGACCATTTTGGCCTCGATGAAGCCGCTGCCGATGGGTTTGCGGTCGTCGCCGAGTTGCAGATAGGAGACCGCATAGCGGTAGCCGGGAGTCTCGGCCGGCTGAATGGCCTGCACTTCATGCAATGGGCGAATCTCGGCGCCCGACGCCTCCGCGCCCGGGATGTAGTTGAGCAGCATCGACCGCTTCGCATCGAACATGCAGCCGCTGTGCATCCAGTTGCAGTTGGTGCAGCGCGCGAGGTCGACGGCGACCGGCACCGGCTGGCATGTGTGTCCCGCGCGCCTGCAGGCCGCTCCGAACACGCCGCCGGAATACGGCACGTCGTTCCAGCTCAGAGGGCTCACAGGCAAGGCTTCTTCGGCGCGGCGATACCACTTGTCGAGCGCGCGGCGGGTTATCGACGCCGGCCAGAGACGGCGGCCGAGCGTGCCCTGGCGCTCAAACACGAAGCTCGGTGCCCGCAGCGAGGCCGCGTAGTAGACGACGCTCGAGCCGCCGACGCAGTTGCCTGCGGTGACATCGATGCCGTTACCCTGGATGCTGTCGACAATCCGGTTGTAAGTGCCGATCTGCAGGCTCTGCGTGAAATCCTTGCCCTCGAGCCTCGGCCCGCGCTCGAGCATGATCACGCGTGCGCCGCCGGCGGCCATATAGTAACCGGGGATCGAGCCTCCGAAGCCCGTGCCGATGATCAGGACGTCGGTGGTTTCAGTCGCCATCGCGCTGCTCCGGTATCACGGTGGCCAGATTCACGGGGGGTTTCCGCGGCGGGCGCCCGGATGCGGTTTCGCAAGGATTCGCCGGTACGAGAAATTCGGGAAGCGCCACACGCCGTTTTTATTGGGTGCCGGAAAGCCGATCGTCGCAAGACCGGGATGCCCGTTTTCGATTGCTTCCGCTGTCGGCAGGTAGCCCGCTGTGTTGAATGCGGCGAAAGTAAGAGCCGCAAGCGCGGAGAACGCCGCCCGATCCTGACCGGTCCCTTCGAAGATCTTGAGCAGAAGCGCGGTCCGCGATTCGAAATCGAGCTCAACGAACGGCGGTACAATGAGATGAAGCGTGATCTTGTGGTTCACCGCATAGGCGAAGGCGTACACATTGAGGGTAAAGGCGAGACCGGGCAGCGCCGCCTGAACGCCGAGCGGCGGGAAATTCATCATCCTGAGCGCGCCGCCCTGCACCGCGCCCGGGCCCTTTACCACGCCGGCGATCGCCACATCCTTTGGGAAGCGCTTTTGACCGGGGATCAACGTGTCGGCGAAAGCTTCGAGCGTCTGGGTCATTCCCGCCTCGTCCAGCGCCTTGGCGGACGCGGACGGCATGTCGATCAGCCACGGAGAAACTGTCCAGGCTGCTGACAGCGCCGCGACGCGCCCCAGCAGGGCACGACGTGAGAAGCGGAGCGAATTCCCGATGGTTTGTGCGAGACGTTCGTCCTCGCGCGCGATCAAGCGGTCCGTCTCGCTCATGTCCGGCGTAGACGGATCGGCGGTCGTTGACGCATTCGGCTTATCGACCGACCGAGCCATGGTTACCCATGTTCCCCTATGATCCTGAACGGGATCGTGGCGAACAATGGTTAAGAAGTACAGCCTTTAATGCGCCGAAGACGACGATGCTCAGTCGCCCTTGATGTCGACCGGGGCCGGGCTCGATGCGCTGACCCAGCGATAGACGATCCCACCCAGCGCCGCGCCGACCAGGGGCGCCACCCAGAACAGCCACAGCTGCTCGATCGCCCACCCGCCGACGAAGAGCGCGGGGCCGGTGCTGCGCGCCGGGTTCACCGACGTGTTGGTGATCGGGATGCTGATCAGGTGGATCAGCGTCAGGCACAGCCCGATGGCGATCGGCGCGAAGCCTTTCGGTGCGTTGCCGTGGGTCGAGCCCATGATCACGAACAGGAAGGCGAAGGTCATCACGACCTCCGACACCAGCCCTGCCACCATCGAATAGTGTCCGGGCGAATGCTCGCCATAGCCGTTCGACGCGAAGCCGGCGGCGACATCGAAAGCCGGATTGCCGCTGGCGATCACATAGAGGATGCCCGCGCCGGCGATGCCGCCGAGCACCTGCACGACGATGTAGGGGATCAGGTCGGATGCCGGGAACCGCCCGCCGGCCCATAGGCCGACCGAGACGGCCGGATTCAGATGGCAGCCCGACACGTGGCCGATGGCAAAAGCCATGGTGAGCACCGTCAGCCCGAAAGCGAACGAGACACCCAGAAGCCCAATGCCGACATTGGGAAAGGCCGCCGCCAGCACCGCGCTGCCGCAGCCGCCGAGAACCAGCCAAAGCGTTCCGATGAATTCCGCCGCGAGACGCTTAGTCATTCGCTTCCTCCCTCGCTGTGCCGGCATTCGCCGCCGGCAATAGTCGATGCCGGAACCTTACCACGGGAGAGGTTGTGAAAACGTAAGATACAGTAACGCGGGACGTATCGGCGTTAGCGCGCGCCTATGACCAGTATGTCGGAATTAAGGAATTTCGGCTTGCCATAGGCGAGGGGCGAGCCGTCGACCAGGGTTGCCGAGCCGCCTGCCGCGATCACCAACGCATGGCCCGCGGCTGTATCCCACTCATAGCTGACGCCGAATCCCGGATAGAGATCGGCCGCACCGCGTGCGACATCGGCCCATTTGAAGGCGCTGCGCCGCCGGATGCGTTCGCCCACCGACACGGTCTCCAGATAAGCCTCCAGGGCGGAGTTCGTGCGGCGATACGAGCTGGTGACGGTCAGCCTGCCGTCGGCGGGCGGCCTGCGTGCCTGAAGCGCCTCACGGCCGGCCTTGGTCACGCCCCAGGCGCTGTTCGGCACCGCGGCCGAATAGAGTTCGTCTGCAACCGGACCGTAGATCGTGCCCAGCGTCGGCCTGCCGTCCTCGATCAGGCCGATCAGCACGGTGAACTCGCCGGTCTGGCCGATGAACTCCTTGGTCCCGTCCAAGGGATCGACCAGCCAGAAATTGCCGCC
>DATJHU010000040.1:0-6070 GCA_035493715.1 Alphaproteobacteria bacterium | reverse complement strand
CGCTCAGGTCCTGGCGCGGGCGCCGCCGTGCGCGCGGCGAGCGCTCAGAAACAATGGATGTAATATCGACCACGGCCCTGGCTCCCAGTTGGCTTTCCAATGCCCAATCGGGCCTCGTTTCGGAGGTCCTGATTGTCATTGGTGATACTGAGAGACGCCGCCAGGAATGAAACACCTTACCGTTTTTTGCCCTTTCCCTAAAAATTTTTTCATCAAAATAGCGGTTTTTACATTCTTATGAGCCTAAGTGGCTCGAAGTCGTGAGACGATTATCCCCTTCTTGACTGGTGTTCTGATGTTGGGATTGTTCGCTCTGCCCTTTCAGGGGGCTGGGGCTGCTACCTCATTTGAGGTAGGTGTAGGCGGCATCGGACACCTCAACAAAGCCGTTGAGGCTCGTTTTGAACTGCCAGCACTGACAGGTCTCGTGGTCGCTAGTAAATGGCCCGTGGTACAAAACGCGGACCTCAAAGACAGTCCCATCCACGATGAATGCGCCGACATTGTTTATTATCATGTGCGCATCCGCCAGAGCTTCCTCGACGTCAGTTACGATCTCCGCTGCAGCAATTATCTTCTTCTGGAAAAGATCGTGATCGCCCCTAATGATTTGGGGTGGGAAAAGATCGTTCCAGACAGGGCCGAGCCTGATACTCACCCTATCAATGACGGCGGCGAGCTTCCCGTGGTTCCCAACGTTGTATTTCAAGACTTGATCGCTTTGGGGACCATTCCTGAAGGATATGCCACTGGATGCCGAGTCATCACGGACTACCCGGTGGCGACAAACAGCAATTTATCGCGGAGTTAAGGCGTAGAGCCGCTGCTGCGTGTAAGGTTCGCTAGTCCTAACGTGCCTCGTGCTCCCGCAACCGCGGAAACAGCTCGACGAAATTGCAGGGGCGGTGGCGGTAGTCGAGCTGGTCCTTCAGGATCATCTCCCACCCGTCGCGGCAGGCCGAGGGCGAGCCGGGCAGGGCGAAGAGATAGGTGCCGCGCGTGACGCCCCCGGTTGCCCGGGACTGGATCGTCGAAGTGCCGATCTTCTGATAGCTCAACATGCGGAACAGTTCCCCGAACCCCTCGATCTTCTTTTCATAGACGCTTTCGAACGCTTCGGGCGTCACATCGCGACCGGTTACGCCGGTGCCGCCGGTCGAAATCACCACGTCGACCTCCGGATCGTCGATCCAGGCGTTCAGCTGTCCGGCGATGCGGTCCTTGTCGTCCGGCACTATGGCGCGCGCGGCCAACAGGTGGCCTGCGTCGGTCAGAAGATCGACCAGTGTGTTGCCGGACCTGTCGTCGGCCGGCGTGCGTGTATCGGAAACCGTCATCACGGCGATGCGCACGGGGATGAAGGGGCGGGTATCGTCGATCTTGGGCATGTCTGGATTACTCTGGTTCGGAGCAGTGGTCTGGTATCCGCCGGACCTCACCCAAATATAGGGTGTTGGGCCGCCGGATTGTCGAGCCGTAACGATTTGTCCGGGTCCGCGAATGTCGTTATATCAGTCGCAATAGATCGCCGGGACAAACGTTCGAATGACACTGCCGGTAAGGCTTGAATATTTTGCGCTGCTGCGCGAGCAGCGCGGCTTGGCGGCGGAGGCGGTCGAAACCGGCGCCGGGACGGCGCGCGATCTCTATCGCGAACTGGCCGCCCGGTACGGTTTCACCTTGGCAGTGGAGCGTGTGAAGGTCGCCATCAACAACGAATTCGCCTCCTGGGACCGGCCGCTGGCCGCAAACGACACGATCGTCTTCATCCCGCCGGTGGCTGGCGGCTGAGCCATGACGGGCCTCATATTCCAGATTTCGGGTGAAACGCTTGACATTGCCGCCCTGGCCGATTCGCTGATCGACCGAACCGCCGGCGCTTTCGCCAGCTTCGAGGGTTGGGTGCGCGATCATAATGACGGGCGCCAGGTCGATGGGCTGGACTACGAAGTCTTCGAACCCTTGGCGCTGGCCGAAGGCGCCAAGATCCTCGAGGAGGCGCGGGCCAAATATGCGGTTAACGCGATCCGCGCGGTGCATCGCCACGGCATGCTCAAGATCGGCGACTGCGCGGTGTGGGTCGGCGTCGTCTCCGCCCATCGCGACGAGGCGTTCCGCGCCTGCCGCTATGTGATCGACGAGGTCAAGCACCGCCTGCCGATCTGGAAGAAAGAGCATTACCGCGATGGCACCGCAGAGTGGGTGAACTGCCAGCATCCCGGGACCGGTCATGAGGACCATTCCCATGGCGATGGCCATTCGCACGGCCCTGCGCCGGTCATCGACGAGGCTGAGTTTTATTCCCGCCAGATCCGCCTGCCGGAAGTCGGTGTCGCGGGCCAGGCGAAGCTGAAGGCGGCTAAGGTACTGATCGTCGGAGCCGGCGGCCTGGGCAGTCCGGCGGCGCTGATGCTGGCCGCAGCCGGCGTCGGCACGATCGGCATCGCCGAGTTCGACACGCTGGAGGCCAGCAACCTGCACCGGCAAGTGCTCTATGCGGTGGCTGACATCGGCCAGCCCAAGGCGGCCATGGCCGCCAAACGCCTGAAGGCACTGAATCCATTCATCCAGGTCCGCCTGCACGAGGGCAAGGTCAACGCCGCGACGCTGCCCGGCCTGTTTGCCGACTATGACGTCGTACTCGACTGCACCGACAATTTCCGCACCAAATACCTGCTGGGCGATGCCGCGATCCTCCACCGCAGGCCCTTGGTCCAGGCCAGCATCCATCGCTATGAGGGCCAGCTGCTGACCATAGATCCGAAGTCGGATGGCGGGTGCCTGCGCTGCCTGTGGCCGGAGCCACCGCCGGAGGGCACCGTCGGCAATTGCGCCGAGGTCGGCGTTCTGGGTGTGACGCCAGGCCTGTTCGGGACCATGCAGGCGTCCGAGGCGCTGAAGATCATCCTGGAGCTACCTGGGGTGCTCGACCGGCATCTGATGATCATGGATGCGCTGACGCTCGACAGTCGCAAGATCGCCCGGCGCAAGGACGCCGACTGCCCGCTCTGTGGCACACATCCGACGATCCACGGGCTGGCCGCCGGGGCGGATGCCGATTTCGAGATCGAGGCGGCTGATATCGCCGACCTGTCACGATACCGCATCGTCGATCTGCGCGAACCGCACGAGTGGGACGACGCGCCGCTGCCTGATGCGCAGAAATGGCCGTTCACCACCTTCAACCCCGATGCTCCGCCGTTTGACAACAGCCAGCCGGTGCTGTTCGTCTGCGCCAAGGGCGGCCGCAGCCGGAATGCCGCCGAACAGCTGCGCCTGAAGGGCTGGCGGGACGTGTTCAGCCTGATCGGCGGCGCCGCCGCCTTGCTGCACAGCCACCGCCAGGCGGCCGAATGAGCGCGCCCAACCGTCTCATCGACCGGCACGGCAGGAAGCACACATATCTGCGCCTGTCGCTGACCGACCGCTGCAACCTGCGCTGCAGCTATTGCATGCCGCCGCAGGGTATCGACTGGACGCCGCGCGCCGAAATCCTGACCGAGGGCGAGATCGTCCGTCTGGCCGGCATCTTCGTGGGGATGGGCATCGACAAGATCCGCCTGACCGGCGGCGAACCGCTGGCGCGGCGTGATATCGGCCGAGTCGTGGAGCGGCTGGGCGCCTTACCAGGTCTCAAGACGCTGGCGATGACGACCAACGGCATCTCGCTGGCCGAACGCGCCGCAGGGCTTAGCGCCGCGGGCCTCAACAGCATGACGATCAGCCTCGACACGCTGCGCCGCGACAGGTTCAAGGAGATTGCCAAACGCGACAAATTCACGGCGGTCATGGACGGGATCGAGGCGTCGCTCGCCGCCGGGTTCGCGCCACTCAAAATCAATGTCGTGGTGATGCGCGGCGTCAATGACGACGAGATCCTCGATTTTGTCGCCTGGGCCCAGGACCGGCCGATCAATGTGCGCTTCATCGAATATATGCCCTTCCCGGACAATCACTGGTCCAAGGGCGGGTTGATGCCTTATGCGGAGGTGCGATCCGTCATCTCGCAGCGTCATCAGCTGATTCCGCTGGTCACGTCGTCCAGTGCCGTCGGCAAGGATTTCCGGCTGGCCGGCCATATCGGCACGGTCAGCTTCGTCAGCTCGATGACGGAGAGCTTTTGCGGCGGCTGCAACCGGCTGCGGGTCACCGCCGACGGCAATATCAAATCCTGCCTGTTCCATCCCGCCGAGCAGAGCCTGCGCGACGCGATGCGCGCCGGTGGGCTGGATTCCGATATCGAGGCGCTGATCCTGCGCGCCGTCGACGGCAAGCAGGCGGCGCACCCGCCGATGGAAGAACTCATGACGATGAAGAACCGCAACATGATCGAGATCGGCGGCTGATGGACGATACTATACCCGGATATGAATGGCAGCCGCCGGGCATGCGCGATGTCTCGGACAAGCGCGTCACCAAACGCACGGCGACGGCGCGGGCCACGCTCCGCTGCAGGCCGGAGACGGTGCGCACGATCGTCGAGGGTCGGCTGCCCAAGGGCGATCCGCTTCCGGTCGCCAAGGTCGCGGCGATCATGGCGGCCAAGAACACCAGCCAGATCATCCCCTATTGCCATCCGCTGCCGGTCGAGCATCTAGGCGTCGAGTTCGAGATCGGCGACAATTTCATCCATGTCACCACCAAGGTCACGTCCCACTACAAGACGGGCGTGGAGATGGAGGCGCTGACCGCCGCCGCAGTCGGGGCGCTCTCGATCTATGACATGGCCAAGATGATCGACCCGGCCATGGCGGTCGAACAGGTGATCCTGCTTGAAAAGACCGGCGGCAAGAGCGATTTCGAACGTGGGTGATCAGCCGGGACCGCCGATCCCGCTCGATGACGCGCTGGCGATCATAGGCCGCGTGGTCAAGGCGGTCGGGGGCGACGAGACTCTCGAAACAAGTAAGGCGCTCGGCCGTTGCCTTGCCGCGCCTGTCAGCGCGCCGCGGGCGCTGCCGCCGTTCGATAACACCGCGGTCGACGGTTACGCTTTCCGACGGTCCGATGTGGCCAGCGACGGGCCCGTGCGGCTGGACCTTCAAGGCGAATCCGCCGCAGGCGTTCCCTTCGCGGGGACCGTCGCGCCGGGCGCCGCCATCCGCATTTCCACGGGGGCCGTCTTGCCCCAAGGTGCCGACACCGTGGCGATGCAGGAGGACACGCGCCGAGAGGGTGGGGCCGTGGTCATCGATCCGGTTCCAGCCAAGGGCGCCAATGTCCGCTGTGCCGGTGGCGACATCCGGGTCGGCGATGTGGCGTTCCCCCCCGGCCGGCTATTGCGGCCACAGGACGTCGCCTTGCTGCAGGCGCTCGGCGTCGGCTCGGTGTCGGTCAAGCGTCGGCTCCGCGTCGCGGTTGCTTCTACCGGCACGGAATTGCTCGAGGCCGGATCGGCGCTCGGCGCCGGGCAGATCATCGACACGAACAGCACGATGCTGGCCCAGTTGCTGGGCAATTTCCCGGTGGATGTCACGCGCCTTTTACCTCTGCCTGACGACCGCGACCTGACGACCCGCGCATTGGCCGAGACGGCAGAACAATACGACTTGATCGTCACCACCGGCGGCGTGTCCGTCGGCGATCACGACCATGTGCGGCCGGCGCTGCTCGCCAACGGTCAGGTCGATTTCTGGCGCCTGGCGCTGCGGCCCGGCAAGCCGGTCCTGTTCGGGCGGATCGGCAAGGCCTGCATGCTGGGGCTGCCGGGCAACCCCGTATCGGCGATGGTGACGCTGCTGGTCGTCGGCGTGCCGGCGGTCCGAAGACTGCTCGGGATGCCGTCCTCGCCGCTGCCCGGCTTCACCGTGCCTTTGGCCGAGGCGATCGCCAAATCGCCGCGCCTGCGCGAATTTCCCCGAGTGCGACTGGAGTGGCGCGATGGCAAGCCGTATGCGGTGCCCTATCGCGACCAGAGCTCGAACCTGCTGACCTCGCTGGCCTGGGCCGACGGCATCCTCGACCTGCCGGCCGGGCCGTCGTTGGTCGCGGCGGGAGAAAACGTGACCTATCGGCCGTTCTCTGCACTTCTGTCTTAAACATTCATGGAGAGTTTCTCGGTGGCTCGCCT
>DATJHU010000039.1:0-22670 GCA_035493715.1 Alphaproteobacteria bacterium | reverse complement strand
TTTTCCGTCAAGAATGCCCATGTCTCTTCCCCTTTGATTGACTTGATTAGATGGACGGCCGAGCCGCCGCGTTGATGCCGCACTGGCGGCCGAAATAGGTCGATTCGCCGATGCAGGTGCCGGTCGAATAGCCCATCGAGTCATAGGCCAGATTCGAGGCGCAGGCGCCGGCTGCGTAAAGGCCGGGCACCGTCTTGCCGGCCTTGTCCAGCACCTCGCCCTTCACGTTCGTCTTCAACCCGCCCAACGTGAAGCCCATGATCGGCGACGAGCCGAAGGTGCAGTTGATCGCCGCGAACGGCGCCTGGGTCAGCGGCTGGATCCATTTCGGATATTTGTGGAACTCCGGATCCTCGCCCTTTGCCGCGTGCGTGTTGTAATCGGCCAGCGTCTTCTGCAGCGAGCCCTTGGGCAGGTTCAGCCCTGCCTCCATCTCCTCCACTGTTTCCCAGGCGTCGATTAACTCGTGCGGGAACTCGCAGCGTTCGAAGATCGCGCTGTCGCAGATCAGATAGGCGATCCGGTCCGGCTGCTTCAGCGCGGCGGCGGTGGAGCGGCTGTGATAGCTGTCCTCGGCCACGAAGCGCCTGCCCTCCTTGTTCACCAGGATCGCCTTCAACAGGCTTTCCGGCGGATAGTAAGGCGAGGTCACGAAATAGCCGTCCATATGTTCCAGCGCGCCGCCCGCGCTCTCGCCCAGCTTATGGCCGACACCCTGGATGAAGCCGGTGCCAAGCTTGCCGAAGGTTTCGTTGGCGAAGTCGGGGCAATATTGCTCCAGCATCTCCTGGTTCATGCCGAAACCGCCGGTGGCGATCACGACGCCCTTGGTCGCGCGGACGAAGCGCTCCTCCTGGAACACCGTGTATTTGAGGCCGACGACGCGGTCGCCGTCGACAATCAGGTTTTTCGCGTTGGCGTCATAGACGATGCGCGCGCCGAGCTTCTCGGCCGTCGCGATCAAGCTCTCCATCAGCACCTGGCCGCCGCCGCCGGTCTCGCCGACGCCGACATGCTTGTCGTCCTTGCCCGGCATCTTGTGGCCGCGCGGCGCCGGCCTGGCTTTCTCACGGAACGGCCAGACCTGCTCGTTGCCGGTCCAGGCCAGCGATTCGGCGGACGAGTGCTCGTAATGCTTGTGCGGGTAATAGCGGTCGTCGAACTTGACGGCGTTGGCCTCGATCCAGTCGAAATGCGCGGCGCTGTCATAGGCGTAGGCGCGGGCCTTTTCGGGATCGGCCTCCGGACTCATCGCCTGGAGATAGATCCGCATGTCCTCGGCCGTGTCCTCGATGCCGTTCAGCTTCTGCACGCGGGTGCCGCCACCCAGATAGATGAAGCCGCCCGACAGAGCGGTCGATCCGCCGCCAGCCGAAGCGCGTTCGATCACCAGCACATCCGCCCCGGCCCGTCGCGCCTCGATCGCGGCGCTGACACCGGCGGCGCCCAGCCCGATCACCAGAACGTCCGTCGTCTCGTCGAAATGCTTCACATCGCCGAGTGCGATGGTTTCCAACCCCATAATCCCTGTCCTCACCTGAATGGCGCCCGTCTTGCCGGCAGTGCTATCCGAAAACGCCTGCGTACCGCCAGCCTTAAAGAAACATTCTATTCATACGGTTTTTGTGGCATAGCCGATTCCATGGAATATGCAGCATGACCGACGAACAGATGGTGTTGGGCCGGCAGGCCCAGAAATCGAAAAACACCCGCGAGAAGATCCTGAATTCGGCGATCTCGCTGATCAAGGAAGGCGGCTTCTCCGCAGCCAGCGCCAGCCGCATCGCTGAGCGCGCCGGCATCACCTGGGGCGCGGCGCAGCACCATTTCGGGTCCAAGGAAGACATCCTGGATGCGGTCATGGCGATCAGCCATGAGAAATTCATCGCGCGCGTCTCCGACCCGCGCCTGCGCGAAGGCTCGCTGTCGGACCGGGTCGACGCCTTCGTCGACTGCATGTGGGCGCATTACCAGGACGACGTCTATCTGGCCGGGCTGGAAATCCTGCTGGCCAACCGCAAGACCAACCCCGACGCCGCCCGCATGGCGACGTTCGAGCAGCGGGCGCGGGAGCATATCAAGACGCTGCGCGAGATCTTCTATGACTGCGACCTGACCGACGAACAGCTCCGCGAGGCGCTGATCGTCGCCCACTGCCTGCTGACGGGGCTGACCATCGAGAAAGTCCTGGAGACCGAACTGCACGGCACGCAGCGCCACCTGCGCCGCTGCAAAATCATGCTGCTGACCGCGATCAGCAACGTTTAAGCCTCGAACTGTGCCGTCGCGTAACGCGCCATATGGTGGCCCAGCGCCGGAAAGATCACGTCCATATGGGCCTGGTGGGTCGAATAGGCCTTGAAGGCGTCGGCGCTGGCGAAGGTCGCCAGGATGCACAGGTCGGCGTTGCCTTCCAGCAGCCCCGCGTCACGCCCGACCTTCATTGAGACGATGCCCGGGATGATCGACGGCAGCTTCAGATAGGCCGCCTCGATCGCCGCTTGCGTCGCGGCGTCGACGGCGGCCGGGTCCTTGTAGGTGACCAGGCACAGATGGGTCAGCATGCTCAATCGTCCTCATAGACAATGCGGATGACGCCGTTGGGGCACAGTTCCTCTGCCGCCTCGACCTTAGGCAACAGGTCCGCGCCCGGCCGGTCGGTGATGAGGTCGACCATCGGATAGGGACCGCCGTTATCGATCGTGCGGAACACCTCCGGCGCGTGGGCCACGCAGACGCTGTGGCCCTGGCAGATGCCCTTGTCGACCACGACGCGGTACTTCCTCGCCATCGTCAAACCTTGCGGCGGCGGTATTTCACGCGGCACGGGTCCGACGGCCGCAGGATGAGCGTCGGCATCACCTCGCGGTAATATTCCGGCGGCTGCGCCAGCTCGAACTCGTAGAAATGCAGCAGCCAGGTGAAGATCGTCCGCACCTGCAGCAAGGCGAAGGCGTTGCCGATGCATTTGTGGCGACCACCGCCGAAGGGAATGGCGGCGAAGACGTTTTCCGGCGCCGGGCGGCGCGGGTCGAACACATCCGGATTGGGGAAATACTCGGGCAGCTTATGCGCCACATGCGGGCACAGCATGATGTTCTTGCCGGCCTCGACCTTGTAGCCTTTGTACTCGAAATCATAGAGCACGCGCCGGGTGATGGCGTTCAGCGGCGGGTGCATGCGCAGCGATTCGCGGATGAACCCTTCGACCAGCGGCAGGTCGCGCTGCGTCGTCATGCCGGACTGCTTGCCCGCGGCGAACACCGCGTCGACCTCGGCGTGAAGGTCGTCGATATATTGCGGGTTGCGGCACATCTCCAGCAGGGTCCAGGCCGAGGTGTTGGAGCTGGTGTGGTGGCCGCCGAACATGAACCAGATCACCATGCCGGTGATCTCATGTTCGGTCAGCGGCGTGCCGTCCTCATAGGTGGCGGTCATGTAGATTTCGAGCATGTCGTCTGAGTGGAAATCCCGCGCCCGGCGGTCGCGCACAGCTTCGGTGATCAGCTCCTGCAGGCGGATCCGCGCGGCGTCGCGCTTCGTATAGGCGTCGTTCTGCGCATTCGGGTCGCGGATCGCCGCGGCGTCCAGTCCCTGCTCCAAGTCGTGATAGAGTTCTGCGAACTCGCCGGTCAGCTTGTAACGGAAGTCCGATCCCAGCAGGCAATGGGTCGAGGTCTTCAGAGTCAGGTCGGTGAACGCCTCGTAGAAATCGAACTCGCCGCTGTCGCCCCAACCGGCGATGAAGTCCTGGACCTCCTTCGCGACCGTCGCGTAGTAGCTCGCCATCTTTTCATAGCGCAGGCCCTGATACTGGATGCGCAACTGCTGGCGTTCGATTTCCGGGGGGGCGCCGAACTGGATGCCCTCGCCGAAGATCGGCACCATCATCTGATAGGCGGCCGCGGCGTTCAGCTGGTTGTCCGGCGCGCGGAAGAAGGCTTCGTGCGCCTCGGCCCCGACCATCAGCACGGTTTTCAGCCCGGCAAGGTCGAATTCCGAGACTTCGCCGCACTCGTCATAGGCGCGGTGCAGGAACTCCAGCGGCGTGCTGGCGAACTCGCCGTAATGGCCGATCCCCGCCTTGGCGCCGCTGACGAACGGAATCGGACGAGACTTCTGTTCAGCGGGAAGCTCGATGGCTGTCATGGTCGTTTCCTCCTGTCACTCGGCTGCGGCGGCTTTTGCGCGCGCGGCTTCTTCGTCGGCGTGATCCTGGATCGCCTTCTGAATCCCGCCGACATAGTGCGGCATGAAGCGGTCGGCATGCTCCGCCGCCCATTCCAGCGACGGGGTACGGTTGTTGTTGGAATGCTGGAACGCCGGCATCACGTGCCGGGCGAAAAGCTCGTAGCTTTTCTTCGTCGCCACGAAATCGGCCGCGTTGTGGGCCAGCGACAGGAAGGTCTGGAACCCGCCCGACTGGTTCTGAAGCTTCTTGATATGGGCGATCAGGTCGTCCGGCGTCCCCACCACGCCGACGCCGAACGCGCCCAGCCCGCCGGTCGTCCAGATATTCACCGCCTCCTCGAAGGAGTGCGCCACCGGGAAGGCCGAGCCACCGAACTTGCGGAAATATTTCATCATGTCCATCAGCCCGAACTCCAGGTCCTTGAAGGCCTGCTCCCGGGTTTCGGCGACATGGAACGGGGTGACGATGCGCCAGTTGGACCGGCTGACGGTCTTGCCGTACTCGGCCGCCTTGGCTTCGCAGATGTCCCAGTGATTGGCGAGCTGCTTGTAGCCTTCGGGGCTTGAGGCCGCGACCGAGAGCATGCCCAGGCCGAATTTCCCGGCCGTGCGCGCGCCGGTCGGCGAGATTGCCGAGGCCACCGCCATTTCCACCGTCGGGTGCTGGTACGGCAGGATCTGGCAGCGCGCCTCCCTGAGTTCGAACCAGTCGGTCTTGCGGGTCACCACCTCGCCGTTCAGCAACGGCACCAGGCATTCCAGCGATTCGTCCATGCGGCGCCGAAGGTCGGCCGGATCGACGCCCATCATATAGGCGTCGGCCACCAGCTGCCCCGGCCCGACGCCGAAGATCAGCCGTCCGCGCGTGTGGTGGTCCAGTTGCGCGATGCGGTCGGCCAGGATCAGCGGGTGGTGATAGGACAGCGAGCTGACGCCGGTCGCCAGGCGGATATGCTTGGTGCGCTCCGCCGCGACCGCCAGGAACACCTCCGGCGAGGCGATGCACTCATAGGCCCCGGAATGATGCTCCCCGACCCAGGCCTCGTCGTAGGACAGCTCGTCCATCCATTTGATGAGATCCAGGTCGCGCTCGAGCGCGAGCGTCGGATTGACGGTATTGGGGTGCATCGGCGCAAAAAAGGCGCCGAATTTCATCCTCCCCGGGGAATACACAACGGACATTTCGTCTCTCTGGTGCGGATCAGTGCCCTACCTTGCCGCGAAAACATTTTACACGCAAGGTTTTTATCCCCGCTTACGGGTGCGGCATGTGCGCCAGGGCGGCCCGCAGCGGCAGGCTGGAAATCGAGAAGAACCCGTTGTCGAACAATGTGCTCAAATCCACGATCACGAACAGCGCCGAAGACAGCATCGCCGCGCCAAGCGTCGTCACGATGATCGTCAAACGGTTGATCGGCGCGGCAAGGCCCAGGCACAGGAAGGCCGTGAACAGCCAGAACACGAGCACGGTGAAAAACGACCAGGAGAGCGAAACCTGGGACTCCGCGATCAGGTTCAGCCGCTGCTCCCCGGCGCGCGTGACCAGCGCCAGGCATCGCGCCGACGCCTGGCGTTCCTTCGGTGTCGCGACCGGGATCGCCCCGATCTGGTCCCCGACACTCGTCAAGAGGTCCGCCAAAGCCTGGGAATCCTGCAACCGGCCACCGTCGATCAGGGCGATGTTGCGCGGATAATAGTCGCCGGGCGGCGGGGTCTGCTCGACCCAGGTTCCGGCGATTTCGGCGGCGGTGTAGACCGCGAGCGATTTCTGGATCGGCTCGCCGGCCGGGCCCAGATTGTGCAGCGCCTCGTTCAGCTCGACGAGCGTCACGGTGTAGCTGCGCATCAAGCCGTCGACGTTCGAGAAATCGGCTTTCGACGAGTTCATCAGCAGGCCGACGACGATCGCCGAGAACGTCACCAGCATCGCGACCGCGGCATGGACCAGGTCGGATGTTTCGGTGTTCCGGTGATGCTCCGCGACCGAGCGCCGGATCCGCATCCCCAGCGCGATCGCGCCCAGGAAGGCGACGAAGACGACCAGCGATATCCAGGGCGAGTCCATCATCCGGTCATTGTATCCGCGGCAACACGTCCCGCGCGAATCGTTCGAGCTGCGCCCAGCCGATTTCCGGCGGCAGGCCGGAGATCAGCGGGTGGACCGACAGCTCGCCGTTGCCGCCGCGCTCCAGGGCGTATTTCACGCCCGCCTCCGGCGTCAGGATCGGGTAGGCCCCGATCGATTTGAGGACCGCGAGGTCGGGCGGCGGGAACTGGTTCTGGATCGTGTCGCCGCTGTTGCTCCATTCGGAATAGGAGCGGACCTCGTGGGCGATGTACCGGCCCATCGTTTCCCACTCGGCGTCCGGATCGTCGGCGACGACGAAGAAGCCGGTGCCGATGTCGCGATAGGGGCCGGGGTCGTCCTGCCCCAGCCGCAGTTTCTCCTGACGGAATGCCTCATAGAGCGCCGGGTCGGCGCCATAGAAATGGTCGGCGATGCGCGCGGCCCGGCGGGCGGCGGCGGGTGACGAGCCGCCCAGCCAGATCGGCGGGCGCGGCTGCTGGATCGGCGTCGGCATCACCCGGGCGCGTCGGCCCTGATAGAGAAAAGGCTCGCCGGTCCAGGCGTTCTTGATCGCCGCGACGCCCTCCTCCATCAGCTTCGCCCGGTCGGCCGGGTCGACGCCGAACATTTCGAACTCGTGGCGCGCATAGCCGGCGCCGAAGGTCGCCGTCACCCGCCCGCCGCTGATGATGTCCAGGACCGCGATGTCCTCGGCCAGCTTGATCGGATGATAGAGCGGCAGCAGCGCGACACCGAAGCGCAGCCGGATGCGCTTGGTTCGCGACGCCACGGCCGCGGCCAGCACGACCGGCGACGGCAGATAGGCGTCGTCGCTGCCGTGATGCTGGCTGAACTGCACGGTGTCGAACCCATGCTCGTCCGCCCACACCGCCATCTCGATCGCGGTCCGATAGAGCACGTCCTTCGGCGTCCCCGGCTGCGGATTCCGCATGTCGAAGCGCATCACCAGTTGCGGCATGGCGTCAGCTACCGGGCTGGGACTCGGGCAGGTCCAGCGTCGCGTAGAGATGCGCCGGCAGGTTCGGCTTGTTGGATTCGTCGAACGTTTCGACCCGCTCCCACAGGCGCGAATAGCCGGAATGGAGGATCACCCACTTGCCGTTCAGCTTGACGTATTTGTCGCGATAGATCGCGGCGCCCTGGGTCACGATGTTGATGTTGAAGTTCATCGCGTAGTCGGTGAGGTACCAATAGGCCTCCGCCGTCTCGCCGTCCTCGGCCACGTCGATCTCGGGATGATGGACGATGTGGGAGCCGGCATATTTCTTGTTGTACATGCCCGACAGCACGCCCAGCACCTGCTCCCGCCCGTCAGCCTCGATGCGATAGCTGCCGCCGATATAGCGGATCGTGATGTCGGGATGCATCGTGCCCTTCAGCCCCTCGACATCGGCGGTATCCAGGCAGCGCATATAGCGGTGCTTCAGCTGTTTGATCAGCTCGATGTCTTCGAGGCGCAGAGCCATTTGAAATTCCCCCAATCACAATCGCAATTTACGGTCGTTTGGCCGGACCGTAGCAGAGGGGACATTGGGGATAAATTGTTTTTGGCCCTCGCCCCATGGGGCGAGGGCCAAGCGGATATCAGGCCGCGATGGTCGGCGGGCTGCCCCAGCGGCCGAGGGTGTCGTTCGGCGCGGTCGTGTCGGCGGTGTTCTTGCGGCTTTCCCGCTCCAGGCGCTCGACGGCGCGATGGCAGGCCTTCAGCGTATCGAAGATCGCGCCTTCGAGCGGGAACATGCTGGGATGGGAGGCATAGAAACGAAAACCGCGCCCCTGCGCCGCCACGATTCCGGCGGTCAGGGTTGCCGTCTCGATAATAAACGCGTCGGTCATGACGCACTCCTTGTTGGGTACTCTTGGATCGAAAATCCGAATGCTAAGAATGTTTGAGGCGTGAAAAAGTTCACGAGAATCGACCGGCAGACCGAAAATAAGGTGCTTGACAGCCCGTCTTCCGGATAGCCCAGTGCGCGCGTTCACGATTGGATAAAAACGCTGCGAAAGCGCGGCACGTAAGGGGAAAACGCATGCCCGATTCAGCAGAGATCGCGACCGTGGAAACCATGCTCGCGGCCTGGATCGAAAACCGCATCGGCCGGGTGGTCAGGATGGAACGGCAGGCGCGCTGGCGGCCCTGCTGGGTGGTGGACGCCGAGCGCGACGGTCAGATCGTGCCGCTGTTCGTCAAAGGCTCGCGGGAGGTGCATGCGATCACGCCGGTGAAACTGGAGGGTGCCGCACTAGACGTCCTTTACCGCAACGGTATTCCCGCCCCCCGGCAATATGGCCATTGCGAAGAGATCGACGCCATCGTCATGGAGCGGCTGCCGGGCGAGAGCCGGCTGGAAAAGATCGAAGATCCCGCCATCCGCGACAAGGTCGTCGACGAATATGTGCAGGCGATGGTGAAGTATCACGCGCTGGACCCACAGCTGTTCGTCGATGCCGGCTTCACCATACCGAGCGATCCGGCGCATCTTCGCCTCGCGCAATATGTGCCGATCGAGCAGATGTATCTGGCCAAGAAGCGAGGGCCGGAAGCGGCCAGCGAATTCCTGCGCCTATGGCTCCGCCGCAACGTGCCGACCGACGACATCCGCCCGTCCTTCATCGTCGGCGACAGTTTCCAGATGATGTATCACGAGGGCGCGCTGAAGGCGGTGATGGACCTGGAGATGGCAACCATCGGCGACCCGCTGCTGGACCTGTCCTGCATCCGCATGCGCGACCTTAGCGAGAAGACCGGCGACGCGGCGGCGATCACGCGGCGCTACGCCGAACTGTCGGGCCGGCCGGTCGACCTCAAGGTGCTGCGTTTCCACCTCGTCGTCTTCTCCGCCGTCTCCTCCATGCTGGTCAGCGACGTGATGTCCAAGCCGGCGGACGACACCGATTACCTGGAATATTACATCTATTACCGCGGCTGCCTGCGGCTGGCGCTGGAAGCCCAGGCGGAGTTCCTGGGGCTGACATTGGAACCCTTCACCCCGCCCGAACCGACCCGTACGGCACAGAGCATCCATTGGCAGCGGCTTGGCCTGGCGATCGACCAAGTCCCCGCCGAGAGCGAGATCGACCGGTACATCCGCAGCAAGGCGATGGCGGAGGCCGAACATCTGACCCGTGTAGACCTGTATGGAGCGGCCTTTGATCGGGCCTATCTCGACGACGTTGAAAAACTGCTGGGCGCCCGCCCGAAGAGCGTTCTCGATGCCGAAGCCAAGCTCGAGGAATTCGTGCACCAAGCCGGCCCGGAAAGCGACGAGGCGCTGATGCGCCTGTTCCACCGGCGTGAACTCCAGCTCGCCTTCCTGGCCGACATTCCGCAGAACAAGAGGCTGCAGCGCTTCCTGATGGAGCCGATCGCCAAACTCGACTAGCCTGTCGCAAAATCGACCAAAGACTTGGGGAAGTTCATGCCGGATTCAGGCCACACACCGACGGCCCATACACCGACCGAAACTATGCTGATCGCCTGGATCGAGCAGAATATCGGCAAGGTCGTCCGGATCGAGCCGCAGGCGCGGTGGCGCGCCGCCTGGATCGTCGATGCCGAGCGCGACGGCAAGACCATCCCGCTGTTCGTGAAGGGACCGCGCGAGGTGCAGGCTCCCGTGCCCGTAAAGCTTGAAGGCGCCGCGCTGGACGTTCTGAATAAAAATGGGATCAAGACGCCCAGGCAATACGGCTATTGCGTAGAGATCGATGCGATCGTCATGGAGCGCCTCACCGGCGAGAGCCGGCTGGAGGACATCAAGGACATCGCCGTGCGTGACCGGGTAGCGGACGAATACGTCCAGGCAATGGTCAAGTTCCACGCGCTCGATCCGCAGCTTTTCATCGACATCGGCTTCCCCGCCCCGGCCGATCCCTCGCAGCTTCGCCTCGCGCAGTTTCTGGCGATCGAGCAGACCTATCTGGCCAAGAAACGCATGCCCGAGGCAGCGAACGAATTCCTGCGTCTGTGGGTGCACCGGAACGTGCCGAAGGGTGAGATCAAGCCGTGCTTCATCACCGGCGACAGCTTCCAGATGATGTACCACGAAGGCCATCTGAACGCGGTGATGGACCTGGAGATGGCCTGCATCGGCGACCCTCTGCTGGACCTGTGCTGCATCCGCATGCGCGACCTCAGCGAGAAGACCGGCACCGCCGCCGTGCTGACCCGGCGCTATGAAGAATTGTCCGGCAAACCGATCGACTACAAGGCGCTGCGCTTCCACCTCGTGGCCTTCTCGGCGGTCTCCTCGCTGCTGATCAGCGACGCCATGTCGGCCCCGCCGGCCGAAACCGATTATTTCGAATATTTCGTCTACTACCACGGCTCCTTGCGTATCGCGCTGGAGGGGCTGGCCGAGTTCATGGACGTGACCCTGCCGCCGCTCGCCGTGCCGGAACCGGTGACCACGGCAGAGAGCATCCATCTGAGGATGCTGGGCCTCGCCATCGACCAGATTCCAGCGGCCGGCGACATGGACAAGTACCTGCGCAGCAAGGCCGCCGCGGAGGCCACCTATCTATCCCGCGTCAACCAGTACGGCGCGACGTTCGATGCCGCCTATCTCGACGACGTGGAAAAACTGCTGGGCACCCGCCCCGCCGGTACACTCGAGGCCGAGGCCAAGCTGGAAGCCTTCGCCCAGAAGGCCGGGCCAGAGCATGACGAAGCCTTGCTCCGCCTTTTCCACATGCGCGAGCTGCAGCTGTGCTTCATGGCCGACATCCCGCAGAACAAGCGCCTGCAGCGCTTCTTGATGGAGCCGATCGCGACTCTGGATTGAGGTAGTTTTCTTGGATTGGCGTCTTCTGACGGGACGAGGCGTTTTGACGGTCGTGCTGCCGGTCGCTGCCGGAGCCGCGCTCCTGGCGCTCTATGCCTATCTCTCCACCCACCCGCGCCCGGCAAACTCACCCGCAGCGAATTTCGGTTTGGGACCAGGCTGGGAATGCCATGGCGCGGAAGTCGCCGAACCAGTCTGCTTCAAGACCAAGCAACCCGACACGCATTAAGACTGTCTTCCGTCATTCCCGCGCAGGCGGGAATCCATTAGGACATCTTCGCGCTGCTCCAGAACTGGATTCCCGCTTTCGCGGGAATGACGACCCAAGAGAGAGTCCATGCCCGCCCCCACGCCGATCCTCACCTGCGCCCCGAATTTCCGCGACCTCGGCGGCT
The DNA here is from genome assembly GCA_035493715.1 of Alphaproteobacteria bacterium. Lineage (GTDB taxonomy): Bacteria > Pseudomonadota > Alphaproteobacteria > BOG-932 > Roseiterribacteraceae > BOG-932. The sequence continues at coordinate 11,211 of DATJHU010000039.1, read as the reverse complement.
ACACGGCCATCGACGGCCGGACGGTGCGGACCGGCCGCATCTACCGCTCCCAGCTGATCGCGAAGCCCACGCCGGAAGATACGGCTACCCTGGCCGGCATCGGCCTGCGCTATGTCTGCGACCTGCGTGGTGGGCCGGAACGGGCGATGGCGCCCAATGCCTGGATGGCCGCGCCGGAGCCGGCGGTCCGCAACCTGGATATCGGCATGGACGTCCGCTCCGGCCCCGGCGAACTGCTTGCCATCATCTCGGCCGACCCGACGGCGAACGGCATCCGCACGATGATGACGCGGACCTACAGCCTGCTGCCGGGCGCGTTCGAAACGAAACTGGGCCCGTTCCTGGACGAGCTTGTTTCCGGCGAGCATTTTCCGATCGTCATCCACTGCACTGCCGGCAAGGACCGCACAGGATTCGTCAGCGCCCTGCTACTGCTGTCGCTCGGCGTGCCGCTGGAAACGGTGTACCGCGATTACGCGCTGACCGATGTCCATTCGAACATGGACCAGATGATGACAGCCTCGGCCCGCTATCTGAAAAGCGTGGTCGGCGACACGGTAAAGCCCGACGACGCCATGCTCCGCCTGCTGTGCGGCACCAGCCCGGAATTCCTGGACACGGCGCTGGGCGTGGTCGAACGCGACTACGGCTCGGTCGAAGGCTATCTGGAGAAGACAGCGGGGTTCGATGCCGCCAAGCGCGCGCGCCTCAGGGAATTGATGCTGGAGTAGGGCGGATTGTAATCCGCCGCCGCGCAAAGCGCGGCTTGCTCCGATAGCCGGCTTTGCCGGCTTGGCGGGTGACGCTTTGCTAACCCGCCCTACAATTACACATCCGCCGCCAGAGCCCGCTTCGTCGCGGCCCGTTCGCCGACGCGATTGCGGTGATCCAGCACTTTCGGGAAGCGCGCCGGATCGACCTGGTCGGCCTCCATCCAGCCGGCGACGGTGAACAGGTACGCGTCACAGACCGAATAGCTGCCACCCAAGACCCACGGCCCCTTCAGCATCCTGTCTTCGATCATCGCGAAGCACTCGGCGACGGTGCGGGGAACCACGCGCTTCATCTCGGCGATGGCGGCGGGGTCGTCCGCCCAGCGCGATCCGCGCGGACCGTGCGCGTGGGCCACATGCAAGGTGGAGCTGACATATCCGTTGAAGGCCTGCGCCTCGGCAAAGGCGAACGGATCATCCAGAGGCATCAGCTGCGCCGCTGGATGCGTCTGGGCGATGAAGGCCAGGATCGCCGGCGTCTCGGTCAGGATGCCGCGTTCGGTCGCCAGCGCCGGCACCCGGCCCTTCGGGTTCACCTTCAGGTAGTCCGGCTCCCGCTGCCCGCCCTTGGCGAAATCCACGCGCACCACGTCGAAGTCTGCGCCGGCCTCCTCCAGGGCGATCCGGGTGGCGAGAGCGCAGGTGCGCGGGGCGTAGTAGAAGGTCAGGCTCATTTCACGATCCTTATGCCGGCCATCTCGCCGGGCGCCGCCGCCTCCATGCCGGAGGGCAGGCCGTTGGCCGACAGCAGATAGGCGACGAGCGCCGCGGCCTGTTCGTCCGACAGGCTGCCGGGATCGGTCTTGGGCATGGTGGTGCGGATGCGCTTGAACAACTCGCCGAGCGGGATGCCGTTCCAACGGCCGAGGAAATCGGGGCCTGCCAGCGAAAGCGCCGGCCCGGCACCGGCCAGGTTCAGGCCGTGGCAGCCGGTGGCGCAGCTTTTGACATAGATCGCCTTGCCCTGGTCGGCCTGGACACTCGCGTAAACGCCGTCGCGCACGGTGCGGACGGCAGGCGCGCCCTGCATCACCGGCGCGGGCGGCGCGTCGGTGGCGAAGGCGTAGAGCTTGGGCCCGTTGGCCCAATAGACGCGGTCGGCGACGACGGTGGCCCGCGTGTCGCAGCTGACACCGGCCTCGAACGTCCATAACCTGTTGCCGGTCGCGCCGTCGAAGGCATACATCGGGCCTTTCGGTGCGGTGGAGCAGCCGAACACGATGCCGTTCACGGTCGCCAGCGCGCCCTTGGCGAACGCCCCCGCGCAATTCTCGCGCGGGCCGGTGGGCGTGCAGGTCTGGCCGGTGTCCGGATTAGGCTCGCCGGCAGGGTCCGGCACCTGCCAAAGATTCTTGCCGGTCGTCGCGTCAAGCGCCGCCCAGGAGCCGTAATTGATCGTCTTGCCGTTGGGCAGGGTGTAGGTGCCCGGATTGTGCTCGACCTGCTTGACGTTGCCCTCGGCGACATAGATGCGGCCGTCGCCGACGGCAGAGCCGTATTCGATGCCCCCATTCGGGCCGCCCGGGCCGACCGTGGTTTGCCAGACCAGCTTCCCGCTGTTGGGATCGAGCGCCCAGAAGGTGCCGGACTTCGCGCCGGCGCCGACCAGCGCATGCCCGCCGGCGTCCCACAGCATCGCGCCGTTGCCGAAATCGAAATCGCCGCCGCCGCCGCAGAAGCCGCCGGCCTTGACCAGGCAGGCGCCAGTGAACACGTCGGCGTCCTCGGCGCGGAAACCCCAGTCGATCTTTCCGGTCTCAGGCTCGATCGACAGGATGGAATCGAACCAGGCATCCTTGGCGAAACAGGTGCGCTGACCGGCGGAATCGCCGTCATGCGCCTTCAGGCAGGCCATCACCGCCTCCGGCGCGCGAAAGATGTTGCCCGAGGTGACGAACAGCCGCTTGCGTTTCGCGTCATAGAGCGGGGAGGACGACCAGATCGAGCCGCCGGCATAACCCTGCGGCAAGGTGTAGGTCTGCCACAGCTTCTTGCCGGTCTGCTCGTCGAGCGCGACAAGGCTGCCGCGGAACTTGCAGCATTCGTACTTGGCGTAGGTCGCGACGGCCTCTTCGTTCAGGCCCGAGGTCCCGACGAAGATCCTGCCGCCGACCGCGAGCGGCGTCTGGGTGACGATCGCCAGCTTGAAATCGTCGATCTCGGTCTTCCACAGGACGTTGCCGGTCTGCTTGTCCAACGCGGCGACGACCGGGCTGTTGCGCAGGCCGAAAATCACCGCCTTGGCCGTAACCAGCACGGCACGGCCGGTGGACGCCCCCTTGATGCCGAGCTTGTCGGCAAGGTCGACCTGCCAGACCGTCTTGCCGGTGGCGCGGTCGATGCGCATCAGCGCGCCGTTGGTGACAGTGACGTAGAGGGAATCGCCGTCCGATACCGGATTGGCCTTGGAAGGCCCGGGAAGTTGCGCGATCCAGGCGGGCGCCAGCTTGCCCACGGTTTCGGGCGTCAGCGTCCCTGCCCAGGCGGCAGGGGCAACAAGAAGCAGAGCAAGAGCCAGCCAGCGCATCATTTGGGTACCGTTATGTCCGCAACCAGAATTTCGCGGATCAGGCCGTTCTGCAGCGTGATCCGCTCGGCAACGTAGAAGCCGATCTTGTCGGGGTCCTTTTTGAGATAGCCGTCATAGAGGATCCACGCAGTGTCGCCGTCGACCGTCCAGCGGCGGTTCTTGATGGCCGCGATCACGCCATGCGTGTCTTTCGCCATCAATCTCGCCCGGTTGCCGGGCGCGAAGACTGGATCCGTGCCGATGCGATGCTGCGCCACGTCGTCGGCAAGCAGCACCTTGTCGAACGGCAGGCTGTTCTCCTCTGCGTCGATATAGGTGCCGGCGACGGCGATGACGCAATCCCGATAGTGCTTGCGACCGACGGCGTCGGGATGCGCGGCGAGCCAGATCGAACAGCCGGCCGGGCTGTCCGCCAATGCCGCATGCGCGGCGTTGCCGAAGGTGGACAAGACGAGGACAATGATGCCGGAAAACAGGAGGCGCATGACGTCGCTATAGCGGCAAAACATTGCGTCAACAATGTAAGACGGGAGGGGACGATGAAGGCTCTTACGGTCGCGCTTGTGGCTTTGGCGATCGCGCCCGGTGCGCTGGCGCAACAGGTGAAGCCCATCTGCATCGACGACAGCCGGCAATGCATGATCGCCGCCGCGACGTCATATCTGGAGGGGTTGGTCCATCATGACGGGTCGAAGGTGCTGCTGGCCCCGAACGTGACCCGCAGCGAGCAGGGCCATGTGAACACCCGCGACGAGGCGAGCCTGCGTAAATCCCTGGACCGCGAACCGGCGATGGACGGTTACCGCGACCTGCGTTTCGTCGTCGATACCGACAGCCATCAGCTGGTCTATTACACGCTGCTGCGCCTTTCGATGCGCGGCGACCAGGCCCCGCCCGGCATCGCGCCGGGACCGGTCACCGTGCATCTGGCCGAACGCTTCAAGGTCGAACACGGGCTGATCACCGAGATCGAGGCCCTGTTCTATACCCAGACCGGCAGCGAGGACGGCGTCTCCGGCTGGGAGAAATAGGCGGATTACTTGGCGGGAGGCGTGGAGGCCGTGCCGGTGCGCAGACTTATGATGTAAGCGACCAGCTTGTTTTCCTCATCCGGCGTCAGGGCGGGATTCGGCATCGCCAGCGGAAGCCTCTTATTGACCTCGGTGGTGCGAAGGTGCTTTCGCAGCTTCGCCACGGTCACATCCTCGCCGTTGGCAATTGTCTGGAAGGACGGGCCGCCGACATGGTCGGGCGGATTGACCTGCCCCGGCTCCACCAGGTGACACTGGGTGCAGATCTGCAGCGCGATGCCGTGTCCCATCGCCGGGACGAGGGTGTCGTTCGCGGCGTGGGCCGCGGAGGAAAGGCCGAACAGCACGGCCCCTGAGGCGACGATACGTGGAACGATACCGGTCACTTGACCCCCCTTGATCTTGGATTACGTCAGACAGTCTACAGATGCATGCACTGAAGTCGTGGGTGCGAACGTAACATATAAATCAGGCCAAAACCTGACATAAATCAACGCTATCCGCGATGCGTGCGCCAGCGCATGACGTGGTGTTCCACCAGCCGGACGGCATAGACCAGCAGCACGCCCATCAGCGCCAGCACCAGCACGACCACGAAATAGGGCGCCATGCGGAAGCTGTTGCCATAGATCGAGAGCAGCCCGCCCAGGCCCGAGATCGCGGTGTAAAGCTCGGCCACCACCGTGTTGATCAAGGCCAGCGAGGCGCCGACGCGCAGGCCCGTCATGATGTGCGGCAGCGCGCCCGGCAGCACGATCGTGCGGAAGATCGTGGTCCCCTTGGCCCCCGTGGCCCGCGCCATCTCGATCAGGTCGGCATCGCTGTTGAGGACGCCGGCATAGGTGTTGATCAGGATCGGCATCACCGCGCCCAGGAAGACCATGAAGATCCGCGCCTCGTAGCCCAAGCCCAGGAATACGATGATCAGCGGCAGGAAGGCGATGCGCGGCATGGCCGACAGCGCATCGACATAGGGCCCCATGACGGCCCCCAGCACGGGCAAGCCGCCCATCGCCAGCCCGGCCAATATGCCGGCGACCACCGCCAGCAGGAAGCCGCCGACCAGGCTGTAGGCGCTTTCCAGCGTGGCCGTGGCCAGCGTGCCGTCGCCGGCCATCTTGACCGCCGCCCGCGCCGTCTCCGCCGGTGTCGGCAGGAAGCCGTGTCCGGCATAGACGGCAAGCAGCCACCAAACACCGATGAAGACGGCGAAGGTCAGCACATGCCAGACGGCGGTCGGGAGCTTGGAGAACAAGCGGGCGTTACCGGTCACTGAAGAAGCACCGACAATAGCTTAAAGCCCCTCGCCCACGAAGTGGGAGAGGGAGGGACCCGTTGCGCACGCAATGGGAGGGTGAGGGGGCTTTGGTTGCACCGTGCAGCCCCCTCACCCGTCCGCTTCGCGGCCACCCTTGTGTCTCTCCCGCCTAGCGGGCGAGGGCATTTTCTGCGTTACCCGTGCTTGGCCCGGAAGTGCGGGATCACGCGTTCGCCGATATTGCGGATCGTGTCCATCACCACGTCGTTGGGCACGGTGCCCATCTGGACCAGGAACAGTATCTCGTCAGCGCCGGCTTCGAACAGGCGCTCGACATAGCGGATGCAGTTGTCGACATCGCCATAGGCGTCTTCGGCCACCGAGCTGGACACAAAGGTGTTGCCGGTGGTGATCGTCTCCGACGACAGGCGCGCGGTCGACATCTTCTCCAGCGCCGCCTCATGTTCGGAGGCGTCAAGGTCGTCGATGCAGGGCGGTGGGCCGGCATTGTACCAGTGCGCCAGAGACTCCACGAAGAACCGCTGGCCGCGCAGGCCGATCCGGCGCGCACGCGCCTTGTCGTCCAGCACGACGGCCGGACAGAGCGCCGCCAGATGCTCGATCGGCCGGAAGCCGACCTGCTTGTCCGGCGACCGGTTCTTGTAGGCCTCGCGATAGATCGCGTTCTTCTGCGCCACGTCGGGCGGGCCGCCGAAACCCAGCACCAGCGCGCCGATGCCGCGCGCGCCGGCGAGCGCCAGCGTGTCCGGCTTGGTCGTCGCCATATAGATCGGCGGGTGCGGCTTCTGATAGGGCTTGGGATAGATCGGCCGGCGCGGAATCTGCACATACTTGCCGCTATGCTCGATGAATTCCTGCGTCATGATCTTGGGGATCAGATACATCGATTCTTCGATCATCGGCGGCAGGTCGTCGAGATTGTAGCCGAAGGTGCCGGATTCCTGCTGCGTCCCGCCTTTGCCCATGCCGAAATGCACGCGGCCCTTGGACAGGATATCCAAGGTTGCGATGCGCTCCGCCACCTTGACCGGATGGTTCATCGCAGGCGGCAGGCAGACCACGCCATGGCCGATGCCCAGCGTCGTCGTCTTGCCGGCCAAATAGGCCAGAAACGTCTCCGGCGCGCTCATATGCGCATATTGCGGCAGCGCGGTGTGCTCCACCGCCCACACCACGTCGAAGCCGACCTTCTCGGCCAGCAGGCACTGATCGACGATGTCGTGGAACATCCGGAACTCTGTCTCCGGATCGGTCTGGACCGTCTGCGCTTCATAAATGATGGAAAACTTCACCGCACAACCCCGCCCTCTATCCTTTATATGATTGAGGAATAGCGCGTGAGGAAGCCCTGGGCAACCCGTAGCATCGGTCGCGCGCTAATCCAGCCCCGCGCCGGTGAAGCCCGGGACGACCGTTTCGATCCGGCCCATGCGGGTTTCGCGGGCGCGGTCGTGGTCGTAAGGGCCGGAGGTGCAGATGTGTAGTGTGCGCTTGTCGGCGCCGCCGAACATGACGGCATAGGCATGGTAACCCTCCTGCAGCGTCAGCTTGTGGGTGACCGTGCCGTCATGCGTCACGCGAATCACGCCGTGCCACAGCGCCGCGACCCAGATGCCGCCTTCGGCATCCAGGCAGATGCCGTCGGGGTGATGACCTTCGGGTAGCTGCACCTTGCGGCGATTGGACAGGGCGCCGGCCGCGTCGACGTCGAAGAGGCTGATCCGCCCGGCCGCGCTTTCCGCGACGACGAGGGTCTTGCCGTCGTCGGTCAGGCGGATGCCGTTGCCGATCATCAGGCCTTCGGCCTCGGTCGCCGGGTCTGTCCCAACGGTTCCGTCCGGCTGGATCACCAGCAGCGGGCTGGGTTTGCCGTTCCATTCCGCGCCGCCGAACTGCACGACATAGGCGCGGCCCGCCTTGTCAACGACCATGTCGTTGATGCCGAACCCCGCGACATGGCCGACATCGGCATAGGTCGAAACCGCGCCGTCCTTGGCGATGCGGAGCAATTGTTCGTGGTACATGAGGACGACGATCATGTCCCCGTTCGGTAGCCAGCCGATGCCGGAGGGGCTGTCCTCCATCGTCGCGAGACAGGTCAGCGACCCGCCGACGTCCACCGCGCAGACCCGCCGGTCCAGCATGTCGGCGAAATAGAGCCGCCCGTCGTGCCAGCGCGGATCCTCGGGGAACGCCAACCCATCGACCAGCACCTTAGCCGGTCCGACTTCCGTGACCATCGCATACCCTCCCATGACAGGGCTGCGGCAGTTGGCCCGCCGTCAGCCTCTATGACTTATTCGGCGGCGATCTGGTGCGCCCCTTCGCCGCGCGGCCTATAGAACTGGGCGTACCAGGCGCGCGCCTGCAGGATCGGCCCGTCGCCGGCGCACAGCAGCGGCTGCGGCGCGGGATCCTTGTTCTCCCAGATCTGCACGTCCTGATAGAAGGCGACCTTGCCGAGCTCGACATAGTTGGCGGCGACTTCGTGGAAGGCCGCGTCCATCTCGCCCTCGCATTTCACCATCGTGCCGTACCACACCGCGACATGTTCCGTGTCGATCGGCGTGTGGCAGATCAGCATCCAGGACGGGTACGGCCCGTCGAGATAGGTCAGGAGATAGGCCGGCCCGTGATAGGTGGCGTGGGAGGGCAGCGCCCCGCCTTTCTCCGCCGCCAGCGTCTCATGCATGTTGAGCGCGTACTGGGTCGCCTTGTGGCCGACGAAGGTGTTCTTGAACTCGGCGATGTGCGCGCCGTGGACGATCGGGAAATGCGCCCGGTCGGCGATGTTGTCGACGATCTCCTTGGGCACGGTATGGATGTCCTTGCGCACCAGGTTCCACTGCACCCATTTCGGGTCGCGATATTCCGCCATGTCCGGCAGCTCGAAATCCGGCTCGCCGAATTCCGGGTCGTGCCACATGAACACGTTGCCGTTGAGTTCGACCGCCGGATAGGAATTGATCCGCGCCTTGGGCGGGATGATCTTGGAATAGGGAATGTGGTTGCACTGGCCGTCGGCCCCGAAGCGCCAGTTGTGGAACGGGCAGCGTATGCCGCCGTCGTCCACCGTGCCGCCCACCGCCAACGCCGCGCCCATATGCGGGCAGGTGCCGTCTACCACCGCCGGCCGCCCCTCGGCGTCGCGGAACGCCGCGAATTTCCGCCCGAAGAACTTGAGCGGCATCGGCTCGCCCGCCTTCAGCTCGTCGGCGCGCGCGACCATGAACCAGCCGCGCGGATAGGTGAAAACATGCTCGGTCGCATCTAAAGGCATCGCACTTCCCCTGAATTCCCTGATGGCAGTCTAGCGCGCAACCGCGGCGAGTTGTAAGGCGGAATCGGCCTTGTGAATCGCAATAGATCTCAACTGTAATCCTATTCCAGAAATTATTGCTTGCGGCTTGAGTAATATTATTACTCGTATATTTTCGACTTCGGGCAAAGTGAAGCCCGAAAAATTGAACCCGACCGGCAGAAGCCCCACGGCATGAACCTGTTTTGGCAGATTACTGCCGTCGAAGCGTTGCTGAATGTCGCGATCTTTGCCATCGCGGTCATTGCCTATGGGGCGGTCAGGTCGCAGGCGATCGCGCGGCGCTGGCGCCGGGGAACCGAGCAGGTCGCGGTTGGCCTCCTGCTGGGCGGCGCAACCGCGATGGCCACACTGGTGCCGCTGCACCTGGATGGCGGGGCTGCGATCGGCTGCCAGGCAATCCTGATCGCCCTTTCGGGCACGGTGTCGGGCGGACTGGCGACCGCCGTCGCATTTTCGATCGCGGAGGCGGCGGCATTGTCCGCCGCCTATCTGCCGGGCACGGACGCGCCGATGACGCAGATGGCGTCCTTCGCCGCGGCTGCACTTGCGGCAATCATCCTGCGCGCCACCCTCCCGTTGCCGCTGCCGCGTTGGATGAAGTCGCGCTATGTGGGCCTGGCGGCCTTGGCGATCCTCTCGTCGGCAATCGCCCTGTCGGCGCTGGCGGCGATCGCTGGCCCACGTGCCGCACTCGATTCCGCGTTGGCGGCGATGGCCGTCAACATGGCCGCGACCTTCGTTTTGGGCACCCTGCTGCTGCACGAGCAGCGGCGCCACGATGCCGAGTTCGATCTTAGGGCGACCGCCGGCCGGCTCACGGAAATGAACGCGCAGCTGGTCGCGCAGGCCGCCGACCTGACGCTTGCGCGCGACGCAGCGGAACAGTCGAGCCGGGCGAAATCCGTATTCCTGCGCAACATGAGCCACGAGCTGCGCACGCCGCTGAACGCGGTCATCGGGTTCGCCCAGCTGGTCCAGACCGAAACCGACCCGGTCCACGCGACCTGCAGCGAATACGCACGGGACATCGAGACCGGCGGCGAGCATCTCTTGAGCCTGATCAGCGACATTTTGGACTTCTCGAAAGCCGAGGCCGGCGAGCTGGAGCTGCAGTCCGACGAAGTCGCGCTCGATGAGGAAGTCGGCATCTGCGTGCGCCTTATGCAGCCCCAGGCGGCGCGCAATAAAGTCGTCCTGCGCTTCGAGGACGGCGCGCGGCGGTGGCGCGTTCGCGGCGACGAGCGGCGTATCCGCCAGATCGTCCTCAATCTGCTGTCCAACGCCGTCAAGTTCACGCCGAAGGACGGCGCCATCGACGTGCGCCTCGAAGGCGGCGCCGACGGATCGCTGACGCTGGTCGTCGCCGACAGCGGCATCGGAATCTCGGAAGAGGATCGCGAGCGCGTCTTCGAGCCGTTCTTCCAGGTCAACACCAACCTGACCCGCCAGCATGAAGGCACGGGGTTGGGCCTGCCGCTGACCAAACGGCTGGTCGAGCTCCTGCAGGGCCGGCTTTCTATCGAGAGTACGCCAGGCGAAGGCACGACGGTGCGCGTGGTCGTCCCGCCCGAGCGGGTGATCGAAAGCACGGCGCGATGACATCGGGCAAAAGGCCCCCGCCGCTCCCAACCTCGCTCAAACCACTCCTGCTGGTGCTCGCCCTCGCCACGCTATCCGATCAGTGCCGCGCCGATCCGACACCCACCGATCCTACACCTACGGAACTCGACGCCATCGCCCACACGCTGGGATTCGTCGACGGCGTTCCGCATGTCGGCGATGTGCGCGTGGCGATTCTTTTCGATCCGGCGGACGCGGGGGCGGCGGTCGCGGCCCAGACGACGGCCGCGGCGCTTGGCAAGACCGACGGCCCGGGGTCGGCAAATCTCGCCGCGACGGCGGTTCCTGCGGGTGCCGTCGGCACGGCCGGAACTTTCGACGCCTTCCTGCTGATGCCGGGCACCGGGCATCTCGCCGGCCCCATCGTCGCTGAAGCCGCGCGCCGCCATCTCGTGACGATATCGTCCGATCCGCAATGCCTTGTCGACCGGACATGCGTCCTGTGGGTCGCGGCCGAGCCGCGGGTGGCGATCACGCTGGATACGAAACTGGCCGAGACCATAGGCGTTCGTATCTCCCCGATCTTTGCGATGATGGTGAAAAGGCGATGAGGCGCGAAGGTGTCATCCTCCTCGCCTTGCTGTACGGCGGTACGGCTGGTGCGCAGACCGTCGACTACGGCGCGTTGGAACAGGTTTTCGGCGAGCCGGTCACGA
>DATJHU010000038.1:0-5964 GCA_035493715.1 Alphaproteobacteria bacterium | reverse complement strand
GCGGAGGCGGATTCGCCGGTGCCCCATTCGACGCGGCCGTTGGACACCAGGTCGAGCGCGGCGATGCGCTCGGCGGCGCGGGCCGGATGGTTGTAGTTCGGCGACATCAGCATGACACCGTGGCCGAGGCGGATGTTCTTGGTGCGCTGCGAGCAGGCGGCGAGGAAAACCTCGGGCGCGGAGGAGTGGGAATATTCCTCCAGGAAGTGATGCTCGACCTCCCAGACATATTCGATGCCGAGCTTGTCGGCCAATTCGACCTGGTCCAGCGCCTCCTGATAGACGCGCAGTTCCGACCCCTCTTCCCAGGGTGTCGGCACCTGGTGCTCGTAGAACAAACCGAACTTCATCGTCAGAATCCCTTCCCACTTCCGCACCGTGCAGGTGCTTCCATCCGCCACCCATATACCAGCGGGAGCCATGCGATAAGTGGTAACCGACGACCACCATCTTTGCAGATTATGCAAAGATGGTACGAAGCATTCCTTACTTGCCGGTCCAGCGGCGCATCCAGTCGATCACGGCGCCGTACCACTGGACCGAATTCTGCGGCTTGAGCACCCAATGGTTTTCTTGTGGGAAGTACAGGAACTCGCTGGGCACACCTTTGCGCTGAAGTGCGGTAAATGCCGCGATTCCCTGCTCGTCGGGGATGCGGAAGTCTCGGCCGCCATGGATTACCAGTTCGGGCACACTCCAGTTCGCGACATGATCGACCGGGTTGAAGCGCTCGTAATTCTCCGGTTTCTCCCAAGGCAGGCCGCCATTCTCCCATTCGGAGAACCACAACTCCTCGGTCGAATAGGCCATCATGCGATTGTCGAACAGCCCGTCATGATCGATCAAACACTTGAACGGTTCCTTCCAGTTGCCGGCGATCCAGTTGACCATGTATCCGCCATAGGAACCGCCAAGTGCGCAGGCGCGCCCGCCGTCCAGGAAGGCATATTTGCCGAGGGCGAATTCCCACCCTTTCCTCAAATCCTCCAGCGGCCGGTCGCCCCAATGCTGCGAGATCGAATCGGTGAAAGCCTGGCCGTAGCCCGGCGAGCCATGGAAATCGATGAACACCACCGCAAAACCGGCGCCCGCGAGTGTTTCGGGGTTCCAGCGATAGTGAAAAAGATTGGCCATCGACGATTGCGGCCCGCCATGGATAACGAACGCCACCGGATATTTCTGCCCAGCCTTGAAGCCGAACGGCTTCACCACGTAGCCGTGCACTGTTTCGTCGTTCCACCCGGCGAAGGCGAACTGTTCGTATGCGCCGAAGCCGACGCCGGCCAGTTGTTCCAGGTCATGACGGGTGATCTGGTTCGGTTGGCCTCCGGAGAGCCCGATCGAATAGAGCTGGTCGGGTGAATCCAGCGCGCCGCGGGCATAGACGATGGATTTGGGGCCGATGTCGAACGAAGCGACATGCCCGTCGCCCGTCAGCGGCTTGACGGCGCCGGTGGCAGCATCCACGGCGAAAATCTTGAGCTGACCGCCATCGTCCGCGGTCGTGTAGAGCGTTTTTCCGTCCGGCGACCAGGCGAGGCTGTCGGCCGAGCGGTCCCAGCCCTGGTCGATTTCGCGGGTCGCGCCGGATTTGAGGTCACGCACCATGATGCCGTAGCGGTCGGCCTCGAAGCCCGGACGCTTCATCGCTCGCCACGCCAGTTTCGTGCCGTCCGGCGAGAACACCGGTCCGGCATCCCAGGCGGGGTTCCCCGGCGTCAGATTCTCCGGCGCCTTGGAGCCGTCGAGCGGTACGCGAAACAGATCGAAATTGGTGCTCCAGGGCTCGGTCCGCCCGGCAGCCCGTGCCGAGAACACGAGCGACGCGCCGTCGGGCGCGATGGCATAGTCCTCGTCGCCGCCGAACGGCTTGGTGGGTGCATCGCCATCGAAGCCTTTCATCAGCGGCACCGGCGCGGCGGTTGCCGCGCCCTGCCCGTCGAGCGTCAGCACCCATAGCGCGTTGCGCGTTCCGTCTGCCCACTCGTCCCAGTGGCGGATGAACAGCTTGTCATAGAGGACCCCGGTCGCCTTCGATGCCGCCTTGGCGTCAAGGCGCCCCTTGGTGCAGGCAAGGTCGGCACAATCTGGGAAGACCGCCGCCGACACGACCAGATGCCTGCCGTCGGGCGCGATCCGGAACGAGCCGACATCGAGCGGCAGCTTGGTCACCTGTGCGGCCTGCCTGCCTGCGATATCCGTGCGCCATACTTGGGTTCCGCCCGCGCGGCCGGAGGTGAAGTAGATCCAGTGCCCATCCGGTGACCAGCGCGGCGTAGTAGCGCCGCCGTCGGATGCCGCCAGCCGCCGCGGCGCCGAGCCTTTTTCAAGATCGGCCAGCCACAGGGAGTGCGTGGACTGGTTCTCGTCGTACTGGACGGTCCGCAGATCGTAGACGACGTAGCGCCCGTCAGGCGAAACACGGGGATCGGAGACGCGATCCAGCGTCGCCAGATCCTTGGCCGTAAAAGGCCGCTGGTCGGCGAGTGCGCTTGAAGCGGCAAAACAGGAGAGCGTGCAGCAAAAAACTGCTGACAGGATCGAACGTTTCATGATGTCGGCTCCTCAGCCGAAAATTGATGGCTTACGCGCGCCGCGTAAGCAGTACGGGTGACAGGCTGGCGAAATATGCGCAGCCACTCAAGAAGCTTATCCAGAAACTGGTCGGCCAATCGCTGTAATAGGCGAGCGCGATGCCGAGCCATGTCTCCACAAGCGCCAGGATCACCGTCAGCAGCACGCCCCTACCAAGACCGGCGGTCAACCGCTGCGCCGCCGCAGCCGGACCGACCATGAGGGTGAAAACCAGTAGCACACCCACGATCTGGGCCGCCTCGGCCACAGCGATGGCAGCGATTGCCATGAACAGCACGGACAGCAGCCGCGGCGAGACGCCCCGTGCCTCCGCCAGTTCGGGCTGCAAGGTCACGAACAGCAGCGGACGCGCGATAACCGCCAGCGCAACCAGACATGCGATACCGAGCGCGGCAAGCGTATAGACCGTGCCCCGGTCGACGCCGAAGACATTGCCGAACAGCAACGACGTCGCGCGGGTCGCGAACGACGTGTAGAAATGCAGGAACAGGAGACCGAGGCCAAGCGCCAGCGACAGGACCATCCCGATGGCAACGTCGCGGCCGCTGACCCGGTCGCCGAGCAAGCCCATGGCAAGACCCGCCGCCAAGGTCAGCGCGATCAGCCCCCAGAACGGCGAGATGCCGACCAGCACCGCACCGGTCGCGCCGGCGAAACCGACGTGAGATAGCGCGTGACCGGCGAATGTCTGTCCGCGCAGCACCAGGAAAAAGCCGACGACACCCGCCACGATGGCCACCACGCCGCCCGCCGCCAGCGCGTTCCGGACGAAATCGTACTCAAGCATGGTGATGCCCGTGGTCGTGATCATGATGATGATCGTGGCCATCGTCGTGCAGATGCTCGCCGCGCTCCACCTCGTACTGGCCGGACATCACGAAGATGCGCCCATTCACCCGCACCACCTCGATCGGTGAGCCGTAGAGCCGGGACAGCACAGGCCCCGTGATCACCTCGTCGACCGGCCCGAGCGCAGCTTGTCCGCTGCCGAGATAGAGCACGCGGTCGAGCGCACCGAGCAACGGATTGAGCTCGTGGGCGCTGAACAGGACAGTGATGCCGAGATCGCGTTGCAACCGACGAACCAGTTCGATGACGGCGCTCTGACGGCTAGGATCGAGGCTGATCAGCGGTTCGTCCAACAACAGTACATTGGGTCCGCCGAGCAGCGCCTGGGCCAGCAAGAGCCGCTGGCGCTCGCCGCCTGACAGCTCCGTAAGCGGCCGTTTCGAAAGTGTCGTAGCGCCCACCAGCTCGAGCGCGCGATCAGCGTCGCGATAGTCATCACGGGCCGGAAGTGGACTCCCCCAGCGGTGACCATTGGCGGCGGCAACGACAAAATCGCGGCCATTGATCCGCGCGGATACGGCCGCACTCGCTTGCGGCATGTAGCCGACCGCGCGATTTCCGGTACGCGCGGGATGGCCCAACACGGTGATTGAGCCGGCGGAAACCGGAAGCAGCCCCAATATGGCGCGCATCAAGGTCGTCTTGCCGGCGCCATTGGCGCCCAGCATGCCGATGAACTCACCCTGCAGGATATCCAGCGTCACATCCCAAAGGATGCGCCGGCTGCCGAGGCTGATCGTGACATTGTCGAGCGTGATGGCAGTCACGGGCCGCCCTTCGACAAGGCCGCGTCGAGCGCGTTCAACTCACCGAGCATCCAGTCCTGGTAACGCATATCCGGCGGCTCGGTCTCGCTGACGCCGACGACAGGAACCTCGGCCAATTCGGCAATTGACCGCATACGCTGAACCAGATTGCCCGAGGATTGCATGTTATAGATCAGCACCTTGACCCGGTGCCCTTTGAGGTCAGCCTCGAACGCCGCAACATCGCGGGCTCCGGGCTCAGTACCGTTCATGATCGCCCGCTGAAAGGCAGCATCCTGAACATCGAGCCCAATGTGACGTGCCATGTATTCGAACACCGGCTCCGTCGCCGCAACCGGCGTTCCGGCATATTTCTTGTTCATCGCAGCAGCCAGATCGGCAATCGCCTGAAGGCTGTCGCTAAAGGTTTTCGCACGCGCCAGATAGCCGGGGCTGCCGGCGCCGTCGGCGTTCGCCATGATCTGTGCGATCGCATTGCCCGCTGCGCGAACCGCGGACCACTCGTACCACAGATGCGGATTGTCGCCCGGCGGCAGATGGCCGATATCGGACACGACAATGACCTTGCGCTTGGCACTGGGAGAAGCCGCGAGCAGTTTGGGCATCCACGGGTCGTAGTTCGCGCCGTTATAGATGACCAGATCGGCGTCCGCGACCGCGCGTGCGGCCGACGCCGAAGCCTCGAAAAGATGCGGATCCTGAGCGGGATTATTGAGGATGCTGATAACCGAAACGGCGTCGCCGCCGATCTGCGCCGCGATATCGCCGTAAACGTTCTCAGCCGCAACGACGCGCAGTTGCGCGGCCGTCGCCGGACCGGCAAAAGAAGCAACGGCGAACAGCAGGCCGATGGCGCGGGCTCGCGGGAGCGGTTGCAAGACTGGCAATTTCCTGAACTTCGATGACGACCGGCTTCCCGCCACATCCGTGCGGCGCAAGCCGACGGTTACAGAATAACTATGCTATCCGAGCGACTGTCCGCGCGCAACGCGAGGCGGAATTTCAAAGGGGACGAGAATGGATCTGCAGACCTTGCTGGACGAACGCGCGATCATGCACGGGCTGGGCCGCTTTGCCCGCATACTGGACGGGCGCCAGTGGGATGCAGTCCACGAGGTGTTCGCCGACGACGTGACCTTCAATTACGGCGATGGCCGGGAGCAGTCCGGCATCGCGGCGATGACCAAGCAGTTCCGCGACTTCCTGGGCGGCTGCGGCCCGTCGCAGCATCTGCTGGGCAGCATCGTGATCACCGTCGAAGGCGACAAGGGCACCAGCAACGCCTATGTCCAGGCCCGCCATCAGGGCCGGAATGGGAAAGAAAACCTGCGGCTCGATTCCAACGGCGAATATATCGACCAGTGGGAACGCCGGCCGGAGGGTTGGCGGATCGTGCGCCGCGATGTGAACTGGCTGGTGTCGACCGGGGATATGACGCTGTTGGGACCGGGCTAAGCCCCCTGCACACTGACCGCCATCAACCGCCGCTCGATGGCGCGGCGGCCGAGCCATAGGATCAGGATAGCCACGACCATGGAGGCGGTTCCGACCAGTGAGATCGACCAGCCGACGGCGCTGTCGCGGTGGAAAATATGGTCGGTCGAGGCGGCAATGGCCGTCGGCCCAATGCCGAGGCCGATCATATTGGTGAAGAACAAATAGGTTGCCGACACCTGGCCGCGCATACGGACCGGCGTCACCGTCTGCAAGACCGCGATGTTCACGCCCGCCCAGGTCAGCGAGAAGAAGCCCG
>DATJHU010000037.1:0-23258 GCA_035493715.1 Alphaproteobacteria bacterium | reverse complement strand
CACAACAAGGCGGAGAACGCGCCGATTGCATTGGTTCTCCATCCTCATCCGCAGCATGGCGGCACGATGAACAATCGCGTCGTCTACACGCTGTTCCAATCTTTCGTTGCCGCTGGCTTCTCGACGCTGCGCATCAACTTTCGCGGCGTCGGACGCAGCCAGGGTAAGTATGACCGAGGCGAGGGCGAGATGAACGACGCCGCCTCCGCCGTCGATTGGCTGCAGACCTACAATCCGCAGGCCAGCGCCATCTGGATCGCGGGCTTCTCCTTCGGCGCCTGGATCGGCATGCAGCTCCTGATGCGCCGCCCCGAATTCGACGGCTTCGTCGTCGTGTCGCCACCGGCCAATCTCTACGACTTCACGTTCCTGGCGCCGTGCCCGTCATCGGGCATGATCATCCAGGGTGACAGGGACGACCTGGTCAGCGAGCCGGCCGTGGCCAAACTGGCGGAGAAGATCTCCAAGCAGCGCGGGCTGGCCATCGACTATCGGGTGGTGCCGGGCGCCAATCACTTCTTCGGCGAGCAGCAAGAGATCATCGCCAGCCACGTGACCGGCTATCTGAAGGATTCGCTGGCCCGGCAGTCGTCCCAGCCGGTGGGCTGACCTCAGTCACATCCGATCGTCGATCTTCTCGAGCTGGAAGCGCGTTATCTTCGCGGTCAGCGGGCCATAGGCTTGCGGGCGAAATTCGAAGAACGACAGAGCGTTGGAGACTGTAAAGGTGAACGCGATGCGGTCGGCGATCACCCCGGCCGCCTGTCGATGTTCGAACAGCCACATTTCGCCGTGATCGTAAACCAGATCCACGACAAAGCGTGGCAGCGCCTCGTCCCTGTCGAACAAGATGGTCAGGCGATATTCGCCGGGGGCCATGTCGATATAGGGTCCGTAGGTCAGGATGCCGGAGGCCTCGGGCCGCGCGGCGATACCGCTGTTGGTGCGTCGCGCCTGCTCGGTCAGCTGGATCGCCGGATCATCGAAGGACCAGACGCTGACCGGTTCGCCATAGACCGATCTGCTGTGCCAGAAATGGTTATAGTTGTTCGTTCCGGATGTTCCGAGATGCGCCTGGTCACCGCCGACGGTTTTCGCGTACAGGCCGACCAGCGAGCAGTCGGGCGCGATATAGACGACATTCTGCCGGACTTTACCCGGCGTAACCGACCGCCATAACCCGATCCATTGGTCGTCGGCATCGTCCCGCTGCCTTTTCTCGGCCAGCGCCGCAGCCAGCGCGCGCCCGAACAAGACCGGGCCTGTGGGATAAAGGGGGTTGGCGCCGTAATATCTTTGGGCACAATTTTCGACGATATAGTCGATGGCGATGCGGAATTCGCGTCGTCCCGGAACGGTCCAGATGATGCCGTTGACGGCGGCAGTCCAGCTGGACACCGCCATATCACCGTCTTTGAACGACGCCAATCCGACGCCCGGCGGCGGCTTGATCGTGTCGATGGGACGAACCGCCAGATCCACGCACAGACCGCCGAAAATATAGAGCAGGCAGTAGCGCCCGAGATCGGCCTTGAAGGCATAGGGGCGCATCAGATCGAAAGCAGCCAGCACCTCCGGCTCGAAATGCTCGGCAATCATTGTACGAAGCGCGTGGCCGTCCCACAGCCGATACGTCGCCGCCGGATAGAGCGCCTGCAGTTCGGCGGCGTTGTTGGTGACGAAATGCGGTAAGCGGGCGGGAAGTGTGTAACCGTCGACCAGCAGAATCTGATGGATCGAGCGGATGATCTGCCAAGGGCTCTCCTGGTGGGGCA
The DNA here is from genome assembly GCA_035493715.1 of Alphaproteobacteria bacterium. Classification (GTDB taxonomy): domain Bacteria; phylum Pseudomonadota; class Alphaproteobacteria; order BOG-932; family Roseiterribacteraceae; genus BOG-932. Next base: position 21,483 of record DATJHU010000037.1, on the reverse strand, counting down.
GGTCCAGAAACACCTCGTACGGGCGACGGAAACGCTCAAGGAAGCGTTCGGGCAGGGCATGGGCGGCGGGATCGTCGTCGATCATGCCGGTCACCTGCGATCGATACAGCAGGATCGCCCGGTGCTTGAGTGCGGCCTGCCCGGCAATATCCAGCCGATAGCCGCTCACATCAGCACCGAACCCTGTATCGCCGGACGCATAGGCGCCCCAAATAGGATATTCGATCAGCTTCAGTGACGGCACCCATAGATGCACTTGATGCGCGATGGCATAGGCCGCTCTGTGATCCGGGTGCGGATCGTCTCGCCAGGTGACGGCAATCGTACCGGGGCCGTCGGGCCGGTCGCTCATCGATCGAATAATGGACAGAATCTGCCGGGCGATGGCAGTCACCTCGCCGCCCGATGTCGGGACCGCACCATCCTTGACGTCGAAGAAATAAATATTCGGCCGATCGACCCCCAAAGTTCCGAGCGCCGCGATCGATTCCTGCTGCCGGACGGCGCACAGCCGATCCGGCGGGTATTCCCGCGACCTGGGGTGCGAGCCGGTCCCGTCGCTGAGGACGATAACGCGGACCTCGCGATCTTCCGACCGCGCCTGGGCGATCAAGCCGCCGCAGCCCAGGGTTTCGTCGTCCGGATGCGGTGCGATTACCAGCAGCCAACCATCGCCGACGATGCGCTCCAGCGGGACGAAAGGCAGACTGTCCAGCGATTCAATGAAGCAGGCCCCATCCATTATCACCAGCCCTTAAGGTGGATCCACCGACAGTCCCGTCTAACCGGAGACTCAGGGGCTGCATAGCTATTAGATACGCAAACAGCGGCCCTGAACGCACGCGAACGCCACGCAGGTCAGAGAGCTTGCGTGCGCCGCTCCAACGTAAGCGATGCCAGGAACACGCCGAACCCGCCAAACGCAAGCAGCGCACCTAACAGGCCGGTCGACGTCCAGCCGAAACCAGCAGCGATGGACAGGCCGCCCAGATACGCGCCCAGCGCATTCGCGACGTTGAAGGCGCTGTGGTTGAGGGCGGCCGCCAGGCTCTGGGCATTCGCCGCCACGTCCATCAGGCGCGTCTGCAGTGCCGGGCCGATGGCCAGGCCGGCAAAGCCGATCATGAACATGTTGATCGTAACGGCGACGACCGAATGCGGGCTGATCCAGAACGCGGCCAGCACGATCGCGTCCAGCAGCAGCATCACACCGATGGCGCGCATGATTCCGCGATCGGCCAACCAGCCGCCGAACAGGCTGCCGCAGACCATGCCGATCCCGACGACCGATAGTTCCAGAGGCACCGACGATTCCTGCATCCCAGTGACGATGGTGAGCGTCGGGGTGATGTAGCTGTAGATAGCGAACGTGCCGCCGAACCCAACGGCAGCTATGCCGAGCGTCAGCCAAAGTTGTGGTCGGCGAAGCCCGCCAAGCTCCGTCAGTGGGCTTGCACCCGTCGCCGCCGGCATGGTCCACAGCGAGAGACGGCAAAGGGCGGCTGTCGCGAACCCCAATGCAGCGACAACGCCGAACGCGGCGCGCCACCCGGCCAGCTGGCCGATCCAGGTCGCGAACGGCACGCCCAGCACGTTGGCGACGCTGAGGCCCAGCATCATCCGCCCGACAGCCTGCGCCCGCTTGTTGGGCGGTACGAGCGAGGCGGCAACCAGCGACGCGATGCCGAAATAGGCGCCATGCGGCAGGCCGGCGATGAATCGCGCGGTCACGATGGTGCCGTATGAGTTGGCAGCGGCGCTCGCCAGATTGCCCAGCGCGAAGACAACCATCAGCCCGATCAGCATCGCCCGGCGCGGCGCCCTTGCGAAGGTCGCGGCCAGGATCGGCGCACCGATGACCACGCCCAGCGCATAGGCGCTGATCATATGTCCGGCGACCGGGATTGAGACATCTACGCTGTGCGCCACGTCGGGCAGCAGCCCCATCGACGCGAACTCGCCCGTACCCAGAGCGAAGCCGCCCAAGGCCAGCGACAGTTCAGCCGCAACGACGCCCAGCGGCGGCGTGTCGGCGGTCGGGCGTGTGGAGAGAACGGCTTCGGTCATCTCAGCTACTCGTATCGGACGCAGGTCGAAGCGCTGCTCAAGCGTCGGACCAATACCGATGCGCAGTCTTCGCCCTGAGATTTGCTTGATTGATCGCGGCGGCGGAGAGCCCGTCGCTGCGTAATGTATATGACCGCGGTTCGCCGAGCCGCCAGCGCCGGGGCGCATGGAATCTTGTCGCAGCGACCCGGTTCGGCGCTATTCCCCGATCACGTGCGGCGCGCCCCCGGCCGGCTGGAAGCGCGGCACATGCAGGAACAGCACGACCGGGATGATGACCACGCACAGCACCGCCAGCATCATGAAGACGTTGATGTAGCTGACCATCATCGCTTGGCGGGTGATGTCGGCATTCAGGAATGCCATCGCCGCGTCCTTGCTCATGCCCGGCAGACTCGGGATCGGCTTGAACGGGGTGAAGTACTCCGTCAGATAGCCATGATTGACCTGGGCCGAACTGACCAGGATGGCCGATGTGATCGAGATGCCGGCGGCACTGCCGATATTGCGCATCAGATTATAGAAGCCGCTCGCCTCGGTGCGCAGGTCGGCGTCCAAGGTGGTGAACGCGTTGGTCGTCAACGGCACGTTGATGAAACCGATACTGGCGCCCTGCAGCAGGCCGAGCAGGATAATCTCCTTAGGGCCTACAGCCAGTGACCAGCCGGACATCAGGTAGAGCGAGAGCGCACTCAGGGCCAAGCCGAATCCGATCAGCACCCGAGTGTCGATCCATTTGCTGACCCGGCCGACCACCAGGATCGCCATGATCGTACCGATGCCGCGCGGTGCCATCACCAGGCCCGCGGTCAGCACCGGATAGTTGAGCTCGCCTTGCAGCATTTGCGGCGTCAGCGCCATCGAGCCGTAATAGACCAGCATGATCAGCGTCATGATCACGTTGGACAACAGGAAGGTCCGGTCCTTGAACAGGCGCACGTCGAAGAACGGCCGGCGTGTCGTCGCGCTGTGCGCGATGAACATGTAGAAGCCGAACGCCATCAGCGCGAGTTCGACCAGGATCTCGGTCGACTCGAACCAGCCCTTCTGCTCGCCGCGATCCAGCATCAGCTGCAGGCTGGCGACCGCAAGGCTGAGGAATCCGAAGCCCATCCAGTCGAGCTTGCGACCGGTCGCCTTGGTGGTTTCCGGGATGAAGGCGATGGCGCCCAGGATCGCGACGATGCCCAGCGGTACGTTGATGTAGAAGCACCAGCGCCAGCTCAGCTGATCGGTCAGATAGCCGCCGACGATCGGCCCCAGGATCGGGCCGACCATCACGCCCATGCTGAACATACCCATCGCCTTGCCGACTTCGTGGCGGGGATAGGTGTCCAGCAGGATCGATTGCGACAGTGGCACCAGGGCCGCGCCGAAGACGCCCTGCATCAGGCGGAACAGCACCATTTCCGGGAGTGTCGTGCCGATGCCGCACAGCATGGACGCGCCGGTGAAGCCGGCCAGCGCGAGGGTGAACAGCCGCGTGCGACCAAGTTGCAACGCCAGCCAGGCGGTGACGGGCGTCGCGATGGCGGCAGCGACGAGATAGGAGGTCAGCACCCATGCGATCTGGTCCTGTGTCGCGCCCAGGCTCCCCTGCATGTGGGGCAAGGCGACGTTCGCGATCGTCGTGTCCAGCACCTGCATGATGGTCGCGCCCATCGTCACGATGCTGATCATCGCCTTGTTGGGCGCGGTTCCGGGGGCGTGTCGACGAGGGGTGAAAGCCATGTGGGTTTTGTGCGGTCCGGTACGCGGCCGAACCTCGTTCGGCATGGACAGTCTGGAGATGGTAGCTAGCTGATAGTTAGCAAGCTATCGGATTGCTGCATTGCAAAAATGTTGGAGCGCTTATTGAGTGAAACAGCCCAACCGGCGAATTGCTCCGGTATTGCTTTGCAGCGGCCAAGGCGCCGGTTACAGTCCGTGGGCAATTTTCAAAATCTCGAGAGACAAGGGAGGTTCAGATGGAAGACTTCGGCATATTCGCCCGGCGTACCCTGCTTGCCGCGGCAGCGATCGTCGCGATCTCCGCGCCTGGTCTGGCGACCCGCGCGGTTGCTGCGGAAACCGCCACAGAGAAGGCCAACGTCAAGGTGGTGAACGACTTTATCGCCGCCTGGAACGACCCGGACAAGGCCGTCACTTTTCTGGCCGACAAGGCGTCGGTGCGCATGGTTGAGGATCAGCCCGCTGTCGTCGGGCCGCAGGCTGTCGGCGCCGCCTTTAAGAGCTTCATGACGCCGGGCACCTCGCTGACGGTGAAGACGCTGTCCACCACGGTCCATGGGCCGGTTGTGCTCAACAAGCGGGTCGACACGATGAAGGTCCCCGGCAAGCCGGATCAGGCTTTTCCCGTCGCCGGCGTGTTCGTCGTGAAAGACGGCAAGATCGTGGAGTGGGCCGACTACCTCGACAAGTAATCGGCCTTCATTGCCTCCAGGCCAAGTCGGCTAGTCGCGGGTATTACGGCCCACGACATAGCCTACTACGCCTGCGATTGAGATCGCGACCAGCAGCAGGATGACGTCGAGGGTGCTCCAGTTGCCGTGCGGCATTGCCGACTGAGCCGCCGCGCCGTTGTCGGGGAAGCTCGGCGCCAGCGCGGTTTCCGAAGTCGTGCTGCCCTGCGGCGTCGCACTGTTCGCGGCGGCATTGGACTGTCCAGGCGCGGGCGCCGGCACGCCCTCGCCGGGGTGTTTGCCGACGGCGTCGACCAACTCGTTGACGGCGATGTAATAGGAGCCGGGCGCACCGACCGTGCCGGCATATTCCATCAGCGCGACGCCGTTATCCTGACTCACCAGCTTCCACGGGCTGCGCGGCGTGATCGTGACGCAGCGCCCGCTCGCAATCGTGTTCCGCAGCCAGTTTGAGTTCGACCGTCGCGTTTCGCCCGGATCGGTCAGCATGCGCGTGACGCTGGGATCGCCACATCCGAATGTGCTTTCGAGCACGTGATAAAGCGTCGGCTGGGCGTCGTCGGCCTGCGCCGTGGCGGCAAGGCCCAGCAGTGTGGAAGCGGCAATCGCCAGCGCGGCGAAGAATGCGCGGGGTCCAAGCCTGTTTTCGTTCATCGTAATGACCTCTCTGGGGGCGGAGACATTTCGCGGCTTGCTTCGGCCGCGAACCGGCTGTACCGGAAATAGAATCCAAGAGTAGCAAGAAATTGTTCCATGTCGCGCTGTGAAACCGGCACGGCGGTCGGGAGAAGCGGGAATGAAAAAAATCGTCGGCATGGCGCTGGCTATGGTCGCGGCAATCGGTCTCGTCGGATCGGCGCAGTCCGCGGTCGCGCCCCCAGCCGCGGCTCCACCCGCTCAGAGCGGAACTGTCCTGCCGCGCCCGCCGGAGCCGTTCGCCGGCACGATTGCGCCGACCATCGCCGATGCGAAGCCAGCCTGGCCCAAGCCTGTGACCGCTCCGGCCGGCGCGCCCAATATCCTGCTGGTGCTGACCGACGATGTCGGTTTCGGCGCCGCCAGCGCCTTCGGCGGTCCGATCCCAACGCCGAATCTTGAGCGCCTTGCCGCCGGTGGCCTCAAATACACTTCGTTCCACACCACCGCGATGTGCTCGTCCACCCGCGCCGCGCTGCTGACCGGGCGCAACCACCACGCCGTCGCGACCGGCACGGTCGTGGATTCCGCCACCGGCTTCCCTGGCTACTGGTCGATCATTCCGCGCAGCGCCGCGACTGTTGCCGAGATACTGAAGGACAACGGTTACAACACCGCCATGTTCGGCAAGCACCACAACACGCCGCACTGGCAGGAATCCCCCGCCGGCCCGTTCGATCTGTGGCCGACCGGCCTGGGCTTCGAATATTTCTACGGCTTCCTTGGCGGCGACGCCGACCAATGGACGCCCAAGCTCTATCGCAACACGACACCGGTAACCGGGCCGCTGGCCGACGCGACCCAGACGCTGGACAAGGACCTGGCGGACGATGCGATCCGCTGGCTGCACAACCAGAAGGCCAACGGACCGAACAAGCCCTTCTTCATGTACTACGCCCCTGGTTCTGCTCACGCGCCACATCAGGCGCCGAAAGACTGGATCGCCAAATTCAAGGGTAAGTTCGACGGTGGGTGGGACAGGCAGCGCGAGCTGACATTCGCCAAGCAGAAGGAGACAGGTGTTATTCCTGCCGATGCTGCGTTGACCCCTCGGCCCGAACAACTGCCGGCCTGGGATTCGCTGAGCCCGGCCGAAAAGACAGTCGACGCGCGGTTTATGGAGGTCTTCGCCGCCGAGCTATCCTATCAAGATGCGCAGTTCGGCCGTATCTTGGACGAGCTCCAACGCATGGGGCAACTCGACAACACGCTGATCGTCTTCATCGAGGGCGACAACGGTGCCAGCGGTGAGGGCACGCCGAAAGGTACCTTGAATGAGATCGGCATGCTGGGCAACAAGGTCGAATACGATCCCGTCCGCACTGCCAGGACGCTCGATGTCATGGGAGGGCCGCACAGCTACGAGCTTTATCCGGCGGCCTGGGCGTGGGCGCTGAATGCGCCGTTCCAGTGGGTGAAGCAGGTCGCATCGCATCTCGGCGGCACGCGCAACGGGATGGTGGTATCGTGGCCGGGCCATATCCAGGACAAGGGCGGGCTTCGCACCCAGTTCGGCCACGTAGTAGACATCGCGCCGACACTGCTGGAGGCGGCGGGCGTCCAGATGCCGACGGAGGTGAACGGCGCGGCGCAGCAGCCCGTCGACGGCGTCAGCCTGCTCTACAGCTTCGGCGACGCCAAAGCGTCAGCGCGGCACACCACCCAGTATTTCGAGATGATCGGCAATCGCGGCATCTATCAGGACGGCTGGCTTGCCAACACGGTGCCGCGCCGCATGCCCTGGAGTACCTATACGCCGCCGGGCGACGCCGCCAAGGACTATACCTGGGAGCTCTACGACCTCACGCACGACTACAGCCAGGCGCATAACCTGGCCTCCGCGCAGCCCGAAAGGCTGAAACAGCTGCAGGATCTGTGGTGGAAGGAGGCGGAGCGCAACAACGTCTTCCCGCTCGATGACCGCTACGGCGTCGCCCGCTCGGTACCTGACAGGGTCGAGCATATGAACAAGGCGACCGACTTCACCTACTGGGGCAAGGACGTCAGCGTCAGCGAGTTGACGGGGCCGAGCTTCGTCGGGCGGTCGTTCAGCATCACCGCCGACATCACCGTGCCCAGGGCCGGAACGACGGGCGTCATCGCCGCCGGTGGCAGCTGGTTCGGTGGTTGGGCTTTCTACCTGAAGGACGGCAAACCGGTTGCGTACGAGGCTTTCTCGCAGGAGCCGGGCGAGCAGTACCGCATCGCCGCAGTCAAGGTACTGCCGGCCGGCAAGGCGACTCTGCGCTACGACTTCGATTCCGATGGCGGCGGGATCGGCAAGGGCGGGCTGATGCGGATCAGCGTCGATGGCAAGGAGGTCGCACGCGGCCGGGTCGAAAAGACGATCAATATTTATGCCGGGCTCGGCGAAACCCTCGATATCGGCTCAGACACCGGTACGGCGGTGACGGAGGATTATGCCGGCCAGGGCAGGTTCTCAGGCGATATCGAGAAGGTCTCGATCCACCTGGAACCGTTCGGCAAGGGTGCCGCCTCGGGCGCCGCCGGCGCGGAGAAGAAGGTGCAGCAGGGGGCGGATTAAAGCCTTTCCGCCGCCGCCAGCACTTCGGCCGCGTGACCGGCGACCTTCACCTTGTTCCAGACGCGCTGGATGACGCCGTCCTTGTCGATCAGGAAAGTGGTGCGGACGATGCCGAAATAGGTGCGGCCGTACATGCTCTTTTCGGCCCATACGCCGTAATCCTCGCAGACATGGCCGTCCTTGTCCGACGCCAGCGTGAAAGGCAGCCCGTACTTCTTCTTGAACTTGTCGTGCGCGGCGACCGAGTCCTTTGATATGCCGATCACCTTGGTCTTGGCGCCGCGGAAACTGGCCTCGCTGTCGCGGAAGCTGCAGGCCTCGGCGGTGCAGCCGGTCGTGTCGTCCTTGGGATAGAAATACAGGATCACGGCCTCCCCTTTCAGCTTGGACAGGGTGACGCTACCGTTGCCGTCGGTCGGCAGGGTGAAATCGGGGGCCTTGGCGCCGGCGGCGAGAGTCATCGGAACCTCATTGGGTGGGCCCGGCCGGGGCGGCAACGATTTCGTCATAGCGGCGGCGGGACGCGGCGAGAATGTCGTCGAGTATGGTTTCGGCCTGCTCAAAGTCAACGCTGCGATCGGGGGGCACGCCGGTTGCGTGGCCGATCTCGCGCGCCAGCATGGCCTTGATTGCCGCCGGCGCCTTCTCTGGCTCGAACACGCCGTTCGTCGTCAGCCGGATCAGCCCTTGGACCCGCCAGCACAGCCTGACCGCGCGCGCCAGGTCGGCGGCCGCATCGGTCGAAATGATCCCTTTCGCAGCCAGCCGGGCGATCGCTTCCGCCGTTTCGGTGGTCAGCAGATCGGGATGGGCATGACCTTCACGCAGCAATAGGTACTGTACGGCGAATTCGATATCGACCAGCCCGCCTGCGGCATATTTCAGGCGCCAGCGGCTACGGGACGGGTGCTGCTCTGTGATGCGCCGCCGCATGTCGACGACGTCGGCCAGCAGTTTTGCCGGGTCGCGCGGCGAGGTCAGCGTGTCCTTAATCGCCGTTTCGATCTGCGCCGCCAATTTCGGTGGTCCGGCGATCGGGCGGGCGCGGGTCAGCGCCATATGCTCCCAAGTCCAGGCGGCTTTCGCGTGATAGGCCTTGAAGGCGCTGAGCGCTACGGCGACCGGCCCGGCCTCGCCCGAGGGCCGCAGGCGGAGGTCCACCTCATAGAGCCGTCCCTCGGCCATCGGAGAGGTGATCGCGGAGATCAGCCGCTGGGTCAGGCGGATATAGTAATGCGGAGCATCGAGCATGCGGTCACCGCCCGACGCTGCCTCCATCGGCGCATCATAAATGGTCACCAGATCGACATCGGACGAGAACGACATGACGCGGCCACCCAGCCGGCCGAACGCGGCAACGCCGAACGCGCCGCCGGGGACCGTACCGTGCTTAGTCGCGAACTCGGTCTCGACCAGCGGTGTCAGGCGCGCGAGAGCGGTCTCGGCGATGGCCGCCAGGAACCGGCCCGCCTCTTCGCCGTCGCTGATCGATTCCAGCACATGCACGCCGGCCTGGAACTTGCGGCCTGCCGCCCAGCGGCGCAGTCGGACCAGCGTGTCCTCGTAGTCGCCGGCCAGCGCCAAAGCGCGATCGAGATCGGTGTCGAGCGCGGCGGTATCGGGCAGCGGCGCGAAGAAATCGGGCACGAGCAGTTCTTCGAACAGGCCGGGCATATGACCCAGCTGCTCCGCGAGCGCCGGCGCCATACCCATGATCCGGCCGACCAGCCCTAGCAGGCCACGATTCTCCGCCAGCAGCGACAGCACCATGACGCCGGCGGGGATCGCTGACAGGAAAGCGTCGAACCGCATGAAGGCAGCGTCCGGTTCTGCCGTCTTGCCCAACGCTGCCAGCAGATCCGGGGTCAGTCGGGTCAGGATCTCCCGCGCCCGCTCGCTGCGGGTGGCGCGGTGCCGGCCGTGATGCCAACCGCGGATCGCCCCCGCGACAGCCGGCGCGTTCCGGAAACCGAGCCCTGTCAGGGTTTTCAGCGTCTCCGGATCGTCCTCAACCCCGGTGAAGACCAGGCTGCCCGGTCCCGACAATGACGGCGATTTCCCGAACAAGGCGGAAAATCGCTCATGCACGTGGCTCGTATGCGCCTCTAATGCCTCTGCGAAGGCGTGCCGGTCGGGAAAGGCCATAAAGGCGGCAACCCGGTCCATGCCTTCGTCCGTCAAGGGCAGACTGTGGGTCTGCTGGTCGTCGACCATCTGCAGACGATGCTCGACCGTCCGCAGAAAGCGATAGGCGGCGGTCATTTCGTCGACCGCCGCCGGCTCGATCCGTTCGGCCGCAGCCAGGGCGCGCAGGGCGTCGCACGTGCCGGGAACCCGCAGGGTCGCATCGCGGCCGCCGAAGATCAGTTGCTGCGTCTGGGCATAGAACTCGATCTCGCGAATCCCGCCACGACCAAGCTTGACGTTATAACCGAGCAGGCCGGCCTCACCGGGCTTTAGCATGTGGCGGTTGATTTGCCGCTTGATCGAATGGATGTCCTCGATCGCCGCGAAATCCAGGCTGCGGCGCCAGATCCAGGGGCGCAGGAAGGCGAATAACGCCTCGCCCGCGCCGGGGTCTCCGGCCAGCTGCCGTGCCTTGATCATAGCGGCGCGCTCCCAGTTCTGGCCGAGGCTGCCGTAATAGATCTCCGCCGCAGATAGTGAGACCGCAAGCGGCATCGCCGCCGGGTCGGGGCGCAGGCGCAGATCGGTCCGGAAGACATAACCATCGCCGGTCCGCTCCTCCATCAGCCTGACCAGTGCGCGCGCCAGCCGGACGAAATCGGACCCGGCATCCAGGTCCTTGAACTGCGTATCGTCGTAGAAAATGACGAGATCGATATCGCTGGAATAGTTGAGCTCGTGGGCGCCGAGCTTGCCCATGCCCAGCACGATCAGCCCGTCGCCGTTGCTCGGCAGCTTGGCGAACGGCGGCGTGGACAGCAGGTGGGCGACGGCCTGCCGCAGCGTCGTCTCGGCGACCAGGCTGAGCGTGCCGGTCACCGATTCCAGCGGCCATAGACCGCCGATATCGGCAAGCCCGGTCAGCAGCGCCGTGCGCCGCTTCGCCTGTCGCAGCGCCTTCATGACGGCCGGCGTCGGCAGCTTCGTGACCGGTAAAGCGCTAAGGTCGGACATCAGCGTTTCGAACGTCCGGTCGGGGCCGAATTCGACAATTTCACGGACAAAGCCGATATTGGAGACCAGCTCCTGGGTTAGGAAGGGACTGTTCCCGAACGTGGCCCGCAGCAAGGAGCCGATCGATCCGTCCGCCAGCGCTTCAGCGGCGAACCCCTTGAGCAGGGGATCGCCGCTGTCTTCGGCGCGCTCTGTCCAACGCTCTTCTCCCCGCCTGACAAGGAGGGGGTCGATCGTATGAGGTAGAATGGCTGGCGAAATTGTGATCATTGGGTTGGTATGACTGGGACGCGCGAGCGCGGGCTATACGGTTACATGATATATCGCATCGCGCGTATTTTGCTTGAGATTGTCGGGATCGCCGTCGGCGGCCTGTTGGTGGTTGCCGCGGTGGCGGTCTGGCGGTTGTCCAGCGCCCCTTTGGATTCGCGATATCTCGGCGACTATCTCGAAGACGCGATCAAGAATGCCCATCTCGGCTTTGTCGCGCATGTCACCAACGCGCGGATCGAATGGCACGGCTTCCGCCCGGTGGTCGGCGTACAGTTCCAGGGTGTCAGCATTGTCGGCGAGGGCGGGGCGGCGGTCGGCGCGTTCAGTGACGGCATGCTGGGCATCTCCGCGCGCGATCTCTTGTTCGGCCGTTTCTCTATCATCGAGATCGATATCCGACATCCCGAAATCACCATCATCCGCGACCCGGACGACCATTTCTCCCTGCGCGTCGGGCAGCAGCAGCAAGGAGCAACCACCGCGAGCGCCGACTTCGTCGCTCTTCTTCAGAGTTTCATCGAGCGGCCAAGTGACAAGGGGTCTCTCGGCCGGCTGCGGCGGGTCCATCTCCTGGCCGGACGCATCACGGTGGACGACCAGAAAACGGGCGGACAATGGTCCGCGCCCAATGTCGATATCGACCTTGCGCGAGATGCTCGCACAACCACCGGCAAGGTCGATATCGCGCTGGATCTGCCGCAGCACCCGGCCCATCTGTTCGCCCGAGCACGTCACACGCTGGGCGAAAGCCGGAATTACATATCGGTTGATATCGACGGCTTCGACGCCGCCGCGGCCGCGCCGTTCGCTGCCGCACTTTCGCCGTTGGCGCCATTCGCCATTCCGGTATCCGGTCACGCGAACGCGGTCATCGACGATTCCGGCAGCCTGATATCCGGCGATGTCGAGCTGTCGGGGGCAAAAGGCGGCATGATCGTCTTGCCGAAGCTCTATAGCGGCCCGGTCGTGGTGCGCGCGCTGGATGTGAAAGCGCACTTCACCGGTGCGCCGCAGGTTCTGGTGCTGGATCGCATGGCGGTCGATTTCGGCGACGCAAAGCTTTCGGTGAAGGGCTCGGCCAATTTCGAAGGCGAGAACGTGGCGATCGACAGCCAGCTCGACGTCTCTACCATTCCGCTGGCGCGTTTCGATGCGCTGTGGCCGCACGGCATCGCGGTCGGCGGACGGGACTGGGTCACAGCCAATATTCCTGACGGTGTGATCACGTCGGGCAGCCTGCATGTCGTCGGCATCGGGAAGCGCGGTGATCCCACCTCGCTCGAGACCACCAGCGTCACCGGCACGTTCGACTACACGGGGCTGGAGGTCCATTATTTTTCACCCTTGCCGCCCATCCGTGGGATCGACGGTCATGCGACGTTCGATGGCGGGCGCATGGCCCTGTCGCTCGACACGGGTCAACTGGGTGCGCTGGCCCTGTCGAAGGGCAGCGCCGTGCTGACTAACCTGGACCAGGGGCAAAGCAATATCGACATCGACCTGACCTTGGCCGGGCCACTGAAAAGTGCGCTGGCGACGCTGGACATGAAGCCGCTGGGCTATGCACACGATCTCGGTCTCGCGCCGGAAGGCGTTGGCGGCAAGGCCGAGCTGCAGGCCAAGTTTTCTTTCCCGCTGATCAGGACTTTGCTGTTCAGCCAAATCCAGCTCAGCGCGAAGGGCACGCTGGACGATGTTTCGGCGGCCGATGTGATCGGTACGCGCGCCGTCGATGACGGCAAGTTCGATATCGCACTGGACAAGGCCGGCATGCGGTTGAACGGCACTGCGAAGTTGGCGGGCGTTCCGATGTCACTCGACTGGAAGGAATCCTTCCTGCAGGCCGATAAAACGCGCAGCCACATCACCTTCCAGGCCGATGCCGACGACGCCCAGCGCACCGCGCTGGCCTTCAACCTGCCGGACCTTGTCGGGCTGAAGGGCAAGGTCGGGGTCAAGGGCGCCGTCGCGATCGATCGTGACCACGTGACCACATTGGACCTGAATGCCGATATTGCCGCCGCCGAGCTGACCGTGGATAAGATCGCGTTGCGCAAGGCGGCCGGTGACGCCGCGACGGCGGATGTGTCGTTTGTCTTCAAGGGCGATACGCTCGCACATATTCCGCGCCTGCACATTGCCGGCAAGGATTTGACCGTCGACGGCGACATCGACCTGGGTCCGGACGACGTCTTCCAGCGGGCGCATCTCACCCGTGTCACGACTCCCCGCAATGACTTCACGCTGCTTGCCGAGGCGAAGGCCGGCGACGCCCACGCCTATTCGCTGACGATCGGGGGAGCGAAGTTCGATGCCGCGCCGCTGATCGCAGCGAAAAGCAACGGTGCGCCGCCGGTCCATACCCCGCGACTGGACCTGAAGCTTTTGCTCGACACGGTGCTGACCGGCGCCGAGGCGCATCTGGACAAGGTTTCAGGCACCGCGACCATGAGCGGAAGCCGGCTGGATCGCGCCGATCTCAAGGCGACGGCCGGCGGGCCGCTGACATTCACCTATCTGCCCGGCGGCGACGGGCGCACGCTGACCGTTTCGGCGGACGATGCCGGCCTGACCCTGGCCGCGCTCGGGCTGACGCGCGGCGTGCGCGGCGGTATCCTCAGGATCGACGGCACGACCGACACCTCGAAGGAACCGTGGCGTACGACCGGCTCGCTGGACATGAAGGAATTCCGCATGACCGATGCGCCGATCATGGCGCGGCTGGTCAACGCCATCTCGCCGACCGGTCTGGTCGATCTATTGTCCGGCCAAGGCATGGGTTTCGATCATTTGGAATCCGGGATCGAATATGCGAACGGCACGATTTCGTTCCGCGACGGGCGCGCCGCCGGCACGCTCGGCATCAGCTTCGAGGGCGATGTCGACCAGGACAAGGACACGGTCGCGCTGAAGGGCACGGTCGTGCCGGTCGATACATTCAACCGCATTGTCGCCTCGATCCCGCTGGTGGGGGACCTGTTGACCGGCGGCAACCGTGGCGGTCTGTTCGGCTGGACCTATACCGTGAACGGCACGACCAACGACCCCAGCGTGTCGGTCAATGCGCTCTCGATCTTCGCTCCGGGCTTCCTGCGCAACCTGTTCTTCCTGGGGCCCGAAGAACCGGATGCCAAGGACGACAAACCGGTGGACAAACCCGAAGAGAAACCGGCCGAGCCGGAGAAGAAATAGACGGCGATTTCGCTTACCGTTTGTCCTAGATAGATCGAACGAACAGTCCAAGGGGAAGAATATGAGAGCGGTCCGCTGCGCCGAGGGGCACATCCATCTGGTCGAGGTCGACCGCCCGTCTGGCGAGGGCGTGCGTGTTAAGGTCGCCTCGGCGGGCATCTGCGGTTCCGACCTGCATCTCGTGACGGCCGGCTTCCCGATGACCTCGACCTTCGGTCATGAAATCGCGGGCGTCACCGAGAACGGGACGCCGGTCGCGATCGAGCCGCTGGCGATCTGCGGCACGTGCCCGGCCTGCGTGTCGGGCAACTACAATCATTGCGTGATCGGTTCCTTCGCAGCGACCATCGGCGTCGGGCGTGACGGAGGCATGGCCGACGAGGTGATCGTCCCGGCGCGTTGTCTGGTGCCGCTGCCGTCCGGCCTCTCTGCCGCCGACGCCTGCCTGGCGGAGCCGCTAGCCGTGGCGGTGCACGGCGTCGCCATGACCGGGCTCAAGGCCGGTGATCGGGTCGCCGTCATCGGAGGCGGTTCGATCGGCCTTTGCGCCGTGGCGGTGGCGAAGGAAATAACCCAGGACGTTGCGCTTTCCGCACGCCACGACGCGCAACGCCGGGCCGGCGAAATCCTCGGCGCCGCGCTTGAACCCAGCGGCGAGTATGATCTGGTGATCGAATGCGCCGGCACCTCCGGGTCTATGGCCGATGCGGTCCGCCTCTGCCGTCCCGGCGCGACGTTGCTGATGCTCGCCACCTATTGGGAGGGGCTGACGCTGCCTGCGTTCGAGGTTTCGGGCAAGGAGCTGCGGGTCATCGGGTCGGCCAGCTATGCGCGCAACGGCGCCGTCCGTGACATCGACATCGCCGCGGCGATGCTGGCGCGCAATCCGAAGATCGCGACAAGCCTGATCACCCACCGCCTGCCGCTCGATGCTGCGGCCGAGGCGTTCGACGTCGCTCGCGACCGCGCCGCCGGTGCGATCAAGGTCGTGCTGACCCCGTAAGGAGAGACCCCCGTGAAGATATGCGTGGTCAATATCATCCCCGTACCGGCTGAGTATCTAGCGGGCTCGGTGGCCAATATCGAGAATTGCTGCCGTCCGGTGCTGAACGCCGACACCGAATTACATTTTCGGGCGCCGAAGACGGGCCTGACGCTGGGCATCGGCGGCATGGAGTATCATCGCAACCCCTATTACGAGCATCTGCTCAGCGGCGCTGTGACCGATACGATCGCCGCCGCCGACAGGGAAGGGTTCGACGCTTTCGTCATCAACTGCTTCGACGATCCGGGCCTGAAACAGGCGCGCTCGCTGGTCGAGACGCCGGTCTTCGGGCTGGTCGAGCCGACCTTCCACTGGGCGATGGGGCTGGGCGCCAAGTTCGGCGCGCTGGTGCCCGACATGCCGGGGCAGGTGTCCTACGTCACCCGCCAGATAGAGCAGCTGGGCCTCGGCCACCGGCTGATCGCCAACGGCGTCAGGGCGGAGCCCAAGCGCTTTGTCGACAGCTTCGGTGAGGCCTTGACCGACACCCGGCCGATGATCGAGCGGCTGAAGGAGCAGGCGCGCGCGATGGTGGACGAGGGCGCTGATTTCATTGTCATCGCTTGTGGCGGTTTGGGCCAGATCGCGGGCAATGCAGGCTGGCATGCGCTGGAGTACAAGGGCGCGCTGATCCCGGTAGTCAATCCGCTGACCACCGCAGTCAAGACGGCGGAGATGTCCGTCGCGATGGGCAAGGGGCTCGGCTATCAGATTCCCAGCCGCGTCTATGCCGGCACCCGCCTGTCGCCCGAGGATTTTCAGCGCTTCCGCGGGGCATTCCACTAGGCGAACTCTGAGCTCACTCCCTCCGCAGTTTTGCCACAAGGCGCGCGGCCTCCTTCCAGCCTGCGCGCAGCCATTCGATGAGGCTGCGTTCGACAGCGGGTTCGGAATAGATCAGCCCCCCGGAATCGAAGCCGAGGAGACCTGCGAGGCGGAAATATTCGGCGTCGCTGACCCGGCCGGAGGCGAGCAGGGCGATAATCCGATCGCCGGGGGCTTGCTCGGCCGCGTTGCCGGCGATGCTGATCGTGCGCGCGTTCTTGATCTCGGCGAACCGTTTCATGAAATCGCGTTCGGTATATCGCGGCTGCCTCGCCTCATAGCTGGCTATAAGCGCTTCCGCGTCCATGTCGGCGAGTTGGCGCAATCGCTAGAACGAGCCTTGGACGATGCGTCTGCAGGCGTCGCCGGGTGTCAGGGCCTCGAGCCACTCCTGCAGCAGCACATCGATCCAGACGATCGCGGCGGCCAGCCCGCTTTCCTGCAGCCGAGCATCGTACCGGTCTTTCATGGTCTGGTACTCAGCTTCGGGGAAACCGGGCAGATAGCCCGCGACGGTAGTGATGAGCGTACCGATGGCTGTGGAAAAGACAGCGGCCTTGAATTGAAACAGCAACTTGTTCGGGTCGAGGGTCAAGCCACCCTTTGCGGCATATTCCCGGATGAAGGTCGCCATCACATCGCGCCTGAGGTCCAGGTACATGTCCGGGTCGGGCATCATCAGCATACCGCAGAAGGCTTGCGCGATGCTCATCTGCCCAACGCCGCCCCAATCGATCAAACCGACCTGCAATTCCCCGGACCCGTCGCGCCAGTACCAGGCATTGTCGATATTCAGATTGGGATGGCAGAGGCCGGTATAATCGACGTCCTTATGCAGATAGGCGACGACTGCATCCTTGTTCGCCAAGCCGAACAGAAGATCCTCGCGCCATTGCGCCAGGAATTCGGTGCTCGTCGCTCTGGCGGGAAACAGCTGCGGCGCAACCCGGCCGATGAAATCGATCAGGCGGTCGATATTGGTCTCGGGCGCCGCGATCGGGTGGAAATTCCGCGCTCCGCGGGCGAACGGGAAGATGTTCTCCAGGTCGTAGCCCAGCGCACCGGTCTTATGGGCGGCGACCAGGCCTGCCAGCGCCTTGGCCAGGACGCGGTAATGTTCCTGGACGTCCGGGACCTGATGATCCCGGCCTTTCCGATAAGCCGGCTCGATCGGCGCTGTGCCGTAGGCGATACGCTCCGTGATCAGGATGTAGTTCGTGGTGCTGGAGCAATAGTCGGCGAAATAACATTTCGCGACCGGCATCGGCAGTTGCCGCTCCTTCGAAAGCAGACCCATCGCAACTTCGCCATGGGACATAACGGACAGGCCGAATTTATAATCCGTGCCCTGCGGTGGAAATTTCACGAATAGCTCAGTATGCAGGCCGGGCTCCGCCTTCGCGTAGGCGATGGTCAGGAACGCGCTTTCCGACGCACCCAACAGGACGATGGGTTTCAGCTCCACGATCTCGGTGACGCGGTTGCCAGCCGAGATGGTTCCAGCAGCACGAAACGCGGCAGTCAGGAAGTCGGCGCCGGCTTCGCGCAGGAGCTCGACGCTGATCGGGAAATCCAGCCCGTAATGATCGCCGGGTGCGATAGTCCGGTGGCAGTGCTTGAAAGTTTCGTAATCGAGTTTCAGCGATACCGCCGGCGCGGCGGGTTCCAGATCGTCGGCCGAAAGCCAGCCGGCCGGGCTGCTGACCCGGACGCGCCGGTCGTTATCGGGCGGTGTTTCGGCGCAGACGACGATCGTGCCGTACGGCAGCTGGTGGATCGCCTTCGATGCCGGCGAACAGCCGGCGGTAATCGTCGCGCCCGAGTTGGACCTGACCCTGTAGCGCATCAGGCCGGAGGCGTGTCCATGAATACGCGCAGGCCTTTGAACTTGTCCGCGTCGTCGAAAATGAAAATTTGCACGATGGTCGACGTAACCGGCGGATGCCCGCCGACGCCGGCAGTGGCCTCGGTGATCGACACGCCCTCGTTGCCGTTGATCATGATCTTCTTGGGAACCAGATCGATGTCCCAGCCGCTGGCGACCGTCGCGACGAAATAATCGTTCATCGCCTTCTTGCCGACGATCGGCGGCGTGCCGACCGGATCTTCGAAAACGACGCCATCGGCGAACAGCGCGATACGGGTTTCCACGTCCTTGACCCGATAGCTGGCCAGGAAGGTTTCGATGGCGGTGGTCTTGGACTGGTTGCTGCTGGACATATGGATTCCCCAAAATGCGTTACCGAGGACCTATCGTGATTGTCGCCGGCCGCCAAGGTTTTTCAGCGTGCCTGATCCTGTTTCCGGGAGAAATTGAGCACCAAGGACACCAAGATCACAAAGGCATGAAAAGACTAAATGATTTTGGATCGACCTTGGATTTCCCTTGGCCTTCTCTGCGCCCGTGGTGTTTAAAAACTCCTAAGGCGAACATTCGTGCTGAGGGATCGGCGGAACCAAGCGTTGTTCGGTCAAAGGGGAACAGGGAAGATGGCTGAGATTTCGGGAATGCGACTTAAGGGCAAGGTGGCCATCGTGACCGGCGGCGGGCAGGGCGTCGGCCTCGGCATCGTCCGGCGCTTCGCACGCGAGGGTGCTGCGATCCTGGTGGCGCAGCGCAACACCGAGCAGGGCGAGGCCACGGTCAAGATGCTGCTCGAAGAATTCGGCACCCAAGCCGGCTATGTGAAGACCGACGTCACCAAGGTCGAACAGGTCGATGCCATGGTCGCGGCGGCGGTGGAGCGGCTGGGCGGGGTCGACATCCTGGTCAACAATGCCGGCGGCAGCTTCCCGAAGCGGCTGGAGAACCACACCGACGCGGATATGGCGGCCGGCCTCGACCTCAATTTCTGGGGCAGTTTCTGGGCGATGCGCGCGGCCTTCCCGCATATGAAGGCGAAGCAGTGGGGCCGGGTGATCAATCTGGGGTCGCTGAACGGCGTCAACGCCCACATGTTCACGGCGCAGTACAATATCGGCAAGGAAGCGGTGCGTGCGCTGACCCGCACGGCGGCGGTCGAATGGGGGCCGCACGGCATCACCTGCAACATCATCTGCCCTGCGGTCGGCAGCCCGGCCGCGGATGTCTATTACGCCAAGAATCCGGAGATGTTCGAGGCGATCCGCCTGCAGATCCCGCGCGGCAAGCTCGGCGATCCGGAGGCCGATGTCGGCGGCGTGGCGGCGTTCCTGGCCAGCGACGATGCCGCCCATGTCAACGGCACGACCCAGTTCGTCGACGGCGGCTCGCACGTCAACGGCGTCGCCTGGCGTCCCGACGTCGAGGATTGACCGGGCGTTCCACCTATTTCGCTTGCCCCGCCTGCCAAGGCTTGATGTAGTTCTCTAAATCCCGCCCATGAGGGGGGAGCCAGCAATCGGGCATATGGCGGAATGTTGGGGAACGGGGCCTATCGCTGGCTGCAGCTTCTGGCGGGGATCATCTGCATGGTGATGATCGCCAACCTGCAATATGGCTGGACGCTATTCGTCGCGCCGCTCGACGCCAAGATGCATTGGGGGCGCGGCTCGATCCAGATCGCCTTCAGCATTTTCGTTCTCTGCGAAACGTGGCTGGTGCCGGTCGAGGGCTGGCTGGTGGATCGCTTCGGTCCGCGTATCGTCGTGCTGTTCGGCGGTATCCTGGTGGCCATCGCCTGGGTGATGAACGGCACTGCCGAATCCCTGCCGGTGCTGTATGCCGCCGCCGCCATCGGCGGGGTCGGGGCGGGGGGCATCTACGGCACCTGTGTCGGCAATGCGCTGAAATGGTTTCCCGATAGGCGCGGCCTCGCCGCCGGTCTGACCGCCGCAGGCTTCGGCGCCGGTTCGGCGCTGACCATCATCCCCATCCAGAACATGATCCAGGCGAGCGGATATGAGGCGACCTTCATCCGCTTCGGCGTTGGCCAGGGTGTGGTCGTGTTCATCCTGGCCTGGTTCCTGGCCGCCCCGCGGAAGGGCCAAGTGCCGGCCGGCGCGGCCAAGCTGCGCCAGGCCACGCGCGACTATGCGCTGACCGAGATGGTCAGGACGCCGATCTTCTATTTGCTCTACGCAATGTTCGTGATGGTGGCGGCGGGCGGCCTGATGGCGACGGCGCAGCTTGCGCCCATCGCCGACGATTTCCAGGTCTCCAAGGTGCCGGTCAGCCTGATCGGCATCACCCTGCCGGCGCTGACCTTCGCGCTGTCGATTGACCGCATCCTGAACGGTATCACACGGCCTTTCTTCGGCTGGGTGTCGGATCATATCGGCCGCGAGAACACGATGTTCATCGCGTTCGGGCTGGAGGCCGTGGGGATCATGGCGCTCAGCCTGTTCGGCCACAGCCCCGTCCATTTCGTGATCCTGAGCGGCTTGGTGTTTTTCGCCTGGGGCGAGATTTACAGTCTGTTCCCGTCGACCTGCACCGATATCTATGGCTCGCGCAATGCGACCGCGAATGCCGGGCTGCTCTATACCGCCAAGGGCACGGCGGCGCTGCTGGTGCCGCTCGGCAATATGATCGCGACCGCGACGGGAAGCTGGCATGCCGTGTTCGTGATCGCCGCTACAGCGAACGCTACCGCCGCGCTGATGGCGCTCTTCTTGCTGAAACCGCTATGCCGCGGACATCACGAAAAGCACGATGCGGTTGCCCAGGGCGTTCCCAGCTCCGCCTGACCGCCACCCATCCGGTCAAGCCGGCGTGCGCCACCGCCCTAGCAATCGCGCCCCCCGACGGGGCATGATCGTGTTTTACACGGGTTTTGGGAGAGCATTTTGTCTGGCTTGTATATCGATACGGTAAAGGAGCTCCTCGAGCGGCATCCGTCGAGCGCGCCGGCAATCGGCGCGCCGGAGCGGGCCACCCTGACCTATGGCGGCCTGCGCGATCTTGTCGACCGGACGATCGCCGCGCTGAACGCGATGGGCGTCGGCCGCAACGACCGTGTCGCGTTGGTTCTGCCGAACGGCCCGGAAATGGCCACATCTTTCGTCGCGGTCGCTTGCGGTGCCACCACCGCCCCGCTCAACCCCGGCTACAGGGGGGAGGAGTTCGATTTCTATCTGTCCGATCTGAACGCCAAGGCGCTGGTCATTCTCGAAGGCATGGACAGCCCGGCGCGCGCCGTCGCCGCCGAGCGTAAGATCCCGGTCGTCGAGCTGGTTCCGAACAGGGAAGGCGGGGCCGGCGATTTCACCCTGAAGGCGCCAGCCGGCCTGGCCGGTTCGCCCGCGAAGGGTGGCGCCGCTCAGCCGGAAGACATTGCACTGGTGCTGCATACGTC
>DATJHU010000036.1:0-27397 GCA_035493715.1 Alphaproteobacteria bacterium | reverse complement strand
GCCTCCATCAGCCCGTAGGCGTTGATGACCCGTCGGATACCCAGCACCGACCGGACGCGGTGCAGGATTTCCTCCGGCACGCTGGCTGCACCCAGGAAGGCAACGCGCAGCGACCGGGGCGGGTCTTCCGCAACGCCGGGCTGGTCCATCAGACGGGTAAAGAGGTTCGGCGGCCCCCCGATCACGCTGATCGCGTGTTGCCGGATAAGCCTCAAAGCTGTGATGGGCTCGAAGATGTCGAGCAGCACCATGCACATGCCGCGCAGCGCGCTCGCGATCACCCCGGCGTTGAGGCCGAAGCCGTGCGAAAAGGGTGTGATGACAAGATAGTTGTCGGTGGTACTTAACCCGCCGATGCCGCTCCACTCCCAATAGCTGCGCATCAGCTGGCGGTGGGTCAGTTGCACGCCCTTCGGCGTTCCAGTGGTGCCGGAGGTGAAGACGATCTCGCAGATGTCGTCGGGCTTGACTGCAGCCATCGCCCGGTCCAGCGCCGCGTCATCCGCTGCAGCGCCGCGCGCCGCGAACGCGGCGAAATCGGAAAAGTCGAGCCGCACCAAGTGCCGCAACGCCGGCAGTCTTTCCAGGCTCGGCCCGTAGGCATCGCGCAGGCTGTCGATGAAGCGCGTACCGGCGCATTCGGCCACGGTGAAAAGGACCTGGGCCTCGGTCCGCTCCAGGATCGGCCCCGCCTCCAGCACCTTGAGGCGGCTGGAAATCGGCACGATGACCGCCCCAACCATCCAGACGGCATGAACCATGACGACCCATCGCCACCCGTTCGGCGCCCAGCAGGCGACCAAGTCGCCACGGCCGATGCCGGCAATGATCAGCGCCCTGGCGACGATCCGCGCCTCATCATACAGCTCGGCGTAGGTCAGTTGCTTATCGCCATCGGCCACAGCCGTTCTCCCGGCGTAGCGGACCCCGTTGTCCGCCAGCATCCGCCCGATCGTGCCCCAGCCGGGGATGGGAGCAACCTCAGCCATCGCGTTAACCGGCCTTATCCCGCGCCGCGCCGAGATGATGACCGCGCAGATCGACAATGACTTCCTTTTCCGTCGGTATATCAGTCTGTAACAACTCAGTCTTAATATCGACCCTAAGCGGTATGGCCGCGCTGACCGCCTGCTGGATCCGCCCCCTCCACATCGGATTGTCGACCAGAGTTTCCCGATCGAAGGCGACCGTCAGCAGCAGATTGTCCAGCGTCCGGTCGCCGCGATCGATCGTCAGCGTCCAGCGCGAAATCCCGTCGATCAGTGCCAATTGGCGGCGAAGAAGTGGCAGCGAGGCCCACTGGCCGCGCGCCAGCACATGCTCGCCGACAGTGTGGTTGAACAGCCCGGCATCGCCCGCATCGCCTCGGATGGCCTGACCTGTGCGGATCACCGCGTCGCCGCACCAGACCGGCCGTAGCAAGAGTTCACCCTCGCCGGCGACCCCCTCGACCACGACGGTGTCGGCGGCTAGCGAGCCGACCGCCAGCGCCCGCTCGTCCGCCACCTGCCAGCTGCTATTGCGGCGAGCCGCCAAGGCGGCGCCGAAGATCGGATCGCAATAAAGCTCCGACACTTCGGCCTCGAATTCCTTACCCAGCCGCTTGCGCACACCCGCTGAAGCGATCTCGCCAACCAGGATAATCTTAGTTAACTCAAGCTCCACTGGGTCGACATTAAATTCCAAATAGAGCCGCGCCAAGAAGTCCGCCGCGCCGCATGGCGTCGTCACCAGCACATTCGGCTTGAGCGCCCGAATGGTGGACAGAAGCCGCAACCGGCCCTCGGGCGCAGTCACGGCTACACTCGACACTAGCCTGGCAGCGGCCTGCGCCAGCAACCCGACCGACGGCGAACCGTCCTGGGCGATCGCGAACAGCACCCGGTCATTCTTGGCGAGGCCGGCGGCTTCAAACGACCGGCGCGACAGCGCCTGCATGGCGGCCACCTCAGTCTCGTTCAACGCCACACCGAACTCGGCCGGAGCACCGGCGAATAGCAGCGCCCCTTGCCCCGGCTTCGCCGCCAGCGCGCCAAGGCCGGTGCGTGTGAGGAACGTCACTTGGCGAACCCGGCAACGTCACGGGCGAAGCTTTCCATCGCCGAGACACTGCGTTCGAAGGCGATGCCGCCGACCTCGAACTGGCCGATCAGATCGGTCCCGCCGGCCGCGAAGAACTCGTCGACCGCCTTCTTCGAATTCTCGACATCGGCGATCACGATCATCCGATGCCTGGTCAGTTCCTCCAGCGCCTTTTCCTCCGACATGCCTGCGGCAAGCTGGCCGAAGACGCGGTAGGTCGCGTGCTGCGAGTCCCTATAGTCGGGCGGGGCGACGAGGTTCACCTGGCGGCGGATGTACCACATGAAGGCGCTGACCACGTCCTCGATATCCTCGCCCGGCTTGGTCACGTACCAGGGCACAATGATCGCCACGCGCCGGGTCGCCGGGTCGAAACCGCGCTCAGCCAGCCGCTTCTTGTATTGCGCGATATCGGCCGCCAGCCCGTCGATGCCCTTCAGGATCGGCATGCACATCAGGTGATAGCCGCGTTCAGCCGCCGCCAGGAAACCGTCGAGGCTGGTCGAGGCGACCCAGACCTCGGGGTACGGTTTCTGCACAACACGTGGCAGCACCGAGACGCCTGGCACCTTGTAATACGGCCCCGCACGCGTCACCTCCGCGCCGTCGGCGCTGAGAATCTCCAGCACGGCGTCGAGATGTTCTTCCCAGATATGGCGGCTTTGCTCGAACGGCCGCTGGAACGCCTGATATTCAAGCGGCGAGGCCCCGCGTCCCGTGCCGAACAGAACCCGCCCGTTTGAGATGATGTCGAGCGTCGCCACCCGCTCCGCCACCCGGATCGGCGAGAGAAACGGCAGCAGTACGACCCCGAGGCCGAGCTTGATGTTCTTGGTCGTGCGCGCCGCCGCCGCCAGCATCAGGTCCGGCGCGGAGGAATGCGAGAAGCCGCGGGTGAAATGATGTTCGACGAACCAAGCGGCGTCGAATCCCAGGCCGTCGGCGATATCGATCTGATTGAGGACGTTGTGGAACGTCTCCTGCTCGACGGCAGCCGTCCGCCCGCGCACAGAGACTTCGAAGAAGATGCCAAAATTCCGCTTCGCCATTCAGCGACCTTCCCCGACTGTAGGCGGCACAATAACCAAGCAAACGCTTGGGAGGTTTAGCAGGTCGCGGAGACCTGTCAAGGCAACGCAGCGGAACATGCTAGATCCTAAAGCTCATCGACATATTTGTCGGTGCCAGGAACCGTCGGGATGAAGGGCGCGGCGTAGATCACCCGTCCCAATCCCGAGGCGGCGAGCACACGGTCAAAAGCCTGGAAACGGCCAGACCAATCTGTTTGCGGATCGTCCTCCAGGAAGGACAGCAGCAGATAACGCCCATCGAGCTCTTCCGCGCTCGGCCGTGGCACATAGGCGGGCGCGTCGTCGGGCAGCGCCTGGGGCCTCAGGCACAACGTCATAGCCACCGGCGATCCGGCCATCATCCCCGGCAGTTCCCGACCTTTCAGCCAGCCGCTGAGATCGGCGTCCGGCACACTGGTGGCACGGTCGATCATCGTGACCCCGATGCCACGATAGGGATGTTCGAGCGCCAGTTCGGCCGGCACCCCGTCGATGTCCCGAAAGACGCCCCAGTCGTAGCGGTAGAAGGCAGTCGAGATGTTGTCCCGCGCCGGCTGCATCCGGTCCTGCTTGTGCAGTTGCAGCACCTGGTCGACCGACCAGCGCAGCGTCTGCGCATATGTCCCGGCCAGGATCCAGTAGGTCACCAGATACGAGCCTTGGGAGATGTCCGGCGTGATCGGCGTGTCGGCAGGAAAACGCAGCGCTTTCAGCGGCTTGGTCGCCACCCAGCGCCGACCGGAGAAATAGTTCTCGCCAGCCATGCAGCCCGCATAGAAATGGTCTCGCTCGTACCAGCGGTGGAATTCGCGCGCCTGCCCCACCTTCGGTTCGACGATCGAGAACAGCACCGTGCCGAGTTCGATCTCCGGGATTTCGCTCATAATCCTGCCCTCAGACCATCGTCGCGCCGCCGTTCACCAGCAGCGTCTGGCCGGTGATGAACCCGCTGTCGGGCCCGATCAGGAAAGTCAGCACGGGCCCGATATCGTCCGCCGGCTCGCCGACCCGGCGGAGCGCGGCGCCGGATTCGATATGCTGGCGCATCTGCGGCTGGTCTTCGAAGAACTTGCCCATCGCCGGCGTCATCGCGACCGGCGCGATGGCATTGACGCGGATGCCGTCCGGCCCCCATTCGCGCGCCAACGCCTTCACCAGGCCGCGCTGCGCGCCCTTGATCGCGGAATAGACCGGCAGCGGCAGGCTGCCTTCGATTCCAGCGTTGGAGGTCAAGACGATAAAGGTGCCGGCGGTGTCGCGCAGCGCAGAAAAACAGGCCTGGGCACAATGGAAAGCCGCGCGCAGCCCGACCGCGACCTGGTCGTTCCAATCCTCGTCGGTGACATTCTGCAACGGCACGCCGCGCCCAGAGAACCGGCTGGTTGCGTTATGGACGACAGCGTCGATGCGCTCGAAACGCTCCAGCGTCTTGGCCACTACCGCCTCGACCTCGGCACGGTCGGTGACGTCGCAACGAAGCGCGATGGCTTGTTGCCCCTTGGCGCGGATTTCCTCGACGACACCCTCGGCCACCTCCAGATTACGCGCCGTGACCACAGTCGCGGCGCCCTCGGCGGCAACGGCAAGCGCCAGCCCCTTCCCGACTCCCTGAGACGCTCCCGTAATCACGACCGTCCTGCCGCTCAACATGCCGGGCTTCCCCTTCCGCATTCCGTTGAGCCGAACTTACAGCCAAGCGCTTGCTTGGCAAGGATGGTGTTGAACGGCTACTGGCGGTCGAACACTTCCTTGAACAGCGAGACCTTGCCGGCCCCGTCGGTGAACGTGGCGAAGCACGTCAACCGGCCCGGGGCGGACAGGATGCAATATTTGTCCTCAAGCGAGCCGTCCGGCCCCCAGAGTTTGCCCTCGACGACGCCGGACGGGGTGAGGATCATCGCGCCGCGAAGGCCCGAATTGCCGGGCAGCGCGCGCTCCTTGCCGTCGACCGCGCCCGAATAAGAGAAGGTTTCGGTCTTTCCGTCCGACCCGGTGCCTGTCCAGGTGTAGTCGAGCACCGTATCGTGCCGCCTGATCACAGTGGTTTCGGAGCCCGCGGGGTCGCTCATGCCAAGCGATTCTTTCGCGTTCTTCTTCCATGTGCCGACATAGGGATCCGCCGCCAAGGCGCCGGTAGACCAGAGGCCGGCCAGCATGGTGACAACCGCTATCACTCTCAACTGCGTATCCATAAGACGCCCCCCTGCTTTTGTTTCATTTGCCGTCCACGGTGAAAGCCAACAGCACGTTACCCGGATGGGTCAGAAGGCTGCCGCCTGAATTGACATAGAGGACGCCATTCGCAACGATCTGCGGATAACCGTTGACCGATCCGCCATGCGCCGTGCCGCCGTTGATCGCATCGAAGCTGCGGGCGGTATCGAAATCCCAGACAATCTTACCGCCAGCAGCCGAGATGCCACGGATATGGCCGTCCAGGGACCCGGCAAATACGACACCCGGAATGGCCGTGACAGCGCCGGGCTGTGCCCCGCTGCAGTCCTCGCTTCCCCAGCTGCATGCAAGCTTGGGGGCATCCAGATGCCAAAGCTTACGGCCATCCGCCAGACCCAAGGCCGTCAGGCCGCCGGGCGCGAACGGTGCAGTAGCATCGCGATCCGCAACGCTTACATAGGCAACCCGACCGTCCACAGCAGGCCCATACATGACACCACCCAACGGGCCGCCCTGCCCGGTTCGGGTCTGCCAGACCAGCTTGCCGTCGTGATCCGGATCGAGCGCGTAGGTGACGCCCGATTTCTGGCCGACAACCAGAAGCTCGAGCCCGTCGGCACGGCGTCGCAACACCGGCGAATCGCCGAACTCAAGATATTCGGGCGCGGGCTTCTCACAGTCGTTCCGCGCTAATTGGCGGCACAGTGTATAGGGATCGGCGTCGGGCCTCGGCTGGATCGCCCAACGGCGCTGTCCGGTCGCCAGGTCGAGCGCCACGACGGCGTTGGTGTCGCCTTCCTCCGCGTCGTTATAGGCATTTCCGGTTGCGACATAGACCGCCCCGCGCGCCGGATCGACGGTCGGCGCCGCCCAGATCGCGGCGCCTGATGGTCCAAAAAGCGGCGTGCCCGCCTCGTTGCTGCGCCCGAGCGGCACAGCCGAGCGCCCGATCATGTAGGTCTTCCATCGGATGCGCCCCGTCGCGGCATCGATCGCAACGACACTGCCGCGGAAGGTACAGCAGGGATGCTTACGATCCCATTCCGCGCCCTCGTCCATCGCCGAAACGGGAACATAGAGCACGTCCTTGTAGACGGTCGGCGAACCCGTGATGCGCGCCAGGGGATGATCGTCGGCCTGCGTCTTCCACAGAGGCTTGCCGCTCCGAGCGTCCAGCGCATAGACCGCGCCCTTCTCGTCCCCAAAATAGAGGGCGGGCTCCTTGCCCGAGCCGGGTGGAAAGCCGACGCCAATCGCGTTCCTGACCGCGCCGTCCGCTTTCCAGCTCCAGTGGGTGCAGCCGCTGGCGGCATCGAGTGCGAATATCCTGCCGGTTGCGGACGGAACGAACAGGCGGTCGCCCACCGCCACCGGCTGGCCGTAGGCCGCGCCGCCGGGATAGGCGAACGCCCATTTGACCTTAAGTCTCGGCACGTCCGCCGCAGCGAGCCCGGGATTGGCCTGATAGCGCGTATTGGCCACATCACCACCCACCCCGTTCCAGTCGGTTCTGCCGGGCAGCAGCGGGCCGGCGGGTCGAGCGCAGAGATTGGCGTCCGGGTCGGGGTCGCGAACGGTCCCCGGTTCGCGGTGAGCCAGATGGATCGCCAGTTGCCTGACGTCGTCGGTACTAAGACCTGACGCCTGTGGCCGCATGGGTCCCTTGGTCAAGGCATCGACAATCTGCTCCGGCGATTTGTAGTTGAGCACGAAGACCGGCGGGATGTTGCCGCTGGGATGCTCATGGCACATGGCGCAGTGCCGGGCGAACAAATCCGCGCCCCGCGCGGATTCGAGCTGAGCCGACGGGATCGCGGGATCGACGGCCACCGCGTCCGCCGCAGCGACGTTCAGGCTAGCCAGCGTCGCTGCAAGGATGAGCGGTCTCATTGTCCCTCCACCGAAAAGGCCAGCAGGGCGTTTCCGGGATGCGTCATAGAAGCGGCGCCTGAGGTGACATAAACCATTCCGGCTGAGACGATCACCGGATAGCCGCTGATCGCACCGCCGGTCGCCTTGGCGTTGTTGACGGCGTCAACGGTCCTTGCGGTGTCGACATCCCAAACAATCGCCCCGTCCTTGGCGGCATAGGCGCGCATGTGCCCGTCCCAGGAGCCTGAAAACACGATGCCCGGGATAGCGGCGGCCGAACCGGCCTGCGCGGAATTGCATTCGTAGGCGCCCCAGTTGCAAGCCGGCTTCGGCGCTGGGGTCCGCCAGAGGATCTTTCCGGTCGCAATGTCCAGTGCAACCAGCCCACCGGGAATGCGCGGCGACTTCACCTCGGAATCGGATACCGGCACATAGGCGACGCCATCGTTGACGGCAAAGCCCATCTCGACCCCGCCCATCGAGCCGCCCTGTCCGATACGGGTTTCCCACAAAAGCTTCCCGCCATGATCCGGATCGAAGGCGTAGACGACGCCCGATTTCTGGCCGGCGAGAAGCACGTCGGCGCCGCCGGACCGGGTAGCCAACACGGCGGGCGCAGCGAATTCGAACAGCGGCGAGGCGGGATTGCTGCAGCCGTCCTCCTCGTCCTGATCCCCGCAGGCGGCCGCGTTGTCCCGCGGCCTAGGCTGCACCGCCCATTTGCGCGCCCCGGTGTCGAGGTCGAACGCGATGATCGCGTTGTCCCCGTCGGTATGCTCGTGCTGATAGGATTCAGCGGTCGCCGCGTAGACGAAATTACGCTGAACGTCGATGGTCAGCGGCGCATAAACCGCACCGCCGGAGGGGGCAAAAAGGTCGGCGCCGGCGCTGCTCTTTTTTGCCAGTGACCGCGGCGCGGCCGAGATGGTGTGGCTCTTCCAAAGTTCTTTGCCCGTGCCCGCGTCAAGCGAGACGACGCTGCCCCGGAAGGTGCAGCAAGGATAGGCAGGGTCATGCGAGAGCGGATCCTCCATCGAGGAAACCGGAACGAAAATCCGGTCGCCGTGCACGGCCACCGGCCCCGTGACGCGGCCGCTGGGATGGTCGTCAACCTTCTCTGTCCACAAAAGCGCGCCGCTGTCGGCATCCACTGCCGACACCTCGGCCTTGGAGTTGCCGAAATAGAGGCGCAAGTGGCCCTTGCTCGACGGCGTGACCGCCGCCGTCACCATCTTCGCGCCGGCCCCGACATCGCTGTGCCAATAGGTACAGCCCGTTTTCGCATCCAACGCAAACAGCCCGCTGCCGGTTGCGAGATACAGGCGGCCTCCGACCGCGACAGGTTCGGCACCGGCTGTCCCGCCGGGATACGCGAACGCCCACTTCAGTTTCAATCGCGCAACGTCCGCCGCAGCGAGGCCGGCATTGGGCTGCGTCAGCGCGTTGCGTGGCCCTGCGCCCCAGTTACCCCAATCCGACTGCCCCGGCGCGGCAGGCCCCGGCTTCCCCGGGCATAGATTGGCGCTCGGCGACGGATCGGTGCCCAGCGGCTTGCCGGTCAGATAGACGGCAACATCCTGGATGTCGCTCTTGCCGAGTCCCTCGGCCATTGGCCGCATCGGGCCGTTGGTCAAAGCCGTAATCACACCCTCGGGCGATTTCCGCTCGATGATGATCCTGAGCGGAATGCGATCATGCGCGTGATCGTGGCACACCGCACAGCGCTGGCCCCAGATCGTTTCCCCTTTCGCACTGGTCGCCTGTCGTTCCGGCCGACCGAAAGCGGATGTCTGGTCCTCGGCCCAAGCGGCGGCAGCAAACCCGACAACGACAGGCACCCACATACTCAAAGCCGCGAAACACCGGACCGGCCCGACCATACGATCCCTTCCTCAGCCGCGCGCGCACGAAACGGCGCTATTAACGCGAATATTTTCTCGTTAATAGCTCGCACGCACCGAAGGGTGGGTCAAGGAAAGAAAAAACAGTCTCCCCACCCTCGGTCCGCGGCCGGAAGAGCACTGTCTGATGGAGAAAATAGTTTTGAAGCGCGCGGTCAGGCGCGGCAGGCGTGGATCAGGTGATCGACGACCCTGCGGACATAAGCGTCGTCGAATGGGATGTCGGTAAACATCGTGATCGTCAGGATTTCGGAAATCAGAAGCTGCACGATGAGGATCGGATCGGCGTCGCCGCGGATCTTCCCCGCCTGCTGCGCCATCGTGAGCGGGCGCGCTAGATAATCCGTGAGCGGGAACCACCGCTCGGCCATCTGCCCACGATACACGCGGTCGCCGGCCGTGATCAGCAGCTTGTTCGCGGTCATCTCGACCGGATCTTTCAGAAAGTCGCGCAGCGCGAACGCCATGAGGTGGAGATCGGCCTCCCAATCGGCCCCGAAGGCCAGATCGAGCTTGCGAACATGTTCCTCGTACGCCCCCATCACCAGAGCCGCGCGATCCGGCCACCTGGCATATATCGTCGCGACATGGACGCCGGAGATGTTCGCGATATCCTGGAAGCTGAAGGTTCCATCGCCGGCGCGGAGTTTTGCGAGCACCGCGCCGAGGACAGCCTTGCGCACGCGTTCCGTCCGGCCGCCGGGGCGCTGCGAGCCACGCGCTACCGCTGGCTTCTCTTTTCGCAACGTCTTCGAAACAACCAAAGGAAACAACTCGCTCCAATACACTCTCAGCCGCGCCGCTTCCTATATCTCGAACGAAAAGCCGAAAACAGCGCGAAGGTGGGCGTCAGGTCCCCTTGTCCGGCGCCAGCGGCCCGACAGGATCCCCACCCAAGAGTTTCAGGTAGGGGCTGCGCGCGCGGTCGCGGCGGACCGCGACGGCCTCGGGCGCGCGGTCCATTTCGTGCTCGACGCCGAAATGCTCCATGTAGGGCCGGAACCGTTCGCGCAGTTCGCTCTGATTTAGGCCGTGGCGCTCGAAGCTGTAGGCATTGTGCGCGTAGCCGCCGTTGGGCATCGCCGCCATCCAGCGGGACATCAGCTCATGGGCGTCTTCACCCGGAGCCAAGCCGAAATGGGCGTAGAGTTTTTCGACGGTCTCCAGGGGCCGAGAAACGATCTCGCGATAATGCAGGTTCAGAATCTGGGAAGGCGGGAACCAGCCGCCTCGGCTGACTTCGACCATCTTGGACGTTGCGCAGACCCAGTCCCGCGTCACCTGCCGGCCGATCTGCATACGGTCGAGCGCGGTCGTGAACGGCACACGCAGGATCTCGGTCAGCTGCGCCACCGACTGGATGACCCGCAGCGGATCGCGGTGCGCGAAGACGATCCGCGCGTCGGGATAGACTTCACGCAACGCGTCGAAAGCGAACAAGTGGTCGGGTGCCTTCAGCACCCAGCGCCGGCAACCGCCATTCTGATACTGCAGGTGCTGCAGGAAGCGTTTGTGAAATTTGTAAGCCGCGACATGTCCCGTGCGGTCGAGCCAGGACCGGTATGACGGGATATCGTGCGTGGTATCGAAACGCAGGCTCTGGAACAGATGACCCGTGATCTCGGTGCATTCCTGCGGAGACTGGCTCCACAGCAGGTGGACGTCGCGGATTTCCGGCGCCAGCAGCGCGAATGAGCGCAGTTGACGGTCGACGTCGCGTGCCCGGGTGTCGCGGGCGCCGGTACGGCCGGGCGCCGGATAAGGATAAATCGCCTGCCAGCTTTGCAGCACCTGGTTGGCCGGATCCTCGGCCATCAGGCTGTGCAGATAGGTCGTGCCGCTGCGCGGAACGCCGGTGATGACGATCGGCGCCTCGATACGTTCATCCAGGATCGCCGGGTTCTTCCGCTCCTCATCATGGAGGCGGTTCAGGTTCGCGATGTAGCGTCTCACATCCCAGCGGATCGCGGCGCGGCCCAGCGCGGTCAGGGACGCCTCCCGCTCATAGGCCGTCAACAGAACGCGGAGCGGTTCGGCGATTTCATCTCGACCGGCTTCCGGCTGGACAGATTGGAGGAACGGATCGACCGAAGCCTCGAGATCGGGCTGCGGTCGGAGTTTGGCCATCAGACCGGCGCCGAATTCCACAAGCGGCAGGATCGGGAGGTGCTGTGTCATCGAACCGACTCTCACGAATTCAGACTCCTTCTCTAACGCGGCTGACCACTTCGAGCCTGCAGCCGGTTACAAAGACCTTCCCTCCAATTCGTTTAATTTCAGTATTTTGCGACGCGTTACGGGGCGATCAAAGTATTATATTGTAGAATACTCGGCACATTGTGCGGTCGACGGCCGGGAGTGCGCCGTGCTTCCACAGCCCGTTCAAGGATTAACTGGAGGCATCGTCGCACAAGACAAGCCCCCGGCGCAGCCGGAGGCCGCAACCGCCCCGAACGGGCAGCGAAATCAGCAGAATTCCACCGCGTCGCTCGTGTCAAATAACGACTACCCGTTGGCCGCCGCGTCCAGATCGGCGAGAGGCGTGTTCACCCGGCGATAGCTGCTGGGAAGGACGCCGACGATCTCCCGGAACCGGGTCGTGAAGTGGGCCTGGCTGGAGAATCCGCAGGCATAGGCGATGTCTGTCAAGCTCGCCTTGTTCTCCTGCAACATGAACTTGGCCTGCGATATGCGTCGGAACAGCACGAACTGGTGAGGCGTCATTCCCGTCGCCGCCTTGAAGGTCTGTCCCAACTGCCGAATGGTGAGCCCGGATTCCCTCGCCATATCCTCCAGGGAAATCGGCGCATCGAGATTTTCCTGGATATAGGCGATAGCCAGCGGGAGTCTGTCCTCGGCAGTGGCGGACCCTTCGACCTTGATGCCGGCCCTGGCCGCGATCACGCGCACGACATTGATCGCCAGCGAGTAGCTGAGGCTCTCGGCAAAGAGAAGATTGCCCCAGGCATTGCCCTTCAACTCGGCTTCCAGCATGCCGATGATGTTGAGGATCACCGGGTCGCCAAGGTCTGGGATAAAATCCAGCTTCGACAGATTGAACCAGCTCATGTTCGAAACGATCTGCCGGTAAACGCCCGAATCCTGGAAGATATCGATCATGTCCACCGCCTCGCTCCGCATGTGCCAAGTCTTCTCGGCTGGGAACAAGGCGACGGCATTGCAAGGCCAGTCGTAAATGTCGCTGCAACCGTCGGCGCGTCGAACGGCAATCCGGCCACCCTGCGACCGGCAGACGGCAAGCCGTACCCAAGGCAACCGCGAAACGCTTTCACCGCCCGACATATGGAAAGACTGCACAGTGATCGAATTCCATCGCCGCGCGACTTGGCCAGTAATAGGAGGTGTCGCATATATCAACTGACCACGATCTTGAAGCCTGCAATCGCTTGCTTTTGGCTGCAAAAGCTCAGCTGCAGTAATCGTGGGGCTTTTACGCTTGTTATCATTACGTAAAAACTTGTTTAGGTCCTCGACCGCTGACATTTTTTCTGCTCCAGATCGCATGCGAGCAAGGAACCTTCTCGCTACTGGTCTTTCCCACAGACCCGGAATTCACCATCTCGCCTAAAGACTACAATCCCACCTCAAGATTGGCAAAGACTTTAATTTAATGAAACCTACCAACCTGCTCATCGACTAAAGTCGCATTCATACAAATGCGACAATTTCCCTACCAAAAGGCAGCACAAGCGGAACGGTAAAATACCGCTATTCATGGTGAAGGCGTATTTTTCCAATAATGACGCGAACTGATTTTGTCATAATTTGGATGGTTTTTCCAATCATTTGAGCCGTCGATCGGTTTGACTCCACGCGGCCGGAGGCTTCCGCGCGCACTCACAGGAGCATGGGATTTTCAGACAACGTTATGTTCCAACATACGAAGTCACCCGGAGGGGCAAATGCCGGTTCGTGGCTCGTTGCGTCCCCAAGCAAAAGAATTGACGTATTTCAAAGAAATCCATTCGATATCTGCTAAACTGCGAATTGAACGCCCCGGCCGACGCAGAAACGGCCGGCGCCGAAAACTGGATCGCTCCGATTTGGAGGTGCAATTGCCCAGCCCTTCGACCTTCGCCCTCAAGCGCCCCCGCGGGCGCAGGTTGGTTCGTGAAATCGCGACCCTCACCGTGATCAAGGTCCTGGTCCTGATCGCGCTCTCCCAGCTTTTCTTCTCCGCCGCTCGGCACCCGCCGGCCACCGCGGATGATGTATCCAAGCACCTGTTTGTCGATCCGGTGCATTAAAGGAAGGTGACCGATATGGATGTCGTCGAGCTTTCCCGCCTGCAATTCGCCGTCACGGCGCTTTATCACTTCCTGTTCGTGCCGTTGACCCTGGGTCTGTCGATCCTGCTCGCCATCATGGAGAGCGTCTATGTGATGACCGGGCGCACGATCTGGCGCGACATGGTGAAATTCTGGGGTCTGTTGTTCGGCATCAACTTCGCCATGGGCGTGTCGACCGGCGTTACCATGGAATTCCAGTTCGGTACCAACTGGTCTTACTACTCCCACTATGTCGGCGACATCTTCGGCGCGCCGTTGGCGATCGAGGGGGTCGTCGCGTTCTTTCTCGAAGCCACCTTCGTCGGTTTGTTCTTCTTCGGTTGGGACCGGCTATCGAAGCTGGGCCACTTGGCAACCACCTGGGCCGTTGCCATCGGCAGCAATCTGTCCGCGCTGTGGATCTTGATTGCCAACGCCTGGATGCAGCATCCGGTCGGCTCGCGCTTCAATTTCGACACGATGCGGATGGAGGTGACGGATTTCGCCCAGGTCATCCTGAATCCGGTCGCGCAGGCCAAGTTCGTCCATACGGTCAGCGCCGGCTATGTCACAGGCGCGATGTTCGTGATGTCGATCAGCGCACTCTATCTTCTGCGCGGGCGGCATCAGGAAATCGCCCGCCGGTCGATCGCTGTCGCCGCTTCGTTTGGCCTCGCCTCGGCACTGTCGGTCGTCGTTCTGGGTGACGAGAGCGGCTACACGGCCGGTGAGAACCAGAAGATGAAGATCGCCGCGATCGAGGCGATGTGGGAAACGGAGGCGCCCCCGGCGAGCTTCACGATCGTCGGCCTGCCGGACCGCGCGACGGAGACCACGCATTTCGCCGTCCGTGTGCCGTGGCTGTTGGGGCTGATCGCCACCCGATCCGTCGACGAAGAGGTTCCCGGTATCAAGAATCTGGTCGCCAAGGCCGAAAAGCAGATTCGCAACGGCATGATTGCCTATGACGCACTGACACGCCTCAAAAAGGATCGCACCAACGCCGAGCTCCGCGCGACGCTCGATGCGCATGTCGAGGATTTGGGTTATGCGCTCCTGCTCAAGCGCTACACGCCCAACGTCACCGACGCCACCGACGCGCAAATCGGCCAAGCCGCGCGCGATACCATTCCCGACGTGCCCAAGCTGTTCTGGAGCTTTCGGATCATGGTCGGGCTCGGATTGTGGTTCATCGTGCTTTTCGGAACCGTATTCTATCTGGTCTGGCGGCGCACCCTTGAGCGGACGCCACTGATCCTCAAGGTCGCGCTGTGGTCGTGGCCTCTGCCGTGGATTGCCATCGAACTTGGCTGGATCGTCGCCGAATATGGTCGGCAGCCTTGGACGATCGAGGGTGTGCTGCCGACCTATCTCGCGGTCTCGAGCCTCAGCGCCGCCACCGTCGCCACGAGCCTCGGAGGGTTCATCCTGTTCTATACGGCGCTGCTGGTCGTCGAGGTCTATCTGATGCGGAAATATATCGGCCAGGGGCCGCAGGAGGAAACGCCTTCGTCCGGCGAACTCCTCGCCCCCGGCGTCGCGGAATAGGAGACGTCGCATGTTCGAATATGAGACGCTTCGCTTCATCTGGTGGCTGCTGCTCGGGGTCCTGCTGATCGGCTTCACCGTCACAGACGGCTTCGACCTTGGGGTCGCAATGCTGCTGCCCATCGTCGGCAAGAGGGATGTCGAACGGCGCGTGATGCTGAACACGGTCGGCCCGGTCTGGGAAGGCAACCAGGTCTGGTTCATCCTGGGCGGCGGTGCGATCTTCGCCGCCTGGCCACTGCTCTACGGCGCGGCATTCTCCGGCTTCTACTTTGCGATGCTGCTCGTTCTGGCGGCCTTGATCGTCCGCCCTGTCGGTTTCACCTTTCGGTCGAAGATAGAGAATGCCACGTGGCGGCGCTGCTGGGATTGGGGCCTCACCATCGGCGGGTTCGTGCCGCCGCTTATCTTCGGCGTCGCGTTCGGCAACCTCTTTCTCGGCACGCCGTTCCACTACGACGATGATCTGCGTTTCACCTATGACGGCAGCTTCTTCGGCTTGCTGCGCCCCTTCCCGTTGGTCTGCGGCCTGATCGCGGTCGGTATGTTCGCACTGCACGGTTCTGCCTATCTCGCAGTCAAGACCGAGGGTGCGATCGCCGCACGCGCCCACAAGGTCTCGACCGTCACCGCGATAGCCGTATTGGTGCTGTTCGCCCTCTGCGGCATCTGGCTCTATGCCGGTATCGAGGGCTATGCGCTGTCGGGGCCGTTGGCGCATGACCTGCCGTCCAATCCGCTGGGCAAGCACGTCGTGCAGCTACGCGGCGCCTGGATGGCAAATTTCGCCGACGCGAAGGCGTTGATCGCGATCCCGCTCGCCGTGTTTCCGCTTGGCATCGCCGCGATCTTCTCGACAGGCCGTCGGCCGATCACCACTTTCCTCCTCACCGGCCTGGTATCGGCGTTGATTATCATGACAGCCGGCATCAGCCTGTTTCCGTTCCTGCTGCCATCCAGCAGCATGCCGGACGCCAGCCTGACGGTCTGGGATGCCTCTTCAAGCCGACTGACCCTCGCCGTCATGCTGGGAGTAGTCGTGGTTTTCCTGCCGGTGGTGCTCGCCTACACCAGCTTCGTCTACAGCGTGATCCGCGGCAAGGTCACGACCGACGAGATCGAAGCCTCGGACCACAGCTATTAGGAGACTGCGATGTGGTACTTCACCTGGGTCCTGGGGCTTGGGCTGGCCTGCGCGGCCGGCATCCTGAACGCCCTGTGGTATGAGCTTGGGCGCGACGAGGAGGCCATGCGGAAGCCGCCGCGCAAAAGCTGAGCTTTCGTCAGCGCCGCAACACCGTCGTCCTTCATGTCGTTAGGACAAACCGTGCGGGATTTGTGTAGAGTTTCGAAGGAAATTCAGCGCTTGTCGAAACTTCATTCGCCGGTAGGGGTGTCGTATAAATTCAGCTACGAGTTTCGGTCAGGTTCGGCGGGATAAGCGTCCCGCTCTGCAAATGCCCCTGAAATCTGCCTGATGACGTTGAAGCTGCTATTCGTGCTGTTGCTGTCGATTCTGGCCTTCGCCGCGCAGGCGGACGAAAACACGAACCCGCTCGACGACAGAATGCGCATTGGCGACATCGTGCTGCCGGAAACAACAGCGTGGCCGGCGCTCCGCGATTTTCCCTCGCCGTCGGCGGCCGAGCTGGACAGTGGACTGCTGAGCCGCATGGCGGCGGAATTACCGGGCTCGCTCAAGGATGTTGGTTGCAGATTTGCGGCAAAAGACATGACGAAGCCGCATTTCCGCGGCGCCCTGCATGCCGGGAACATCTTTGGTCCCGATGACGACGATGTCGTCTATAGCGGCCCGTCCAGTTGCGGCGAAGGCCAGATCACGATCATCTGGAGTCATGCACACGACCCGGCCGCTATCGCCTCGACGCTCCTGTATATGCGCGTGCTGAGGGTCGAAAGCACCTCGCAACCGCTCTATTCAAGCGTCGATATCGGCACGGATTTCGACACCTATCACATCGCCCGAATGCCGAAAGAAGCCGTGCGGTCGGTCTATCTGCACCATCTCTTGCGAATCCCGGTTGCCGTCGACGTCGGACAGCGTCACCTCATTCTGAAAACAGACACCACGCTGGAATGGACGCCGGAACCTCCGCCGTCGGTTACGCCCACGGCGGACAACGGCAAACTGCTGACCTTCCCCGCTCTGACCGAGGGCGAATTGCTGGGCACTTATCGTGACGGCGCGGGCAAGGTCTGGCGGCTAGTCGCGGCGCCGCGAAAATCCCCGTCGAGTGTCGGTTGGGCGGCCGACAGCGAGGTTACGCTGACCGGCGGGCGATAGCGCGGCCAAACTTGACCGCCTAGTGTTACGGGCGAAAGGAAATCCAATGAAGCTGATGGTGGTGGCTTTGATCGGTTCGATGACGCTGGTGTCTGCCGCGGTTCAAGCGGCGGAGCCGCCGCTTGCGGAAAAGCGCCCGTTCATGGTGACGTCGCCCAACGGCGCGCGCGAGGACGACTACTACTGGCTGCGGGATGACACGCGCAAAGATTCGAAGATGCTCGCCTATCTGGCGGCGGAGAACGCCTATACCGATACCGCGATGGCGCCGGCCAAGGTGTTGAAGGACGCGCTCTATGGCGAGTTCGTAGGTCGGGTGAAGCAGGATGACAGCTCCGTCCCGTACTTCAAGCACGGCTACTGGTACTACACGCGCTACGAGACCGGCGCCGACTACCCAATCGTCGGCCGCCGCAAGGGCAGTATGACCGCGCCGGAAACGGTGATGTTGGACGAGGCCAAGATGGCCGAGGGGCACGGCTATTTCGCGATCAACGACTGGACCGTCAGCCCTGACAACACCCTGCTCGCCTACGCCGAGGACACGGTGGGCC
This sequence comes from Alphaproteobacteria bacterium, assembly GCA_035493715.1. Lineage (GTDB taxonomy): Bacteria > Pseudomonadota > Alphaproteobacteria > BOG-932 > Roseiterribacteraceae > BOG-932. Next base: position 9,601 of record DATJHU010000036.1, on the reverse strand, counting down.
GCCGGCAGTATGTGCTGAAGATCAAGAACCTGGAGACCGGCGAAACGCTGGCCGACGCCGTGCAAGATGTCGAACCCAACCTAGTCTGGGCCGCCGACAATAAGACGATCTTCTATGTCGAGAAGGACCCGGTCACGCTGCTGTCGACGCGCATCAAGGCGCATGTCGTCGGCACCCCCGCGACGGCCGACCGCCTCGTCTATAAGGAGAAGGACACCAGCTTCTATATCGGGCTGAAAAAGACCCGGTCCGAGAAATTCATCTGCATCGTCGAGCACAGCACGGAATCGAACGAGGTACGTTGCGCTCCTTCCGCGAACCCGGTGGAGTTCGCCGTCGTCGCACCGCGCGAGCGGGAGGTACGCTACGACATCGACCATTTCGAGGGCCGGTGGGTCATCCGCACCGACTGGAACGCTAAGAACTATCGCCTGATGACCTTGCCCGACAGCGCGAAGCTGGGCGACCGCAGCGCCTGGAAAGACCTGGTGCCGGGCAGCGACACGGTCTTCATCCAGGATTTCGCGCTGTTCCCCGGCGGCCTGGCGACAGAGGAGCGGTCGGACGGCCTGAAACGGCTGCATATCCGGCCGGATAAGGGGGAAAGCCGCTTCGTGAAGGCGGACGAACCCGCCTATGCGATGTCGCTGATCGAAGCCGGCGATCCCGACACCGGCTGGCTGCGTTACAGCTATGACAGCCTGACGACGCCGACGACCACCTATGAGACCAACCTCATGACCGGCGAACGGCGCCTGCTGAAGACCCAGCCGGTGATCGGTTACAGCCAGGAGAACTATGTCACCGAGCGCGTCTGGGTAACGGCCCGCGATGGCGTGAAGGTCCCGGTCTCGCTGGTCTATAAGAAAGGCTTCAAGAAGGACGGCACGGCCGCGATGCTGCAATATGCCTATGGCAGCTACGGCATGTCGACCGACCCTCGCCTGTCGCTGCCCAATGTCAGCCTGCTCGACCGCGGCATGGTCTATGCCATCGCCCATATCCGCGGCGGGCAGGAAATGGGCCGCGCCTGGTACGATGACGGCCGCCTGCTCAACAAGAAACACACCTTCACCGATTTCATCGACGTCACCCGCGCACTGGTGAAGATGGGCTATGCCGCCAAGGATCGCGTCGCGGCCCAAGGCGGCAGCGCCGGCGGCCTGCTGATGGGCGCGGTCGCCAACATGGCGCCGGAGGATTACCGGGTGATGATCGCCCAGGTGCCGTTCGTGGATGTCGTCACGACCATGCTGGATGAGAGCATTCCGCTGACCACCAACGAATTCGACGAATGGGGCAACCCGAAGCAAAAGAACTTTTACGACTACATGCTGAGCTACTCGCCCTACGACAATGTGGCGAAGAAGCCTTATCCGGCGCTGTTCGTCTCCACTGGCCTGTGGGATTCGCAGGTCCAGTATTACGAGCCGGCGAAATGGGTGGCGAAGCTGCGGGCGACGAAGACCGACAGAAACCCGCTCGTCTTCCGCATCAATATGGAAGCCGGTCATGGCGGCAAGTCCGGCCGGTTCCGCCGCTTTCAGGAGGCGGCGGAATATGACGCCTTCATGCTGACCGAGCTCGGTATCACGCAGTAGGCGCGCCGGGCATCGTCTCGAACACCTTGAGCCCGCCCGGAAGCGCGACCCAGGCGGGCCGGTCGCGGTCGAAGATCACCATTGCCGGGCGGAAATGGGATGGATCGTCGAGCGAACCGGCATAGATCGTGTGGCTGTCGTCAGTGCCGACGATGCCGCCGAACACCAGCCCGCCGCAGACCGGGCAGGAATTGCGCACGGCATCGCTGCCGCGCCAGGACTTCGAGGCGAACTGCACCGTCTTACCGGTGATCCGTATCTTGTGGGCAGCGAAGCCCATGAAGGGAATGAAACCGGAGCCCGATGCCTTCTGGCAGTCGCGGCAGCAGCAGAACCCGGCCATCGCAGGCACGCCATCGGCCTCGTAGCGGATTGCCCCGCACAGGCAGCCGCCGGTTATCATCACGCTGCCTCGGCCGCGATCTTGCGCAGGCTTTCCTCGAATACCGCCGCCGGTTGACCGCCTGAGATCAGGTATTTGCGGTTGATCACGACCGCCGGGACCGAATTGATCCCCGAACGCACCCAGGTCTGCTCTGCCGCCCTGACTTCGTCGGTATAGCGGCCGCTTTCCAGAACTTCACGTGCTTCTGCGCCGTCCAGGCCGACGCCTTCGGCGAGCCCGACCAGCACGCCGGGATCGGAGATGTTGCTGTTGTCGGAGAAATAGGCGCCGAACAAAGCGTGCTTGAGCTCGACCTGTTTGCCCTTCAGCCCCGCCCAGTGCAGCACGCGATGGGCGTCGAAACTGTTATAGATCCGGCTGTCCTCGCGCATCGACATGGTGATGCCGACATCGGCGGCGCGCGCCTTGATTTGGTCGCGAATACCGCTGGAATCGTCAAGCTTCCGGCCGAATTTCTGCATCATATGCTCGCCGATATCCTGCCCTTCCGGCGGCATCGCGGGGTTGAGTTCGAACGGCTGCAACTGGAGCTCGGGCTTTACGACATCGGTCAGCCTGGCCAGAGCTTTCTCAAGCTCGCCGAGCCCGATCGCGCACCAGGGGCACACCACGTCCGACACGAAATCGATCTGTACTGCCGTCGCCATCTCAGCGTCCTCCCAAATTTGTGCTTCCGATATATACCGCCTTTTGCAGCCCGGTTAACCTTCCGTCATGACCGACGAAGCCACCCTCCACGCCGAGATCGCCGCCTGCCGGGTGTGCGACGCCTACCTGCCGTTGGGCCCTCGGCCGATCGTACAGTTCGCTGCCGGTGCGTCGATCCTCATCATCGGACAGGCGCCGGGCTCGAAGGTCCATGCCAGCGGCATCCCCTGGAACGACGACAGTGGCGACCGCCTGCGCGCATGGACGGGCTTGAGTCGCGACGAATTCTACGATCCGCACAAGGTCGCGCTGATGCCGATGGGCTTCTGCTATCCGGGCAAGGGCAAGAGTGGCGACCTGCCGCCCCGCCCCGAATGCGCGCCGCTCTGGCACCACCGTATCCTGGCGCTGCTGCCGCCCGACCGGCTGACCCTTCTGGTCGGCACCTATGCCCAGGCCCCCTATCTGCCGAAGGGAAAACGGTCGATGAGCGAGGCCGTGCATGGCTTCGCAGACTTCGGCCCGAACCTGTTCCCGCTGCCCCATCCGGCCTGGCGCAGCGTGATCTTCGCACGGCGCAATCCCTGGTTCGAGACGGACGTGCTACCGGCCCTTAAAGAGGCTGTGACGAAGCGGCTGGTACGGACTCTCTGATAATTTTACAAATTGACTTACACTGTAATTTATATAGTGATTTCTTTATGCAATTTCCCTGAAAGACCAATCGATGACCGACAAGCGGTTCCATCTCGCCTGGTTCCAGAACTTCACGCCCGATGCGTGGCGCGATCCGTTCGGCCAGGGCGGGCAGCCCTGGGATGGCGAGATTTTCATCGACATCGCCCGCGCCCTGGAGCGCGCCTGCTTCGACTTCGTGCTGTACGAGGACAAGCTGATGGTGTCGGAGACCTATCGCGGCTCGGCCGAAGGCGCGCTGCGTGGCGGTGTCGTCGCGCCGAAGCACGACCCGCTGCCGCTGGCGGTCGCCACCGGCATGGCGACCCGGCACCTGGGCGTCATCGCCACCATGTCGACGATGGGCTATCCGCCCTTCCTGCTGGCGCGCGCCGCGTCCACGGTCGACAGCCTGACCAAGGGCCGGTTCGGCTGGAACATCGTGACCAGCGCGGAGGAGCTGGCGGCGCAGAATTTCGGTCTGGACCACCTGCCGCCGCGCGAGCTGCGCTATGACATGGCGCACGAATATCTGGAGGTGGTGAACGGGTTGTTCGACGGCTGGGCGCCCGACGCCGTGGTGCTGGACCGCGAGAACGGCATCTATGCCGACCATACCAAGGTGAAGCCGATCAACCATGTCGGCCGCTTCTACAAAGTGCGCGGTCCGCTCAACACCGTGCGCTCGCCGCAGGGCCGCCCGGTCTATGCCCAGGCCGGATCATCACCCAAGGGGCGCGACTTCGGCGCCAAGTACGGCGACGTCATCCTGTCGCCGGCCAGCGGCATTGCCGACATGAAGGCATTCCGCGACGACATGCGCGTCCGCGCCGAAAAGTTCGGCCGCGACCCGGACAGCATCAAGGTCATCTACGCGATCAACCCGATCCTGGGCGAGACCGAGGCCGAAGCGCGCGAGAAGGACCGCCGGGTGATCGACAGCCCCGGCTATATCGACGACCAGCTGGCCAGCATCTCGGGCATCACCGACATCGACTTCTCGGTCTACGACATCGACAAGCCGCTGCCCGAGCGGCTGATCACCAATGGCGAGCAGGGCACGCTGGACCGGTTCCAGCAATGGGGCAGCGGCAAGACGCTGAAGGAACTGGTCGCTGACGGCCTGACCTCGGACCTCGACCTCGTCGGCACGCCGGACCAGGTGGCGGACCGGCTGGGCGAGGCGATGGCGGCGGTCGGCGGCGACGGCTTCTTCATCTGCGAGCCGTTCCTGCGGTCGAGCCGCCGCTACGTGCTGGAGATCACCGACGGCCTGGTGCCGGCGTTGCAGAAGCGCGGACTGGTCAGGACCGAGTACACGGGCAAGACGCTGCGCGAGAATTTACTCGCATTCTGAGGCTGCGATGATCCGAAGAGAACTGGCAATCCTTGCGCTCGTCTTCGGGTTGGCCGCCACCACCCAGGCGCAATCGGCGGACAAGCAGTGGCACGCTTTCCCGCAGCCGAAGTCGGCCCCGGCAGGCGCGCCCAACGTGCTGCTGATCATGACCGACGATGTCGGGTTCGGCGCCTCCTCGCCGTTCGGCGGCCCGATCGCGACGCCCACCTTCGCCGCCCTGGCCGCAAGCGGCCTTCGCTATACCCAGTTCCACACGACGGCGATGTGCTCGCCGACGCGGGCCGCGCTGCTGACCGGGCGCAACCACCACGCGGTCGGGTCCGGTGTCATCAGCGACATGAGCACCGACCAGGACGGCTATACCTCGGTAATTCCCGACAACGCGGCGACGATCGGCGAGGTGCTGCTGGAAAGCGGCTATGCGACCGCCTGGATCGGCAAGAACCACAACACCCCGCAATGGGAGAACACGCCCGTCGGGCCATTCAACCATTGGCCCAACGCGATGGGGTTCGACTATTTCTACGGCTTCAACGCGGCGGACACGGACCAGTACGCGCCCGCGCTGATCGAGAACCGCAATGCGATCGATCCGCCGAAGCAGGCGGGCTATATCCTGGACCGCGACCTGGCGGACCATGCGGTGCACTGGCTGGACGTGCATCACAGCCTGACGCCGGACAAGCCGTTCTTCCTCTATCTTGCCCCCGGCTCGGCGCACATGCCGAACCAGGCGCCGGCCGACTGGATCGCCAAATATCGCGGCCGGTTCGACATGGGCTGGGACACGATGCGCGAGATGACCTTTGCGCGGCAGAAGGCACTGGGCATCGTGCCCAAGGACGCGACGCTAACTCCGCGGCCCGACGCGATCCCGGCCTGGAACGCCCTTACCGACGATCAGAAGCGCGTCTACGCGCGCGAGATGGAGGTCTATGCAGCGCAGCTGGCGTTCGCCGACGACCAGATCGGCCGCGTCGTGACCGAACTCAAAGCGACCGGCGACTACGACAACACGCTGATCGTCTATATCCAGGGTGACAACGGCGCGGCGGCGGAAATTCTGGACGGCTCCCGCAACTATGCGGGGACATTCGGCGGCGCGGTCGAGAGCGCGCACGAGATGCTCGCCCATCTCGATGAACTTGGCGGACCGAGATCCTCCGGGCTGTATCCCGTCGGCTGGGCCTGGGGCATGGATACGCCGTTCCAGTGGGCCAAGCAGGTTGCCTCGCATTTCGGCGGCACGCGCAACGGCATGGTGCTGTCCTGGCCGGGCCACATCCCGCATGGCGGTGAGTTGCGGACCCAGTTCCACCATGTGATCGACATCGCGCCGACGATCTACGAGGCGGCCCACATCGTTCCGCCAGCGGCCGTACATGGCGAAAAGCAGCAGCCGCTGCAGGGTGTCAGCATGCTCTACAGCATCACCAATCCGGACGCGCCCTCAACCCATCGCAGCCAGTATTTCGAGATGCTGGGCAATGCCGCCTTTTACCAGGACGGCTGGATCGCCTCGACGACGCCGATCAGGCTGCCATGGGCCGCGAACCCTATGCCGGGCGCGAAGGAACATGCCTGGGAACTGTACGACATGCGCAGCGACTTCTCCCAGGCGGACAATCTCGCCGCGCGCTATCCCGACAGGCTGAAGACGCTTCAGGCCGGCTTCATGGAAGCCGCCAAGGCCAACCAGGTGCTGCCGCTGGACGACAGCTTCATCACCCGCTTCAACCCCGACAACCGCCCAAGCCTGTTCGGAAACCGCACGCACTTCACCTACTATCCCGGCGCGACGCGTTACTCAGACAAAGCCTTCCCGAGCTTGCGGAAGGATTGGCGCATCGATGCCGAGCTGGATGTGCCCAATGCCTCAGCCGACGGCACGATCGTGGTGCAAGGCGACCGCTTCAGCGGCTGGGGCCTGTCGCTCGCGAAAGGCACGCCGCGCTTCATCTACCGGATTGGCGATCGTGCCGCGGACCTGACCGAGATCAAGGGGCCCGCCCCGCTCACCCCCGGACGCCATGTCGTCGGCGTCGCCTTCGCGCCCGTTTCCGGCGGTGCACTGGTAACGCTGACCGTCGACGGCGCAGCGGCGGCAAGCGCGACAGTGCCGAAGCTCGGCCAGGCCGAACAGGGGGACGTCTATGTCGGACGGGCCGGCGCGATTCCGCTGACGGACGATGCGGCGGCGGCGGCTTCGGCGGGCGATGCTGGGTTACGGCGGATGGACGTGACGGTCGGGGCGCCCAAGTAAGCTAGAACAACGATCCCTGCGCGGGCGGCGGCGGATTCAGGTCCACGCCTTCGAGCGCCAGCATCTTCAGCTTGGTGTTCGCGCCGCCCGGCGCCGAGAAGCCGCCGAGCTTGCCGCCGGCCGCCAGCACGCGGTGGCAGGGGATGATGAGCCCGATCGGATTGTTCGCCATCGCCTGGCCGACATCGCGCGCGCCCTCCGGCCCGGCGCCCAGCTCCTTGGCCAGCGTGCCGTAGGTGGTGGTCCGCCCCCAGCCGACCCGGCGCGCCGCGTCATAGATCTGCTTGAAGAAATGGTCCTGGCCGGCGAGGTCGAGCGGCACGGCGGAGAAGTCGACCGCTTCCCCCTCGAAATAGCGCTTGATCGCGGCGATCGCCTCCGCCACCGCGGGCGGCGGCGTGGCTGGGCGTGCGCCAGGGTCGCGCTTGCGCATCAACCCGTCGGTCGACGCGGCGTTGCCGGCCGGTAATTGGAACCGGTTGACCCCGACATCCGTCCAGCCGATGCCGGCGAAACCCAGTGCGGTCTCGAAAACCGCGTAGCAATGCGGTGTGCTCATGCTGTGAAAATCGGCAGAGACGGCGGGATTTCAAGCGTTCTAGCGCGGCAGGTTCTCGCCCCGCGTCTCGACCGCGAAGGGGATGATCAGCAGCCCCAGCCCGAACGCGATCGCGGTCAGCGCGACCGGCGTGCCGAGCGTGCCCATGTCGTGCACGGCGCCGGCGATCAGGAAATTCACCCCGGCGCCGATGAACCGCCCGACCGAGGTCGCAACGCTGAACGCCGTCGCCCTGACCCGCGTCTCGTACTGCTCGGGCAGCCACAGGCTGAACATCGCGAAGTTGCCGCCGGCGAAGCCCAGGAAGAACAGGATCACCAGAAACAGGTTCAGCCCGTCCGGCCGGTAGAAGGCCCAACCGAAGGCGAGCGGGATCGCAACCATCATCCCGACGAAATAGAACCCCATGGTCAGCCTGCGCCCGAACCGCTCGGCCAGGACCGGCAGCGCCAGGCAGCCCAGGATCGTGCCGATCGACAGGATCCCGGTGCCGACCGACGCCATCTTGGCCGCGGCCGCCGCATCCATTCCGGCCTTGCGCGACAGCTGCACGATGGCGGTCGGCTCGTACACCGCCCCGGCCCACAGCCCTATGATGGCGACCGTGACCAGCGCCATGTTGGCCAGGGTCCGCTTGCGGTAGTGCCGGCTGAAGATCGCCAGGATCGGCCGCGTCCGGTCCGCCGGCGCGTGCTGCCGTGCCCAACGGTCGGTCTCCTTGACCCTAAGCAGCGTCAGGACGCCGACCGCGACCGGCGCCAGCCCGCACAGGAACATCGCGCGCCAGCCGTAATGCGCGCCGACCGTGAAGTTGAGCGCGGCGGCCAGGAAGAACCCGGCGTAATAGCCGGTCTGCAGATAGCCCGCCCCCATCTTGCGCCGGTCCTCGGGCCAGCTTTCGGCGACATAGGTGCCGGCCAGCGCCCACTCCCCGCCGATGCCGATCCCGGCCAGGAAGCGGAACAGGCCCAGCTCCCACACCGTATGCGACAGCGCCGCCGCGCCCGTGAAGATCGCGAACATGAACATGGTGGCCGCCAGGGTCGGCGCCCGCCCGAACCGGTCGGCCAGCGGTCCCCAGATGAACGAGAAGCCCCACCCCGCCAGGAACAGCGCGAACAGGATCGAGCCGATGGCGGTCACGTTGGCCGGCGTCGCGGCGATGCCGCTGTTGGGCAGCAGCTCGGTCAGCGCCGGGGTCAGCACCAGCGCATAGATGACCGAATCCATCCCATCGAGCGTCCACCCGGTCCAGGCGGCCCAGAAGCCGAGAATCTGCTGCCGGTTGAGCTTCGTGCGGCCGGTGGAGGCGGTGAGTTCGATGCTGGTCACGCGGTTATCGCCTCGCGGGTTTTCGGGTGACGATATCAGGATTGCGAGATGCGGCCAGCGCAAAAGGCGTGGGGTGCATATGGAGTGAAATCCTATGCATCGTCATCCCGACGAAAGTCGGGATCCAGCTTTCAGCCTTCGCGATAGCCGATAGATGGATCCCGACTTTCGTCGGGATGACGAATCAAGAGGACTTCCATCTGCGAAATCTGAGCTAATCTGCGGATAAAACAGTCATGCGGATCGGGAGGACGAAATGGTGAAGGTGGCGGTCGCGACCTATGGGTTGCAGAAATGGTTCGGCGGGGATTTCGCGCCGGCGATCGAGTTGATGCGGCAGGCCGACGAGGCGGACATCGACCAGGTCAACATCACCGACCATGTCGTGATGGGCGAGCATATCGAGAACTATCCCTACGGCCCGTTCTACAACCCGCTCGACTTCCCCTGGTACGAGCCGATCGCGGTCCTGTCGGCCGTCGCGGCGGTGACCAAGCGGATACGGCTGTCGACCGGCATCCTGATCGCGCCGCTGCGCCCGGCCGTGCTGCTGGCCAAGCAGGTCGCGACCTTGGATGTGCTGTCGCACGGCCGCGTCGATATCGGGCTCGGCCTCGGCTGGCAGAAGGAGGAATATGACGCGGCCGGCGTGCCGTGGGAGGGCCGCTATACACGGCTTGAGGAACAGGTCCGCGTGTGCAAGGCGCTGTGGGCCGGCGCGCCCGCCGATTTCGCGGGCCAGACCGTGCAGTTCGAG
>DATJHU010000035.1:0-27068 GCA_035493715.1 Alphaproteobacteria bacterium | reverse complement strand
GATCGCCTGGCCCTTGAGCGGCGGCTCGTCGCCGACGATCCCGGTCCACACCAGCTCGCCGGTCTTTTCCTTCAGCGCGATGATGTGGCCGTTGCCCAGGCCGACATAGACATTGCCGCCGCCGGTCGCGACGCCCTTATACATGCCGGACGGCGCCGCCTCGGCCTTGAAGGCCCAGACCTGTTCGCCGGTTGCAGGATTGAACGCATAGACATGCGGGCCTGCGGTGATGAACATCAGCCCGTCCGCCACCACCGGCGAGGCGCGCGACTGCTCGGCCTCGAACTTATGGATCCAGGCGCCGCCCAGCTGCTTCACATTGGCGGCGTTGATCTGGCTGAGCGAGGAATAGCGGTTGTTGTCGAAGCCGCCGCCGACAGCGGGCCAGTCCTTGCCCGCCGGCTTGGTCAGGTCGTTGGCCGCCAGCGCCGGCAGCACAGGCAGCGTCGCGACGCCAGCGAGCAGCGCCACGATCTTCCAATTCATACGGCTGGACATCTTCCTACCCCTTTTCATCCTTGTCTCCGGCGGGATTCCCGCATCCGGAGCGGCGCGAGGCGCCTCTTGCGGCTCAAGTTATTAAGCCCACCTCAATGTGTCCACATGCAAATTTGCGCCCCGGGCGGCGGGACAGCACGAACCGGCGTGCCGCGAAGTAATGTAGTAATTCCGCCCGAATTGTTCAGAAGATCGACCGGCGACAAGGAGTAAACCGCGCCGCTCACTTGCAATCGGCAACCTTCCCCGGCCAAATTTGGGGAATTTCTGTTGTATGTTGTTGTGTCGGGCATTAAGTTCTCCGGCTTATGCCGGAAATAGGCCCATCCAAGAATACAATCCTGGCTCGTGTGTACACACAATCATTTATAAGATGCTGAAAAAGACACCGCATAGGGAGAGCAGCCGCCTTTCCCGCGAACAGCGCGCGGCGGACATTCTGAAGCACGCCCGCATCGTGTTCTGCGAAAAAGGCTACAGCGACACGCTGGTCAGCGAGATCGCGGAACGCGCGGGCGTGGTGGAAGGCAGCGTCTTCCATTACTTCCCGACCAAGCGCGAGTTGCTGATCAAGGCCGTGGAGCAATGGTACACCGGCCTGATCTGGGATTACGACAACCGGCTGGAATCGATCACCGGCACCTGGAACCGGCTGCGCTTCATGATCTGGGGCCACCTCAACGTCATGCATGAAGAGCCGGAGATGACGAAGCTGATCGTCGACGAGATCCGGCCCGGACCGGAATATCGCGACACGGCGATCTTCGAGCTCAATCGGAACTATACCCGCCGTACCTTGGGCATCATCGAGGAGGCGGTCGCCACGGGCGAGTTCCGCGCCGGGGTGCCGACGGCGGTCATCCGCGCCATGATCTATGGCGGCGTCGAGCATTACGCCTTCGGCTTCCTGCGCGGCGTCGGCGATTTCTCGCCGGACGAGGCGGCCGACGCCGTCACCGATATCGTCTATCGCGGGCTGGCGAACGAAGGCGTGGCCCAGGCGCATATGTTGAGCGAGCCGCTGGCGCAGATCGAGGCCGGGCTGGCCCGCCTGAAAAAAATCGCCACGGCCAAGAAGCCGGGCGGCAAGTAGTCCCGCGCGTCAGCGCAGGCGCCAGACTCCGTCCTTTTCCGCCGCCGCGCCGTCGGCCTTCAGCTTCACCAAATGCGCGAGCAACGAGCGCGCCGCCCATTTGTGCTTGAATTCCGGCACATCGTTATAGACGACCGGCGTCAGTGCCTCGAGCGTGGCCGATCCCATTTCCCGCAGCGCCTTCAGCGTCATGCTCTCGCGGACGAAGCGATGGCGCACCAGTACGTCGATCATGTCGTCGGGCGCGCCGATCAGGAAGCCGTGGCCCGGCGCCAGATAGGCGATCCCCCGCCCCTGCAGCATCCGCAGCGACGCGATATAGGCGATCATGTTGCCGTCCGGCGGGTTGATGACCACGGTCGAGCCCTGCATCACATGATCGCCCGTGAACAGCAGCCGGTCCTGTTCCAGCAGATAGCACAGATGATTCGAGGCATGGCCCGGCGTATGGATCGCCTTCAGCGCGCAGCCCGTCAGGTCGATGCGCGCGCCGTCCTTGAGAACGACGTCCGGCTTGAAACTTTGGTCCTGATGCTCGCCGACCGGCGGTAGCATCCCCATCACGGTCGCCCGTGTCTTCTCCTTCAGGATCGCCGCGGCCGGCGAGTGGTCGGGATGGGTATGCGTCGTCAGGATCCAGCGGATACGCCCGCCGACATTGAGTAGCGCCGCGATGTGGGCATCGTCCAACGGCCCCGGGTCGATCACCGCGATATCCCCTGCCGGATCGTCGCCGATCAGATAGGAATTGGTCCCCGGCCCGGTCATAAAACCGGGGTTGGGCGCGGTCAGCCGCCTGATGCGGGGCGTCAGCTGCGTCACGGTCCCCGGCGCGATCTCATAGGACGCCGTACCGGCCCCGGCCGGGTCGAGCAGGCCGACCTCGGCATAGGCGCCATGGCCCGCGCCGATGGCGCACGATCCTTCGCGGCCGATCGCGGTCCGCCTGCCATTATCCTTCATGAATTCCCGCTCATCTCGAAAAACACAAACGCCAAAGCGGTTTAGTCCATTTGTACCATTGCCGAACCGTGTCCGGCTCAATAGTAATGGTTCCGCGATTCCGGGCACCATCATAGCCCGACGCAGCGTGGCGCACGCAATTGGGCCCAAGGCCTTGAAACGCAGCGCCTGCGCGGAATTCCGCGGCGTCGAAACGATGATGCAACTGAGTGTAGCCTCACGGAAAAAATCGGGATATATGTCGTCAAATCTCTGGGGAGGATATCGATGAAAAGGCAACTGGTCGCGGCTTTGTTCGCGTCAACATTCTTCATGGCGGCGGGCACACTCGTGCCGCACGCGCAGGCAGCGGACGCGATCAAGATGGACGGCGACGACATCGCCGGCACCGTCACCAGCGCCAAAGGCCCTGAGGCCGGCGTCTGGGTCGTCGCCGAAACGAGCGAACTGCCCACCCGCTACATCAAGATCGTCGTGACCGACGATAAGGGCCAATACCTGCTGCCCGACCTGCCGAAGGCGAAATACAAGGTTTGGGTCCGCGGCTACGGGCTGGTCGACAGCGACCCTGTCACCGTCGAGCCCGGCGCCAAGACCGATCTGACCGCCAAGGTCGCGCCGAGCGCCAAGGACGCCGCCGAGTATTATCCGGCCGCGTATTGGTACTCGCTGCTGACCCCGCCCGCGGCCAGCGAATTCCCCGGCACCGGCGCCACCGGCAACGGCATCGCGCCGACCATGGTGACCCAGCAGCATTGGCTGGAGAACATGAAGGAGCAGTGCATGTTCTGTCACCAGCTGGGTGACAAGGTGACCCGCACGATCCTGACGCCGGGCAACAGCGTCGAAGCCTGGGCGACCCGCATCCAGATGGCCCGCGCCGACGGCGACCCGGCCATCGGCAATAACGGCAAGAGCCTGTCGGGCCAGATGCAGAACAACATGGCGCACTTCGGCAAGGAGCGCGGCATTAAGATGTATGCCGAGTGGACCGACAAGATCGCCGCCGGCGCCTTGCCGCCCGTCCCGCCGCGACCGGAAGGCATCGAGCGCAACGTCGTGCTCACCATCCAGGATTGGGGCCAGGGCCGCTTCATCCACGACCAGGCCTCGTCCTATCGCTGGGACCCGAACGTGAACGCGGGCGGCCCGATCTACGGCATGGGCACGCTGCACGGCACGCTGGAAATCCTCGACCCGAAGACCCACCAGGTCAGCAAGATCGACATCCCCGGCGCCGACGGCTCCGCGCATAACGCCGACGCCGGCGTCCATGCCGACGAAATCGACAGCAAGGGCCGGGTATGGATGCCCTCGATCTATCGCGACGGCCCCGCGCCGGCGTGGTGCGCCGACGGCAGCAACGCGTCGTCCAAGCTCTTCCCGCTGACCGGCCCGATGTATTCCAAGGCCTCCGCGCTGCCGGTCTACGATCCGAAGACGAAGAAGGTCACCGTCATTTCCATGTGCACGGGCGGCAACCACTCCGGCTTCACCAACGACAAGGATGAAGTGCTCTATATGAGCGGCGACACCCAGGTCGTGTCGTGGATCAACACCAAGGTGTGGGACGAGACCCACGACGCCAAGAAGGCGACCGGCTGGTGCCCGATGGTGCTGGACACCAACGGCGACGGCAAGATCGACCAGGACAAGTCGAAGTGGAACCCGCCGACCTTCACCCTGGCGGGCGATGTCGGCGAGACGGGCGGCGGCAACTCTCAGGAAGCCACCGTGCATGCCTCCAAGGGCGGTCCGAAGATCGACGGCACCAAGGACACGGTCCTCAGCACCTATCTCTACGGTGCCACGACGGCGCCGGACGGATCGGTCTGGCTGGCCGGTTACGTGCCTTACGTCCCGTCGGGCATCGTCCACATGATCCCCGGCAAGAACCCGCCGGAAACCTGCAAGACCGAGTTCTACCAGCCGCCGAAAGTCGATGGTAAGTACAAGGCCTTCGGTGTTCGCGGCGTCGGCGTCGATGCCAAATCCGGCGTGGCCTGGGCCGCCTTCTCGTCGGGCCAGATCGGCCGCTTCGACCGCAGCAAGTGCAAGGTCACCAACGGCCCGACCGCGACCGGCCAGCAGTGCCCCGAAGGCTGGACCTTCATGGACCTGCCGAGCCCGCATCTGGGCAACACCGAAGCGACGTCGGACTTCGTCTATTCCGAATGGGATGACTTCTTCGACGTGATGGGTCAGGGCAAGAACACGCACTTCTTCCCGGCCATCAACTCGGACTCGGTCCTGATGATGAAGGACGGCACCGACAAACTGCTGACCTTCCGCGTCCCCTATCCGATGGGCTTCTATACCCGCGGCATGGACTTCCGGATCAACGATCCGAAGGCCGGCTGGAAGGGCCGCGAGATGACCGCGACCTATGCCAGCTCCACGCTGTGGCACCAGGAAGGCGGCGAGGGCGAGAACAGCAAGCTCGTCCAGTTCCAGATCCGTCCCAATCCGCTCGCGGATTGATCTGAACGGAACAGCGTAAAACGGGCCGCCACCCTTCGGGGTGGCGGCCTTTTTTATCTGGAGCGTCCATGACGCAATTCATCGCCCTGCTCCGCGCTGTGAATGTCGGGGGTACCGGCAAGCTGCCGATGACGGAGCTCAAGGCCATGTGCGAAGCCGCCGGGTTCGAGACGGTGAAAACCTATATCGCCAGCGGCAATGTCGTGTTCGTGAGCGCCCTGCCCGAGACGACGGTCAAGGCCGCGCTGGAGGCAAAGCTTGCCGCCTATGCCGGCAAGGCCGTTCCGGTGATGGTGCGAACCGCCGCGGAAATGGCGGCGGTCGCCGAGGCCAACCCGTTCGCCGAGGCCGCGCCGAACCGCGTGATGGCGATCTTCCTGGACGCGGCGCCGCCGACAGACGCGCTGGAACATGCGGTCGGTCGGGCCGACGAGGCCTCCGCGCTCGGCGCCCGCGAGATCTATGTCCATTACCCGTCCGGCCAGGCCGACACGAAGCTGCGCATCCCGGCCGCGAAGACCGGCACTGCGCGCAACATGAACACCGTCGCCAAGCTGGCCGAGATGGCTGCGAACCTCTGATCATTTGTCTTCTATAACGGACGAATTGCATTATATATTGTTAAACCTTACCCCCGATGACAGAGCCGCTTCGATCGGCAACAATCCCCAACCCGATACCGAACACCGAGCCTGATGAACCAACCCGCCGATTCCTTTCCCCGCCTGAGCGCGCTTAGGCTGATTGCGTTTTCGATCGCCGGGTTGGCCATCGGCGGCGTGCAGACCGCCGTCGTGATTTATCTGCCGGCCTTCTACGCGCAGCGTTTTGCGATGCCGCTTTCGCTTGTCGGCACGATCTTCATGATCTGCCGCCTGTTGAACGCGTTCAGCGATCCCGTGATCGGCGTCCTGTCCGACCGCACCCGCACCCGCTTCGGGCAACGAAAACCCTGGGTACTCGGCGGGGGCGTGCTGCTGCTGTTCGCGGTCGTCGCGACCTACATGCCGCCGGTTTCGGCCAACGCGCTCTATCTCGGCGTCGCCCTCTTCTTTCTCTATCTCGGCAACTCGGCATTCTCGACCCCGCTCTATGCCTGGGCCGGCAGCCTTTCGCCCTATTATCACGAGCGCACGCGCAACCAGATGTATGTCCAGACGATCATCTCTCTGGGCCTCGTGACGATGGTCGTCATCCCCCTGGTCTATCTGCAGCTCGGCATCACCGATATCGACACCCGCATCGCCGCCATGGGCGCGTCGAACATCATCGCGCTCGTCATCGGGCTGCCGATCCTCGCCTTCTGGTTCAAGGAGCGGCCGGTGCCGGCGCTCCGCCACAGCCTGGAGTTCGGCGCTGCCTTCCGCCTGCTCGCCACCGACCGCATCGTGCTGCGCGTCATCGGTTCGGATTTCTTCGTATCGTTGGGCCAGGGCTTCCGCGGCGCCCTGCTGATCTTCTTCATCGCCGGCTATATGAAGCTGCCGCCGCAGGCGATGCTGGTCATCCCCCTGGTGCAATATGGCTTCGGCGTTCTGGCCTCGCCGATCTGGGGCGCCATCGGCCGCCGCCTGGGCAAGAACCGCACGCTGATCGTGGCGGAGATCACCCAGATCGTCATCAACCTGTTCCTACTGGCGCTGCAGCCCGGCCAGTATTGGGCGTTGATCGCGCTGACCCTGGCGCAGGGCCTCTCCCAAGGCTCCGGCAACCTGATGCTGCGCGCGATCGTGTCCGACGTCGCCGACCAGGAACGGCTGAAGACAGGCAAGGACCATTCCGGCCTTCTGTTCTCGATCTTCAACGTCACGATCAACGCCGCGATGGCGCTGTCGGTGGGCATCGCCTTGCCCCTCGTCGGGCTGTTCGGCTTCAAGGCCGGCGGCATCAACACGCCGGCCGCCCTGTCGTCGCTGCAATGGATCATCGCCATCGGCCCGGCTATCGGCCACGGCCTGTCCGCCTTGCTCATGCTGCGCTTCCCACTGACGGAGGCGAAGCACGCCGAGATCGTCGCCGCGCTCGCCGCGCAAGGCGCGACAGCGGCCGAGCCACCAGCACAATCCGCCGCCGAATGAGGAACGCATGAGCGCAAAACGGCCGAACTTCCTGATCATCGTCGCCGACGATCTGGGGTTTTCCGACATCGGTTCGTTCGGGGGCGAGATCCGCACGCCCAACTTGGATCGCCTCGCTTTCGCGGGCCTACGCCTGACCGATTTCCATTCCGCCCCGGCCTGCTCACCGACCCGTGCGATGCTGATGAGCGGTACCGACCATCATATCGCCGGCATCGGCACGATGCCGGAGGTCACGGTCCCGGAATTCAAAGGCGCGCCGGGCTATGAGGGCTATCTCAACCAGCGGGTTGCCGCCCTGCCCGAGCTGCTGCGCGATGCCGGCTACCTGACGCTGATGTCGGGCAAGTGGCACCTGGGCGACACGATCGAAACCTCGCCCTGGGCGCGCGGCTTCGAGCGCTCCTTCTCGCTGCTGCCCGCCGGGGCCAGCCATTATGGCGGCGGGCTGTTCAGCCGCTTTGCGCTCGTCGAGACGCTCTATACCGAGGACGACAAGTTCGTCGACGTGCCCGACAGCTTCTATTCGTCGGATTATTTCGCCGACAAGCTGCTGCAATATTTCCAGGAGCGCGGGCTGGACGAAGAGCGCCCATTCTTCGCCTATCTGCCGTTCCAGGCGCCGCATTGGCCCCTGCAGGCGCCCAAGGAATCGATCGCCGCCTATCGCGGCCGCTACGACGCCGGACCCGACGTGCTGCGCGACGCCCGGCTGAAGGCACTGAAGGAGATGGGGCTGTGCGGCCCCGACGTGGTGCCCCACCCGATCGTGCCCGACGACGCAAAGCAATGGGCCGACATGACGGCGGAAGAACAGGCGCTCTCCGCCCGTGCCATGGAGGTCTACGCCGGCATGGTCGAGCGCATGGACTGGAATATCGGCCGGGTGACCGACTATCTGCGCGAGACCGGGGAGCTCGACAACACCTTCGTCTTCTTCTGCTCGGACAACGGGGCCGAGGGCGCGATCGTCGAGGCGATGCCGCTCTCGGGCGCCGTGATCATGGAGCAGGTGCGCAAGCATTACGACAACAGCCTGGACAATTTGGGCGAAGCGTCGAGCTGCATCTGGTACGGCCCGCGCTGGGCCCAGGCCGCGACGGCGCCGTCGCGCCTGCACAAGGCGTTCACGACGGAGGGCGGTATCCGCGTCGTGTCCTTCGCCAGCTTCCCTGGGTTCCAGCGCCAGGGCGAGATCGGCTCCGCCTTCTCCACCGTGATGGACATAGCCCCGACCGTGCTGGAGATGGCCGGCGCCGCCCATCCGGGCGCATCCTACAAGGGCCGCGAGATCGTGCCGATGCGGGGCAAATCGATGGTGCCCTATCTGTCGGGCAAGAGCGCTGCCATCCATGACCGTGAAACCGGCACCGGCTGGGAACTGTTCGGCCGGCGCGCGATCCGCCAGGGCGACTGGAAGGCGCTGCACCTGCCCAAGCCTTACGGCACCGGCGCGTGGCAGCTCTACGACCTGTCGGCCGACCCCGGCGAGATCGAGGACATGGCGGAAAAGCGCCCGGAAAAACTCGCCGAGCTGCTCCGGCTATGGGACCGGTATGTCGAAGAGAACGGCGTGATCCTCGACCCCATCACGATCTTCGAAGTGGGGCCGGAGATGTTCGGGTAGCGGTCAGGGCGTCAGCTTGAACACGGTGCCCCAACCGCCGTTCGTGCCCTCGCTTCCGCTGCCGCCGCTCTGTGTTGCGCCGTAGAATCCGCCGTCGCCGTCAGGCACCAACGCACCTCTCGGTCCAGAACCGTCTGAAGGATCGGGAATGGAATCGAGATCATTGCCGGGGAAGGCGTGGAGCACCGTCTGCGTCCAAATATCTTGACCGGCGCCCGGCGGTGTCAGCTTGTAGGCGATCCCTCCGCCGGTAAAGCCCTCATTCCCAGGCTCGCGAGGATCCGGTGGGCCCCCTCCCAACGTCGTCGTACCGAACAGCGAACCGCTCGCGTCCATCACGAGGTCGGTGGGGTAGGCACCGTCGGGCTCTCTATCCGAAAACCGATGCAGAATCTTCAAGGTCCATGCGGTCTTGCCGGCCGTGGGCGGGGTCAGGCTGAATACCGTCCCGCACCCATTGCCCTGGCATCGTTTACTGTCGCCGCCGCTGCTGGTGGTGCCATAAAGGACGCCGCCATCGCCGATGAGCAGGCTGGCGGGATTGGCGCCCAAACGTCCGACATAAAAGCGATGTAACACCTGGATTTTCCACGTGGAGAGACCGGGTGCCGGCGGCGTCAGCTTGAAGACCGCACCGCATCCGAAGTTGCACCTACCCGCACCGCTGCTTGTGCCGAACAGCGCCCCACGCGAATCCAATCGCAATCCACCCGGCCAACGACCTTGTTCGCCGTCGGCAAAGCGATGCAGCACGCGTTCTTTCCACGCGACGCCACCGCCGGATCGGGGCGTGAGCGAAAACACAATCCCGCACCCACGCCAGCCCGAGTCCGTGCACAACCCGTTCCCGCCGATGAATGTGGTGCCGTACAACGTCCCACTGGAATCCATCACCGGCGTGCCCCCAGGCAATCCACCGTCGTTGCCGGCCTTGAATCGGTGAATTACCGCGTATCCCCAGCTACTCGAACCGGCAGACGGTGGAGTCAGCCTGAAGACGGTGCCGCAGCCGTTATTTTGCAAGCCGGCCCCACGCGAGCAACCGGTGCTGCTGCCGCCCCCCCATGTCGTGCCGTAGAGCGCACCATCGGCATCGATCAGCACCCCGCCCATCGGAAAGGCGCCATCCTCATCACCGCGGAATCGATGGAGCACTGTTTCCGTCCAGGCACCGCCATCCGCAGCAGGCGGGCTTAGCTTGAAAACTGTCCCGCAACCGGCGCAATTCACGGCGTCGCCACCCGTATAGGTAGTGCCGTACAACGCGCCGTCCGCGCCTCTGACAACGCCGGAAAACGGCCAACCGCCGTCACTGCCGCCCTGAAAATTATAGATGACGGTTTCCGTCGCCGCAGTTGCGGGAAGCGAAACCGCCCCCAACACCAGCAGAGCCGCGATAAACGCACCCAATTTCATACCGATTTCTCCGAACGGCAACAAACACCGAACGCCTGCCGGATACCTTAACACGCAAAATCATATTCCCTATAACTCTCGTCAAACTGCCGGCTTCTCACCACCTAGAACAAAATAGAAACCATAAAAGGCAGTCAAAAATGACGTGTCATGTCCATATTTCACTGAAATTCCAGTAGATTACAAATATGTAAGATATCTTGTTAAGTCGAAGGGCGTGGTCCATTCTATCGTTATTGACGACATGCGCGTCGGGCGCGGTGCCCGGCAACCTACGGGGTGTCCGAACATGACGACTTCACTATCCGAACGATTGAAAGACAGGATTCCGCAAATCGGTAAGCTGGCTGCCGGCCTTGCGCTTGCGGCCGGTGTCGGCCTTCTGGCCCCCGCGGCCATGGCGCAGCACAGCGGCCATGGCGGCGGAGGTGGCTGGCACGGTGGCGGCGGTGGCTGGCACGGCGGCGGAGGCGCTTGGCATGGCGGTGGCGGCGGTTGGGGCGGCCATGGCTGGGGCTATGGCGGTTACCGCGGCGGCTGGGGCTGGGGCGGTCGAGGCTGGGGTTGGGGCGGCTGGGGCTGGGGCGGCGTCAGCGTCGGTTTCTACCCAGGTTATGCATACGCGCCCTACGCGTACCAGGCCTATGCGCCCTACCCCTATTACGGCTACGGCTATCCTTACGCTTATGGCGGCGCTTACGTTTATGGGCGCCCCTACGCCTATGGCTATCGCAGGCCGGTCGTGGTTTACGGCAGACGCTACTAGCGACGAACCGGATCGCCGGGCGATTGTCCGCCTGACGATCCGCGAGCGGCGATCAAAAGCGCCGCCTCTCGGTTAATACCGGGATGGCGGGGCTTTTTTGTGCGTTCCGCCCGCTCGCCGCGTAAAGCGTCCTTACTACCCCAGCATCACGTTCTTCCCGCCATCCACCAGCAGGCTGTGCCCGGTGCAGTAGGAGGAGTCATCGGAGGCGAAGAACAGGATACCGTGCGCCAGTTCGCGCGGCGTACCGAAGCGCTTCATCGGGATGGCAGCCTGGGCATGGGCGGTGATGTTCGGATCGTCGCCGTACGAGCCGCGCATGCTCTCGGTGTCGATCACGCCCGGGATCACGATATTGACCCGGATATTGGCGGGGGCAGCCTCAAGCGCCGCGGTCTGCGACATCGAGATCAGAGCGGCCTTCGACGCGGCATAGGCGCCGAGGCCCGGCGTCGAGCGCACGGCGGCGATGGTCGCGACATTGACGATCGAGCCCTTGCCCTGGGGCTTCATCAGCTTGATCGCCGTCATGGTCGCGGCAAAGGCGGCATCGGCATTGACCCGGAAATTGGCCTGCCACTCCTCGATCGGCGTGTCTTCCAGCATCCGAAAGGCGCCGTACATCGCATTGTGCACGAAGATGTCGAGCTTGCCGTACTTCTCGGCCGTCCGCTTCAGCGCGCCGGTATAGGCATCGAGGTCGGAGATATCGAGCACCTCGCCTTCACCCTTGCCACCGGCGGCCTTGACCTCGGCCTCCAGCGACTTGATCAGCTCGGCGCGGCGGGCGCAGAACACGACGGTCGCGCCTTCCTCGGCGAACAGCTTCACCGCTTCGCGGCCGATGCCCGAGCTTGCGCCGGCGATATACGCGACCTTGCCGTCCAGACGCCCCAAGATGTCCTCCCGTTATGTTTATGTCTTGATTTGACCCGCCAGGACGGCGGGTTATTGCGGAACCGAAATCTCCGATACCGGCAGGCTCTCCGGCATGCCGCCAAGCGACACCGCGCAACGCGACGAGGCGTTGAAGGCCGCGAGGCCGACGGCCAGGCTGGCCAGCTGTTCGGTGTTGAAATGCTTGTCCAGCCGGGCCTTCAGCTCCGGCGTCGCGCCTGCGGGGTTGAACAGATAGATGTCGGCGAAAGCAAGAGCCGCCTTCTCCACGTCCGACAGCTTGCTGTTTTCCCAGCCGTCGGCGATGTCGTCGACCTTGTCTTCCGACAGGCCGTCGGCCTTGGCGACATCATAACGAACCGACTTGCAGAACACACAGTTGACGGTCCGCGCGTTCCGAAGCCGCACCAGCTCCATCAAAGCCGGGCGGACATGCTCGCTGGTCCATAGGGACCGGTTGAGCGTCGCATAGGTATCCAGCGTCTCCGGCACGAGGCCGAGCGCGCTGTCGCGGATGATGTTGCCGGTTTGCACTTTGGGACCGGAAACCCTGGCCATCACACCCATTGCTGCCTCCTCGGATCAGTCGGGAAAGTTCGAAAACACAAGCGACAACCGGATCCGGCTGTCGATGAAGCCCAGCGCCTCGACGAGGCAGACCAGCCCGTTTTCCCCATGCAGGCCGACGACCTTGGCGGCCACCTCGTCGGGGATCGATTGCGGGTCCATGAAGTAATACTCGGTGAAGTCGAGAAGCGCGCGTTCGGCCTCCGAAAAGCCGCCCTCCTTGCGCCAGTTCTCGTTCAGCACAGCGTCGATCTTCGCCTGGGAAAGACCCTTGGCGGCGGGATGCCGCTCGGCCTGCTCGGCCTTCGCGCGATGCTGGACGGCGAGCGCCAGCCGGCAAAGCTCGATCGATTGCGCGGCGATATGCGGCTGGTCCCACAGCTGTGCCGCGATATCGGCATAAAGCCCGGCGATCTTACCGGCGGGCGCCAGCTTCGCGTCGATCGTGAAACTCGTCACCGTGCTCATGAGTTGTCTTCCGTTCCCGCGAGATCGTTCAAGATGTTAACGATAACCTAGCAACCCGGGCGGCGAGCGGCAATCGCGGAAGCCGATAATGTGAACTCCGCAATTTTCCGGTGCCATTCGAAGAGCCGTTCGGCTATGTTGCGCCGCACACACGCAGGACGGATAAGCCGCATGAACGCTTACGATTTCGTCGTCATAGGCAGCGGCCCCGCCGGACGGCGCGCAGCGATCCAGGCGGCGAAGCTGGGCAAATCCGTCCTCGTGATCGAGAAAGGCCGGCGCGTCGGCGGCGTCTCGGTCCATACCGGCACGATCCCCTCCAAGACCTTGCGCGAAACCGTGCTCAACCTGACGGGCTGGCGTGAACGCGGCTTCTATGGCCGCGCCTATCGGGTGAAGCAGGACCTGGAAGCCAAGGACCTCACCAGCCGCCTGCTGATGACACTCAGCCACGAGGTCGACGTCCTGGAGCATCAGTTCGCGCGAAACGGCGTGAAGACGATGACCGGCGTCGCACGCTTCACCGATCCCCACCATGTCGCCGTCACGCTGCCGACCGGCGAGGTCTGCACGGTCGAGGGCGAACGTTTTCTGATCGCGGTCGGCACCCGCCCCTACCGTCCGGCCGACATCCCGTTCAACGGGACGACGGTGCTCGACAGCGACGAGGTGATCGGCCTCGACCGCCTGCCGCGCAGCATCGCGGTGCTGGGCGCGGGCGTCATCGGCGTGGAATACGCCACCATCTTCAGCGCGCTGGACGTCAACGTCACTCTGATCGAGCCACGGCAGAAAATCCTCGATTTCATCGATCACGAACTGATCGAGGACTTCCTGCACCAGCTTCGCGATCGCGGCATGACGATCCGCATCGGCAGCAAGGTCGACCGAATCGAGTTCTCGGATGGCCGCCCGGTGATCACGCTGGAAAGCGGCCGCCAGGCGCGGCCCGAGATGCTGCTGTTCGCCGGCGGCCGGGTCGGCGCGGTCGACAACCTGGGGCTGGAGACCTGCGGCCTGACCGCCGACGCGCGCGGACATCTGAGCGTCGATCCGGTCACCTTCCAGACCGGGGTGCCGCACATCTATGCCGGCGGCGACGTGATCGGCTTTCCCAGCCTTGCCTCCACTTCAATGGAACAAGGGCGTGTCGCGGCGTGCCACGCATTCCAGGTCCCGCTGCCGCCGCCGCCGGAGCATTATCCCTACGGCATCTATTCGGTCCCGGAAATCTCGACCGTGGGCATGAGCGAGGAAGAGGTGCAGCAGCGCGGCATCCACTACGAATGCGGCATCGCCCGATTGCGCGAGACGTCCCGCGGCCACATCATGGGCCTGGAACAGGGCATGCTGAAGATGATCTTCTCGCTGAAGACCCGACGTCTGCTTGGCGTCCACATCGTCGGCGAAGGCGCAACCGAACTGATCCATATCGGCCAGGCCGTGGTGAACCTCAAAGGCACGCTCGATTTCTTCGTCGAGAACACCTTCAATTATCCGACGCTGGCCGAGGCCTATAAGATCGCCGCGCTCGACGCCTGGAACCGCATGCCCCGCGCCAGCGCGCCAGCAGCAACGCCGGCGCGGGACGCAGCGGAAGCTTAGTGCTTCTCGGTCGTCGTTTCCTTGGTCGTCGTGGTCGTGCTGTCGGGCGCGGCCGCAGGCGCCGGCGCAGTCGACGTCTTGGTTTCCGTTTTCGTCGTGCTCTTTTCCTCGTCGCACGCCGCCAGCATCATCGGCAGGGAAATCAGGGCAACGGCAGTCAGAGCCGCCGAGAGTGTCGCTTTCATGATCGATCCTTGGTTACCGGCGGAACAGCCCGCATGCCGGATCAACTGAAAGCAACAGTGTAACGTTCCCAATCTTGGCGTCAGGGCCCGATCTTTCTGAAGCCGGCAACGCTGCCGACCAGGGTCGGCGTCTTCGACGTCGCGAAGCCGAACCCAATGACCCCGCCGGCGTCCGCCGCATCCGGGGCGCTGCTGTCTTCGGCGACGGTGATCGTCGCCGGCGTGTCCGGGTCCAGCAGCGCGATCGCCAGGCTGTATTTCTTCCCCGGAACCAGCCCGGTGATCAGCTGTCGCGTCACCTTGGACGGCACGCTGTAGCTGAAGCTCTTCACCGCCTCGCCGACCGTGACCGGGAACAGCACAGCGACATCGCCGACATACGCGCCGTCATATTTCGCGCCCGCCGTGGAATGGATGGCGGTCGCCACGGCGGCGGACTTGTCCTTGTCCGTCCCCTGGATAAAGGTCAGGAAGCGTGCGTCCTTGGGCTTGCCCGTCGCGTCGATCAGCAGCCGATCGCGTGACGGCTCAAGCTCGGCGATCAGGCCGGTCTCGGTCACCTTTCCCGATTTGTCGCGAAGGTCCATTTCCTGGCTGGGACTGGTCTTCCAGAAATGCTGTTCGCTGATGGTCGCCCCTTCGGGCATCAGCGACTGCACAGTCACCGCCTGGTCGCCGATCACCGCGCGAGCCGTGTTCCCCGTCACCTTCGGCGTCGCCGTCAGCGTCAGGTTCAACTGCTTGAACAGATTGGCCTTGTTGGTCGTCGCCCGGTCGTAGGCCAGCACGTAATCCGGCGCCACCCAGACGATCGACCGGCTTGCCCCGGTCACCGAATCCGCGTTGGCGGACGGCGTGTAATAGTCGGGATGGTTGTAGAGGACGGCCGCGTCGGTCATCGCATAGGCCCAATTGTCGTTGACACTGAGTTTGACCGCCGCGTCCCCGTTGTTCCCGTCGTTGTTCCACTGGCTGCCATAGGCCACCGTCTCGTCATAGAGCGAATTCAGGTTCGTCGGGGTGTTGTTCTGAATGCCCATGATGTTGTGGTAGAGCGACGTGTAGCCGAGGCCGGTAACGGCATAGTTGCCCCACTCCTTGACCAGCCATTTCCCCTTGCGGAACAGCTGGAACTGACCGCAGTCGCCGCTCTGATGGTTGATCGTCTCCCAACTGCAGCGGAAAGTGAACCAGGTCGCGTTCGTGGTCCAATCGGTGCGCGCCGAGATCGTCCCGATCGACGGCCCGACGAACTTGGTCGGCATGTCGGGACGCGGATCGGCCGGATTCAGGCCGCCTGGGCCGAACAGCAGGAAATAGAGGATCGAAATGGTGGCGTCCGAATTGCCCCAGACGTTCGCCGCGCGGTCGTAGAGCATCGAGGGCCCACCCTGCGCCACGTTCTTGGCGATCCAGCGCGTCTTAGCGACACGGTCGGGATTGTTGCCGAGGCGCAGATCGCCGATGCCGACCGTCGCCGCCAGGGTCAGCGTCGAGTCCGGCTCGGCCCAGGCGCGCAGAATGTCGCCATAGCTCGCAATCGGCCAGATATGGCCGAGATAGCTCTCGCTGGCGGGGACATAAGAGGCGGGCGCGATCTGGTGGATGAACCCGTCGACCGCCTTGTCCCAATAGGCACTGCCGAAGAAGCCGGCCTGGGGGCCCCAGCTTGCGGTGTCGTCGTAACCGGCGCTGCGCATGGCGAGCAGCGTCTCGCCCAGGAAGCCCAGCGACTCGCCGTACAGCGAGCCTTCGACCGGCGGGCCGGCCGAGGCGATCCCCAGGCTGAGATTCGGGCTGCTGCCCAGCTTCAGTTTCTGACGAACAGTCGCCGCGTCTTCGAACATGGCATAGGTCTGATACAGCCACGCCCCGGTCGCGTCGGCGAAATAGCTGCGCAGCGAATTGCCGACCGCGAGCGTCGCCTTGTGCGGGTCGACCAAGGGATCGTCTGCCGCGTCGAATGCCATCGAGGTCAGCGCCAGCATCCGCAGATGCCCGAGATCGTAATTGTTCGCGGCCCAGCGCATCTGGATCTGGGCCAGTTGCTGGCTGTATGCGGTCATCGAGGAATCGATGCCCAGCAGCTTTTTGCTGTTCAGAATGCCGACCGGCTGGGGATGCTCCTCACCGGCCGTCGACGCGGTCAGCAACGAATCGTCCCACAGCATGAAGACCTTGCGGATCTGAGCCTTGTCCGACGTACTCAGCGAACCGTAGATCCAGTCCACGGTCAGCCCGAAAGCCTCACCCCAGTAATTGGCCCGGTTGAATGCCGGAAAACTGCGGTCGCGAAACGGCTGGTTCGACGAGAAGCCAAGAGCGGCCTGGTTGATCACCCACATCAGCATGATGCGGGCATGGCTGGCCCATTCCTTGCGGTTCGCGGCATTCGGATCGACCAGCGACATGAACGCGAACATCTGGGCATAGGCCTCAGTGCAGTCGAAGACGTAGCCGGTGCTGCCGTCGTCCTGCCATTTCTTCAGGTCCGGCTTGCCTGACGTCCAATTCCATGCCGCGTCGGCGTTCGCTTTCGCTTGCGCCGCGGCGAGGGCAAGGCCTTTCTTGTACATCGGGTTGGAATCGACGGCCCAGTTGCGCAGCTTGGGCAGGTCGGCGGCGGTCACCCACATCCGCGGATGTGTCGCGACCGGCTCAGCCGACGCCGGCAGCCCGGCCGCAAGCGCCGCCAGTATTGCACCGGCCCCAATCGCCGAACGGATCACATCGCCATTCATCAGAGCACGGAGAAGCCCCGCGCGCGCCTTTCCAGCAGCCCGCATCTTGAGGTCCCTTTTATTCCCCGGACCACGGTGGTGATCCATGACGCTGAAGCGGATTTATTTCGTCGCAGGAAATACACGACGACCTCTGTTCAAGCAACGAAAACCTCGACTTTGGTCGCCTTTTCGGAATTACCAATAGTGATGCGCTTTCATCGGCTTAGACTTGGCGGTCTGACAGTATGCGCACGCCGGCATACTGTGACCACGTCAGATCCCGCGCGTGGCGTCCCGAACCGGCGCAGGACTTTCGCCGGACGGCCGCAGCAATTATATTATGTACGGCTTCGTAACGGGCGAAAGACAGAGCGCCATGCGCGGGATAGTTTCGGCGGCGAACGCAGTCTGGCTCGCGGTGGGTTTGTTCCTGTCGGGCATCCCCAACGTCGCCCTGGCGCAAAGCCTGGATTCGGCTTTGCGCAACAAGCCGATCGCCGTTGCGGTCGAGGTTGAAGGCGCAATCCCCGGTTTCACCGCCCAGCAACTGTCCGCCTTCGTCAGCGAGCAGATGGCCGATGCGCATCTGACCGCCTGGCAGTTCGTGCCGGCGTCACCCGAGCCGGGCAAGGAGCCGCCCAACCGGATTGTCTGGCAGTTCAAGGTTCTTCCCTATGCCGGCGGCACGGTCCGCTATATCGGCCCTGCCTTGTCGAAGGCGCGCGACCTTTTCGGCGCCGGCCGGCCGGTCGGGGTCGATGCGAAGATATTCCTGGACGGACAGTTCCAGAGCACCAGCTTCGATCAGGCGACGATCAAGGGCGGCCCGCACGACGCCGGGCTGTCCGACGCCATCAAGAAGGTGATGCAATCGATCGTCGCCAACGCCTTCGCGGCCGAACCTCCCGGTGGCCCCAGGCTGGCGGCGATCAAAACCGTATCGAGGTCCTGAGCCCGGCGACCAGCGCGTTGGGGATCCGCGGTATGGTGACCGCCGGATCGGGACGCACGGGCGGGTTCGTCGGGTGGAAGATGTATTGCAGGTCCGGCTGCACGCTCCACCACGGCGCCAAGGCGAATTGATAATCCAGCTCGATCACGGCCTCGAAATCCGGCGCGGGGCTTAACGCTCCGGCATAGCGTTGCTGCGCGTGGGCCAGATCGGCGGCGGCTCCGCTTATCTGCAGGAAGCTGACCCCGAGCGAAACGAGATCGTCGGGGCGATCGGCGAACGGACCTTTGAACGCCAGACCGCCATCGACGTAGAAACTGACGAGATTGCGCGGCGCCGGAGCCGCCGCCAGCCGCAAGAACCCGCTGAGGGTCCGGTCCTCGTCATCCGCGATGCGATAAAGCTGCCGGTCTGCAACGATGTAGCCGCCGAAATCGCCACTATGCCCGCGCGGACTGCCGGCTCCAGGCAGGGCCAACGACCGGCCGTTCCGGTCGACCGCCAGATCGTCATAGCGCCCGCCCTGACGCCAGAAGCCGACCTTGTAGACGGTCGTTGGATTGGTTTCGGTCTCGGTGCCGGGACTGTAGGACAGCTCGGCGATGACGAATGGGCCGTGATCGACGGGAAAGCGCAAACCGTCGGGGTTAGATGCCTGAGGATCGACCTGCCCGTCGGACGTCCCCGGATCGCCACCGGCGGGATCTCCGTTGAAGGTCGCGGCCTGGATGACGACCGCGCTGTTGATTGCGTATTTGACACGGATACCGGGCGTCGCAAGCGGGTAGACCGGGCCCCCGCTCGGCAACGCCTGCGCCATGATCAGGGGCCAACCGAACGTCGCATTCAAGAACCCGCCGGCGTTCTGGCTGATCAGGAACTCGTCGTCGGCGGCAATTTGGCCGATGCGGACCGACAGGGCGCCGTCGAGAGCCTGATGCTCGATCCACATATCGAACAGTCGGGTTGCCCGGGTCGCCTCGATATTGCTGACTGTCTGCAGATTGCCGCCCAAATAATTCCCCGACAATCCGCGCCCGTGGATCTGATAGGCGTTTGCGTGCAGCACAGTGTTGTCGAGCATTGCGCCGAGATCGGCATCCAGATCGAGTTCCAGCCGCCCCTCATAGACCGTGCCGTGCTGTGCGCCGCCGGCCACCACGCCCATGACCTCGCTGATCTCCGTCGCCCCAACGGCGATACCGTGCGCCTTCAAATCGGCCGCGGCACCGAACCAGCCGTCGGTTAGGCTGTCGCGCACAAAGAGGCCGGCCGCGGGCTCCCCGTCCTGCGCCATTGCCAAATCCGACCAGCCGGCAAAACCGGCGGCGATCATCCAGACGAGCGAACGGCAAACCATCGTTACCTGACGCGATCGCGAAAGTCCGAGAAAGACAGCATATCGCTTGGCTAGTGCGCAATCTCTCCCGCACGCGCCTCACCGGCGGGAGACGGGTGGAACAGCCGGCCTTTCTCGACGATCAGCACGATCGCGAAGCCGCCCAGGCCGAACCCGGCATAGCCCAGGACGAGCGGGATGATCGTGCCATCGAAATGTTGCCCGACGATGAAGCCGAACAGCGCGCCGCCGATTGTTGTCAAAAACCCCTGCACGGATGACGCGGTGCCGGCCAGATGGCCGAGCGGATCCATCGCGATCGCGCCGAAATTCGATACCACCAAGCCGAAGCAGAACATCTGAAGCGCCAGAAACACGGCGAAAACCGGTAAAGACTCCTCGAAACTGAGCGCGACAACCGCATGCGTCACGGCAACCGCGATATAGCCGACCAATGCGGCGTGCGAGAGAACGCGCATGCCGAATTTTTCGACCATCCGGGAATTCAGCAGGGATGCCGCGGCGATGAACAGTGCGATCATCGCAAAGATCGTCGTGAACAGGCGCTGAGCGTGGAAGACGTCGAAGAATATCTGCTGCGCGGAATTGATGAAGCCGAACAAGCCGCCCAGCAGGACAGTCGAGGCCATGGTGTAGCCAATGGAAATCCGGTTGGTGAGTACGGTCGTGAACGCACCGACGATTGTGTGGAACGCGATCGGCCTGCGATCCTCCGGATGCATCGTCTCCGGCAGCTTGAACCAGACCCAGATCATCACGCCGGCGGCATAGGTCGCAAACGCGATGAAGATGAACGGCCAGGGGGCCACCAAGAGGACAAGCTGACCGAAGCTCGGGGCGATGATCGGCACGGCCAGGAAGACGATGAAGGAGAGCGACATCACCCGCGCCATGCGCCGGCCGGAATAGCAGTCACGCACAATGGAGACGGCCAAGACGCGCGAACCGGCCGCGCCCACGCCCTGCAGCGCGCGGGCCGCGATCATCGTTTCAAAAGACCGCGACAGCGCCGCGAGCAAGCTGAAGGCGATATAAAGCGTCAGGCCGGTGAAGAGCACCGGCCGGCGGCCAAAGCGGTCGGCCAGCGTTCCGTAGAACAGTTGCGCCGTGCCGAACCCCAGCATATAGGCGGTGACGATCCACTGCCGCTCGTTGCCCTGGGCAACCCCCAACGCCTCGCCGATGGTCGGCAATGCCGGCAGCATCCCGTCGATCGCCAGCGCGTTGACCGCCATCAGCGCGGCGACCAAGGCGACGAACTGTCGGAAGCCGAGCCCGCTCGACGGGCCCGGTTCGGATTGTGCGGAGGCGGTCATCGCAATGCTTTCAGGGGTTCGCCGCCGATGGAGAGGGCAGCTATGCGATGGCGGTTTAGAGATACGGACGAAAATAGGCTAGAGTAAGCGGCTCGACATGCCCGCGCCATTTGGCAGCGGGCCAATCGCTGTTGCGACAACCCTTCCCGATCGGCCGCTTGTCATGCCCTTTCCGACCGTCAATCCATCGCTGCAGGCAGCGTTGACCGAGCGAGGCTATGCCGAGCCGACACCCGTGCAAACCGCCGTTCTCGAACCGGAAACCATCGAGCGCGACCTGCTGGTCTCCGCCCAGACCGGTTCCGGAAAGACCGTCGGCTTCGGACTCGCCATGGCGACCACCCTGCTGGGCGAGAGCGATCGCCTGGAACCGGCGCAGCAGCCGATCGCGCTGGTGATCGCGCCGACCCGTGAACTCGCGCTCCAGGTCCATCGCGAACTGGAATGGCTCTATGCGCATACCGGGGCGCGGATCGCCTCCTGTGTCGGCGGCATGGACATGCGCCGGGAATGGCGGACGCTTGCCGACGGCGTTCATATCGTCGTCGGCACGCCGGGCCGCCTGAAGGATCATCTGGAACGCGGCAACCTCAAGACAAGCGACCTGCGCTGCGTTGTCCTCGACGAGGCCGACGAAATGCTCGACATGGGTTTCCGTGAGGATCTCGAAGCCATCCTCGACACGACGCCGGACGACCGGCGCACCCTGCTCTTCTCCGCCACGCTTCCCCGCGGGATCCAGTCGCTGGCCAAGCGCTATCAGCGCAACGCGCTGCGTATCGCCGCGACGGCCGAAGGCGAGCAACACGGCGACATCGAATACCGCGCCGTAACGATCGCACCGCATGAGATGGAACGCGCCGTGGTCAACGTCCTGCGCTATTTCGAGGCGAAGGGCGCGCTCGTCTTCTGTGCGACCCGCGAGGCGGTGCGCAGGCTGAACGGCAATCTGCTGGAGCGCGGCTTCACCGCCGTCGCCTTGTCGGGCGAGCTCAGCCAGACGGAACGCAGCCACGCGCTGCAGGCGTTGCGCGATGGGCATGCGCGGGTCTGCGTCGCCACCGACGTCGCCGCACGCGGTATCGACCTGCCCGATCTCGGTCTTGTGATCCAGGCCGAGGCGCCGCGCGATTCCGAGACCTTGCTCCACCGCAGCGGACGCACCGGACGTGCCGGCCGCAAGGGTACGTGCGTGCTGCTGGTGCCGCACAGCCGCCGCCGCGGTGCGGAACGGCTGTTCCAGAACGCCAACATCCAGGCCATCTGGTCGCCGCCGCCGCCCGCCGAGAAGATTCGCGAGCGCGACCGCGAACGGCTCGTCAAGGAAGTGGCGGAGACCGGGGAGCAGACAGAGGAAGATTTGCTCGCGACCCGCGCGCTGCTGGCCGAGCGTACCCCCGAAGAACTCGCCGCCGCGCTTGTGCGCATGTACCACACGCGACTGCCGGAGCCGGAGGAGCTCGATACACCCTCGGCGCCGCCACCCCGGGCGCCGCAAGCGGACGATCGGCGAGAGAGGCCGGCTCCGCGCCAATTCACCCCCCGGAGCGATGCTCCGCAGCCCGCCCGCGAAGGCATGGTCGTGTTCCGAATGAATATCGGCCGCAATGCCAACGCCGA
The DNA here is from genome assembly GCA_035493715.1 of Alphaproteobacteria bacterium. GTDB lineage: Bacteria > Pseudomonadota > Alphaproteobacteria > BOG-932 > Roseiterribacteraceae > BOG-932. The sequence continues at coordinate 4,453 of DATJHU010000035.1, read as the reverse complement.
TCCGCGCTGGATGATTCCGGTGATCTGCCGGCGCGGCGGCATCACCAAGAACGAGATCGGTGCGATCCGCATCATGGACACCGAAACGCAATTCGAAATCGTGGAGCGCGCCGCCGAGCAGTTCGCGGCCGAAGCGCGCAAGCCGGACGCCAAGGATCCGAATATCCGCTTTGCGACGTTGAACGAGGCGATCACGCCTGCGGCCGAGAGCGACATGCTGACCGAAGCGCCGGCGCGCCGCTATGACAATGCCCGCCCGTTCCGCAAGAAATTCCAAGGCCAGGACAGCAAGCCGCCTTATAAAGGCAAGAGCGATTTCAAGGCGAAACCCGGAGAATTCAAAGGAAAACCGGGATTCAAGGGCAAATCGGACTTCAAGGCGAAGTCCAGCTTTGCGCCGCACGCCGAGACGGCGCCCAAGCCAGAAGGCAAGGGCAAGCTGTTCCTGAAAGGCACCAGCGCAGGCGACCGCCCACTGATCAAGAAGCGCCGCGAGAAGCCGGCCAAAAGCTGATCAAAGACAGGCTGATTCCTCTTCTTCCGCAAAGGATTTGCCGTTAGTTTGACGGCAATCACTGATGGGGAGGTTCGCCCGATGGGCATGAGGTTTGGCACTGCCGCAATTGCGGCTACGATATTGCTCACTGGCGGAAACGCCCTGGCGGCGGAAGGCACCTATGAGGGCACCTGGAAGCTGAATGTCGAGCAGTCGCACTATCCGGCCATGATGCCGACCATCAAGGACCATGTCATGGTGGTATCCTATGACGACGGCAAGCTGCTGAAATACACCGACAACTTCACCATCGGCGACAAGACGAGCCACGTCTCGTTCGACGGCGCCTATGACGGCAAGCCGTACAAGACGACGAACGGCCAGGACATGCATGTCGAGCACACCAAGACCGGCTACAGGGATCACTGGGTAGACCCGAGCGGAAGCACCGGTATCGACACCTGCGATTTCACCGAAAACATGACGGTCATGACCTGCCACAGCTCCTTCACGCCGAAAGGCGCCAGGCAGCCGGTCACGTTCATGGAAGTATGGAACAAGGTCCAATGAGCGACATCGAACGCAACAAGGCGCTGGTCATCAAGTTCTTCGACGCGCTGTCGCGGAACGACGTGCCGTTCCTGATGGACGCCTATGCCGACGACGTGAAGCTCTACACTATGGGCAACACGCTGATTTCGGGCTGCTTCAACAAAGAGCAGGCGCGCGAGGGCGCGAAACAGGTCCTCGGCGCCTTCCCCAAAGGCATCAAATTCGTGATCCATGACCTGACCGCCGAAGGCGATCGGGTGGCCGTCCAGGCCGAATCCCACGGCGACCATGTCTCAGGCAGGCACTACAACAACAAGTACCATTTCTTCGTGCGCTTGCGGGACGGCCTGATCACGGAGTTCAAGGAATATATGGACACCGAACTGGTGACCGAAATCCTGTGCGGCGGCCAGAAGCGGCCGGCCGCATAAAAACTCCCTAAGGCTGCCGGGTCACCGATCCGGTGCGCCCAAAGTCGGCCGGCTTGCCGCACGGGCCAGAATCACGACCGTCGCAACGGCGGCGAAGTGCATGCCCAGGTCGATGAAAGTCACATCGAACGGGTGGAAGAACTGCAGCAAAAACGCAGCGATCGAGGCCGCGCCGAGCCCGCCCATCGCTGCGACCGGCGCGGGCGCCAACGGCTTGGCGCGGCGCAACAGCAGGAACAGGCTGATCCCAAGCGGAATGCCGAATGCGACGATCCAGGCGAAGCAGTCGAGTCCTTCCCCGATGCCCAGGCCGTCACGCCCGCGAACGATCCACTGCCGCCAGCAGCTATAGGAACTGCTGCCGACCCATAGAAGAAACGACGGCACAGGCAGCAGCATCCAGCCGAGCGGACGATCGGGCAGCGAGAGCATGAAGGCCGCAAGCACCGCCAGCACGCCGGTCACCAGCGTAGCAGCCAATTCCAGCCCCAGCCTCGGATTGCCAGCGCGGCGCATGAAGGTCGGCATATCGGCGAAACCGGCGACGAAGATCGCCCCGAGAATAGCGATCACGCCGAGCCACAGTGCCGCACGCGCATAAGGCGACCGCAGCCTTTTGACCGGCTGCAGACTACCCGTCAGCTCGGCGATCAGACCGTCCGTGCTACTCATCGCGGCCCTCCCCGTGTCCCAGGATCGACTGCAGCGAGCGGATCGCACGATGCAGGCTGACCTTGAGCGCACCAACGGACTGGCCCGATTGGGCAGAGGCTTCCGCCAACGACAATTCCTTCAACCTCAACAATTCGACCGCCTGACGCTGTCCCGGGGGCAAGGCAGTGATCGCCTCGGCCAGGACCGCGCTGTCCTCGTGAGCGGCTATTTCCTTGTTCGCTCCGGGATCGGCGTAGGTTTCATAGGCGATCGGAGAAAAAGTTTCGTGCGCATCCGCCCGCACGCGGCGGCGTAGCGCGTCGATCGCGCGGCGATGGGCGATCGCCCCCAACCATTTGCTGAACGGCCGCGACGGATCGTAGGTATGGCGCACGCGATGGATGGTCAGCAGGACGTCCTGCGTCACATCCTCCACCCGGTCGGGGCTGGCATGATGGCGCCGCACGATGGCGCGGATATAGGGCACGATCTCGCGCAGAAGCCGATCGTAGGCCCGGCGGTCACCGCCTTGGGCCGCCCCCATCAACATTCCCCACGCGTCGCCTACGTCCGAACTCATCCAGCGTGCCGCATCCTTGGCCGGTTTCCGATTGCTCTGTGTAACTTTACGCGAAGGGCTTCGAACACTGAAGCACGGCAACAGATACGCCGTAACCGCCGATGGAGATTACGTCTTGTCCAAATCCTGGCCGATTCTGTGCGCTATCGCGACCTTGTCCTTGGTGACGCCTGCGCTCGCCGACACGCGCCCGGTCGTGGTCGAACTGTTCACGTCCCAGGGCTGCTCCTCCTGCCCGCCGGCCGATGCGGTTCTGCGCGATCTGGCGACGAAGCCGAACGTCATCGCACTCGGCTTCCATGTCGATTATTGGGACAGGCTGGGTTGGAAAGACCCGTTGTCGGCGCCGGGCGCAACCGAACGCCAGAATGCCTATGCGGCGCAGTTTCGTAGCCGTGAGATCTACACACCGCAAATTGTCGTCGACGGCGAAAAGGCGCTTGTCGGTTCCCGCCGCGATGAAGTGTTTTCGGCCGTGAGCCAGGCTCAGCCGGAAAATGCGGCGCCCGTCAGCTTTGCGGCCGACAATCGGTCGGTCAGCATCGGCGCCGGTAAAGGCAGCGGGACCGTGACGCTCGTGCGGTTCGCGCGGAGTCGCACGACGACGATCAAAGCCGGTGAGAATGCGGGGCGCAGCCTCGTCGACGCCAATGGCGTTATCGCCATTGCGCGGCTGGGAGCTTGGAACGGTGCCTCCATCACCATCCCGATCGATCCGCCGGAACCCGATCAGGGGATTGCGGTCCTGGTGCAAGCGACGTCCGGAAAAATGTTGGGGGCGGCGATCACGCAAGGGAACGATAAAAAAACCTGATGTCACAATATTGCCGCATTTGAAGAACCACCTATGATCCCAACCGGCGCGCGCACGAGTCCGTGCGCGTCAGGGAGTTTACACAAGGGAGATCGCGATGGAGGGGGGAAGGTTTATCGTTGCGCTTTTGCTGATCTTAATCGTCGGCGGCGGCAGCGGCTATTATTCGTACATGCAGATCACTGCGCTTCAGGGAGAGGTCGCAAGCCTTCAGGCCAAGGTTCAACCGATCAATCAGAACTCGGTAACCGCAGCTAATATGGCAAATGCCGCGAAAGCCACGGCTGATGCAGCCAAGGCCGATGCAGCCAAGGCAAATGCCGCGATCGATCAGATCAACCAGACGATCACCGAGATGAAGAGCAAGCCGGCTCCGGCGGCACCTGCCAAAAAGAAGTAGAGCAAGCGAGCGATGTCGCGCGGGAGCCCTCAGTCCCGCGCGGCCCGCATCCACATCAGGGTTGCGAGCGTGGGGATGGCGCACGCGATCAAATAGATAGCCGGCGTCATGTGATCGCCGGTATCGAAACGCGCTACGAAATAGGGCGCGAAACCACCGAAAATCGTCACGGCGAGATTGTAGCCGATCGACAGACCCGTCGAGCGCACGCCTGCCGGGAATATCTCAGCGGTCAGGGACGCTGACGGGCCGCTCAACATCGCCAGCAATGCAGCCATTCCCCCCTGGACAGCAACCAGTACCCAAAGGGTCGCGTGCCCGGTCAGCAGCAGATACGCCGGATAGGCCGCAAGCAATAGGGCCAGGGACGCCACGGTCAGCTGATTGAGACGACCGACTGTGTCGGAAAGTCGCCCCGAAAACGGGTTCATCACGAAATACAGCAAACTCGCGACGCTGGACGCCACGAACGCGTCGCCGACGGAAAATCCTTGGATCAGGCGGGCAAGCACGATCAGCGCCGGCG
>DATJHU010000034.1:0-26495 GCA_035493715.1 Alphaproteobacteria bacterium | reverse complement strand
CGGCCGCCTATCGGGTGCGGATCGCGCTGGCGCTGAAGGGGATCGACTATGAGGTCCGAACCGTCGATCTCAGGGTCGGCGCGCACCGCGATCCGGTCTATCTCGGCGTGAACCCGCAGGGACTGGTGCCGTGCCTGATCGACGGTGACGCCGCCTTCTCGCAGAGCATCGCGATCATGGAATATCTCGAAGAGCGGTTTCCCGAGCCTGCGCTGCTGCCGAAGGATCCGGCGGGTCGCGCCAAGGTGCGGGCGGCGGCACAGGTGATCGCGTCCGACATCCACCCGATCAACAACCTGCGCGTCCTCAACTATCTGAAGGCCGAGCTGGGGCAGGAACAGCCGGCGCTGGACCGTTGGATGGCGCGTTGGATCGGTGCCGGATTCGGCGTGCTGGAGGCCAATGCCGGCGCGCCCTATCTGTTCGGCGATGCGGTGACCATGGCCGATCTCTGCTTGGTGCCGCAGTTCTACAACGCCCGCCGCTTCGGGGTGGATCTGTCCATGTTTCCCAAGCTGACGGCGGTCGAACGCAATCTGCTGGCCTTGCCGGCCTTTGAGGCCGCGCGTCCGGAAAACCAGCCGGATGCGGACTCGCCCGCCTAGGCCGCTGCCGGCTTCTTGAAACTCATCTTGGGGCCGAGGCGCGGCAAGAGCCACTCCAGCGCCTTGGTCTGGCCTTCGGGGATGCATTTTCGGAAGGCGGGGCGGGCCCAGATCCGGTCGTAATAGGCCTGGACGTTCGGATGTTGGTCCAGCTCGACGAAGGCGGTCACAAAATAGACCGAGAAGCCGAGCGAGGTGTCGGCGCCGGAGAAGCCGCTGGGCAGGATGTATTCCTGGTTCGCCAGGACCTTCTCCAGCATGTCGAGGCCTTTGCCGATTCGGCGAGATTCCAGATTGATGACCACCGGCGAACGCTCGGCGTCGGAGACGAAGACATATTGCTGGACCAAGTTCTGGCCGTGGACCAGCAGCGTCTCGGCGTAGTGGATCCATTGGAGCCACAGCGCGCGTTCCGGATGGCCGACCGGACGGTTCAGCGGGCTGTTGTACTTCTCGCAGAGATATTCGCAGATCGCGCCGCTTTCGAAGATCGTCAGATCGTCGTCCTTCAGCGCCGGAATGCGGCCCAGCGGATGAACCGCGAGATATTCTTTCGATCGCAGATATTTGTGGTCGAACGGCATGCTCACCAGCTCGTACGGCACGCCCAACTCTTCCATCAGCCAATGCGAACGCATCGAACGGGTCTCGGGGCAGGTGTAAAGCGTCAGGGACATCGGGCAGGCTCGCGCAATTCGTGTATGTCTACGGCGCTAGAAAGCATGCAATTGAGGCCGGATCAACGGTCGCCGCGCGTTGGAAAACGCTGGCCAATCCGCCGCGCCGATGATCGAATGGCGGAAAGCCGATCAACCGGCACCGGATCGAATGGGAGGAAACGGCATGATCATCGCCTGGCGTCGTACGGCCTTGGGTTGCGTAGTCTTGGCGACGCTGGCTGTTTCCCATGCGCGAGCAGCCGACGGACCGGCGGTGACCGGCCCGATAACGGGCGGCAGCCATGGCCGGCCTTTCGGCTCTTCCGTCGCCGACCTCAATGCACCCGGCTACGTCGAGGAAGAATATTTCGTCGAAGGGAAGGCGACGGCTTTTCGTGCCGACAAGCCGCTGATGCCCGACGGGCAGTGGACGGTCTCGGCGGGCGAAACCCAGCCCTACAAGACCCGGCTTCTGGTACGCCGCCCCAAGGATCCCGCCAAATTCAACGGTACGGTCGTCCTGGAATGGCAGAATGTCAGCGGCGGTTTCGATGTCGATGCTGAATGGGGCTATGCCTATCCCGAGATCATGCGCGAGGGCTATGTCTGGGTCGGGATCTCGGCTCAGCGCGCGGGCGTGATGGGGCCGCCACTCAGGGCCGGCTTCTCGCAGCCGCTAACGTTGTGGGATCCTGCGCGTTACGGCTCATTGTCGCTGCCGAACGACGATTTTTCCTATGACATCTTCACCCAGGCCGCGCGTCTGGTCGGGCCGCATCGGCCCGCGCTGTCGCCCGATCCGCTGGGGGGCCTCAAGGTCGAACGGATTCTGGGCGTCGGCGTATCGCAATCCGCGAACCGGCTGGCGACCTATACGGATGCGGTCGTGCCGTCGGCTCAGGTTCTGGACGGCATCCTGATAGGCTCGCGGATCGGGACGAATGGCGGCGCGGCGCCATTGGCGGCGGACCAGCCGATGCCGGGCGCCGTCAAGATCAGGACCGACCTGAAGGTGCCGGTTCTTGTGACGGAAACCGAGAGTGATGCGCCCAGCCACCAGCCTTCGCGCACGCCGGACGGTGAGCATTATCGCCTGTGGGAGATGGCCGGGACCGCGCACCAGAACAAATGGGCGGACAGCTATTTCGGGGCCGGGATCAAGCGCGACCTCGGTGTCAGCGGCCTCGGCGGGTGCGACAAGCCGGTCAACGACCTGCCGACGCAGGATGTCGCCCGTGCCGCGCTCCATGCGCTGAACATTTGGGTCAAGGAGGGCAAGGCGCCGGCCGGCGTGCAGCCGATTTCGATTTCCGGCACGGCGATAGACCGGGACGGCGACGGAAACGCGCTTGGCGGGTTGCGCCTGCCGGCCTTCGCCATCCCCCTCGCACGCTATGGCGGAACGGGCGAGCCGCCGGATCGTTGCCGGCTGGAAGGCGTCGCCATCCCGTTCGACAAAGCGCGGCTGAAGGCGCTGTATCCCAGCCGCGGCGTGTATTTGCAGAAGTTCAAGGATGCCGTCGGATCCGCGCAAAGCGGCGGCTTCATCCTGGCGCCGGAAGCCGCCGATGAGATCCGCTGGGCAGAGGCTCAGAGCATTCCTTAAGGCGCATACAGACCGTTCGATCAATCCTAGGCAGGCGAAAATTTTTCCGTTATTGTGCCGGCCACAACGAATCCGGCTGCGATGGACGCGGCCCGCGGGAGGCATTTGATGGAAAAGTCGCAGCGCATCGCCATTGCCAAGGAAATCCTCGAACTGATCGATGGCGGGGAGCCCTATTACGGCGCGGAATCCTGGGAAGGCGATATCGGCCGCTTCATCGACCAGGACCGTTTCGATCTGGAAAAGCAGAAGCTGTTCCTCGAGCGTCCGCAACTGATCGCGCTCTCGGCCGATATTCCGAACCCGGGCGATTATTACGCGACCGACATCGCTGGCAAGCCGATCCTGATCGTCCGCAACAAGGACGGCCAGGCTCAGGCCTTCCTGAACGCCTGCCGCCACCGCGGCGTGAAGCTGGCCGAGGACTGCGGCAACGGCAAGGGCTTCACCTGCCCGTATCACGGCTGGACCTTCGACAACGACGGCAAGCTGATCTCCGTCCCCAGCCGCTCGGCCTTCGACATGGCGCAGCTCGCAGACCGCGACCTGATCAAGCTGCCGACACAAGAGGCGGTCGGCGTCATCGTCATCCATCCGCAGCCGGGCGCCGCGCTCGATCTGGATGCCTTCCTGGGCCCGATGAAGGGTGTGCTGGAGGACATGGATCTCAACGGCTACGAGCTGATTACGGCACATCGCCGGGTTGCGCAGATCAACTGGAAGCACGCGGTCGACGGCGGCATGGAGGCCTATCACGTGCCGTTCCTGCATCCCGAGACCTTCCGCACCGACGGCGGCGGCTTCCTGCCGCATAAGCAATTCGGCGACCACCACGCCTTCATCACCTCGGGCCCGGGCATCCGCGAACTGAAGAACCTGCCGGAAGACCAGTGGCCGCATTCCTGCCATTGGGGCTCGGTCAACGCGATCTTCCCGAACACCGTGATCGGCGGCAGCGAAATGCAGCCGGTCCTGTTCTTCCAGCGCACCGAGCCGATGGATAAGCCCGGCGTCTGTAACTACAACTACCGGCTGTATGCCCGGAAGTCGGACACGCCGGAGCAGCGCGCGGCGCGGCCGGACGCGATCAAGCTGTTCATGACCGTTGCGTTCGAGGAAGACCTGCCGACCCAGGTCAGCCAGCAGATCCAGATGGAAGCCGGCGCGGTGAAGTCGGTCCTGTTCGGCAAGCGCGAGGCGTGCCTGACCGGCATGCACAAAGGCTATGACGAAGCCATCGGCCACGATGTCGAGGCGGCGTTGCGCAGCAATTCCCGGGCCATGGGCGTCTGAGCATGGAAAAGTCTCAGCGTATTGCGATCGCCAAGGAAATCCTGGAGCTGATCGACGGCGGACAGCCTTATTACGGCGACGAGTCATGGGAAGGGGATGTCGGCCGCTTCATCGACCAGGAGCGGTTCGAGCTTGAAAAGCAGAAGCTGTTCCTGGAACGACCGCAGCTGATCGCGCTCTCAGCCGACCTGCCGAGCCCGGGCGACTATTTCGCGACCGACATCGCCGGAAAGCCGATCCTGATCGTGCGCGGCAAGGACGGGACCGTTCAGGCGTTCCTCAACGCCTGCCGCCATCGCGGCGTGAAGCTGGCGGAGGAGGGCTGCGGCCACGGCAAGGGCTTCGCCTGCCCGTACCATGGCTGGACCTTCAACAATGAAGGCGAGCTGATTTCCGTCCCCAGCCGTTCGGCGTTCGACGTCGAGCAGCTGGCCAATCGCGACCTGATCCGCCTGCCGACGCATGAGGAGATCGGCGTCATCGCCGTGCATCCGCAGCCGGACGCGACGCTGGATTTCGATGAGTTCCTCGGCCCGATGAAGGGCGTTCTGGAAGACATCCATCTGGAAGAGTTCGAGCTGATGGCGACCCGCCGCGAGGTGGCGCGCATCAACTGGAAGCATGCGGTCGACGGCGGCATGGAGGCCTATCACGTGCCGTTCCTGCATCCGACCACCTTCGGCACGGATGGCGGCGGGTTCCTGCCGCACAAGCAGTTCGGCGATCATCACGCCTTCATCAACTCGGCACCGGAAATCCTGGAGCTGAAGGACAAGCCGGAATCGGAATGGCCGCATTCCTGCCACTGGTGGTCGGTGAATGCGATCTTCCCGAACACGGTGATCGGCGGCGGCGGCCCGCGCCGCGGCGGCGTGCTCTTCTTCCAGCGTACCGAGCCGATGAACGAGGCCGGCACCTGCAATTACAATTTCCGCCTTTATTGCCGCGGCACGGCGGCTTCAGAAGAAGAAAAGGCATCGCGCGAAGCCAGCGTGAACCTGTTCCTGAAGGTGGCCTTCGAGGAGGACCTGCCGGTCCAGGTCAGTTCGCAGATCATGATGGAAGCCGGCGCGGTGAGGTCCGTTCTCTTCGGCAAGCGCGAGGCGTGCCTCACCGGCATGCACAAGGGCTATGACGAAGCCATCGGCCACGACGCGAAGGCTGCGCTGCTTAGCAATTCCAAGGCGATGGGTGTCTGAGCGTTCCCACGCGTTGGCTTAAGGAAGCGGCCTCCTTCGGGAGGCCGTTTTCGTTTGCGCGAATGCCAGCGCCTATTTCGTCCGCTTGCCCGGCGGAAGCCTGAAGGTGAATCGATAAAACGCCTGTGTCGCAACCGGCTTGCCGTCGACCATTTCGGGCTGAAATCGCCACTGCGGAAAAACCTTCGTTGCAGAGTCGGCGAACCCGTAGCCCTTGGGTTCTTCGGCAGTCACTTTGGGGTTTTCGACTTTCCCTTCCGCCGTAACCGTGAATTCAAAATCCACGTAGCCTTCTACCGAGCCATCTGCTTGCTCACCTGTCGGCGGCGGGGGAGGCGTGTTGTTTCCGGCCTGGGCCGAAGCCTGCCCAGTCGCCTCTGCGCAGAGCAGGGCGACAAATATTAAAGAAACGGCAGCGGTCTGCGGCAACGACATTGGGCGTTCCCGGCCCTCGATAAGGCGGTTGCTTTTCTGCCTATCAGAACTCGACGTCGAGTTCTTCCATGTCTTCAGGCTCGGCCAGAGCGGCATCGACCCATTCCTTCATCGGTGGCCAGGCCATGATCGTATCGCAATAGCCCCTCACAGGATCGGACATCTTCACGCTATAGGTGAGGAAACGCGTGCAGACAGGCGCATACATTGCGTCGGCGATCGACGGGTTTCTCCCGAACAGGAACGGTCCGCCCCAGCGTTCCAGGCACTCGCCCCAGATCGCCTGGATACGGTCAATGTCTGGCTGCGCGCCGGCGAATATCTTGAAGTTCGTGTGCTTGGCCTTGAGATTCATCGGCAGGGCCGAGCGCAGATTGTGGAAGCCGGCATGAATCTCGCCGGAGATCGATCGGCAGTGCGCACGGGCGATGCGGTCGGTCGGCAGCATGTTCGTTTTGGGGAAGGTCTCGTCGAGATATTCCGCGATGGCCAGCGTGTCCCACACGCTGGCCCCGTCATGACTGAGCCGCGGCACCAGCACCGACGGCGCCAGTAGCAGCAGTTCCGCCCGGTTCGACGGATCGTCGAGCGACACGAACTGCTCCGCGAAATCCAGCTTGGCGAGCTTGCACAGCAGGTACCCGCGCAGCGACCACGAGGAGTAGTTTTTGCTGGAAATGGTCAGCACCGCACGGGACATTCGGCCACTCCCTTACGCTATCCGGCGTAATGCACCGGATCGACGAGATAACGATATTGCAGTGCAATATAAAAAGCACTAGCGTTTCTCGTCGAACTTACGCGTTCGCAACACATAAGAATTTGTCAGCACTTTCAAACAGGTCGGACGCGCTCGCCGCATGCTCTATCACGCCTATCAAGCCATGACCGATGCGTCCGAGCCAATGCGGGCCATGGCGCGTATGGGGCTAGGGATGGGGCGGGCCTGGAAAGAGTTTGGCTGGCCGGGGTTCGACGACACGATCTTCGGGCGGAACCTGGGCGCGCTGCTGGAAATGACCGCGCGCGCCAAGCTGATCCACGCGCGTCCGCCTTACGACATCGGCACCGTCATGGTCGGCAATCGCGAGGTGCCGGTGCGCGAAGAGGTGGTGCTGTCGCTGCCTTTCTGTAACCTGCTGCGGTTCGCCAAGGACGATGTCGCTACCGCCCAGCCCAAGATGCTGGTGGTGGCGCCGCTCTCGGGCCATTTTGCGACTTTGCTGCGCAGCACGGTCGAAACCCTGTCGCGCGACCACGACGTTTACATCACCGACTGGAAGAACGCGCGCGACGTGCCGCTCGCGGAGGGGCCGTTCGGGTTCGACGACTACATCGACTATGTGATCCGCTGCCTTGAGCATATCGGGCCCGGCGGGCACCTGTTGGCGGTGTGCCAGCCCTGCGTGCAGGCGCTGGCGGCGGTCGCGGTGATGGCGGAGGACCGCAACCCGGCGGAGCCGCGCAGCATGACGCTGATGGCGGGGCCGATCGATACTCGGATCAGCCCGACCAAGGTCAACATACTGGCGACGACGAATTCGATCGGATGGTTCGAGAAGAACCTGATCTACAAAGTGCCGTTCCGATTGCCCGGCGCCGGTCGCAAGGTTTATCCCGGCTTCATTCAGTTGATGGCGTTCATGTCGATGAACATGGACCGCCACGTTACCGCGCATCGCGACATGTTCGACCACCTTGCCGCCGGCCGGTTGGACGAGGCGGACAAGATCAAGAATTTCTACGACGAATATTTCGCCGTGCTGGACCTGACCGCAGAGTTCTATCTGGAGACGGTCAAGAAGGTGTTCCAGGACGCCTTGCTGGCCAAGGGCGAACTCACCTATCGCGGACGTCCGGTGAACCCAGGCGTCATCCGTCGCACCGCGCTGCTGACGGTCGAAGGCGACAAGGACGACATCTGCGCCGTCGGGCAGACTGCCGCGGCGCACGAGCTGTGCAGCACGCTGCGCCCGCATCTCAGGCGCCATCACCTGCAGCCGGGCGTCGGCCATTACGGCACGTTCAGCGGCAAGCGCTGGAACGGGCAGATCTATCCGAATATCCGCAACCTCGTTCTGGCGGTGCACTGACCGGATAAAGGTCGAATTTGGGAGGACACGCGGCGGGCGTCTGACCCTCAAGGGGAACAGGCGAAGGAGAGACGCTGTGACCGAGCCAGTTTCAACAGAATTTGCCGCAACTCAATTTTCCCATGTCAAACCGGGCGACACCGATTTCGAGGACGGCGGCCTGCGCGGCTTCTTCCAATATCGCGACCTGGGCGTCGCCGACGCCACCAACGGCAAGGTCGTCGCCCATCTGGTCCGCGCCGTGCTGCCGCCAACCGACGGCACCGGCTGGCACAAGCACATCGCCGATTTCCAGATCGTCATCATGATGAAGGGCTGGGCCCGGTTCATGTATGAAGACCAGGTGACGCTGGTGTCCGCCGGCGACTGCGTGCATCAGCGGCCGGGCATCACCCATTACCTGTTCGATTACTCGCCGGACATGGAATATCTGGAGATCGTCGGCCCGGCGGATTTCGGCACGGTCCCGGCCGAGCCCGCCTGCGCCGAGGTGCCGCCGGTGACGCCCTGGCCGGAGGCTGCGGAGTAGGGGCCGCCTGGGTATTTCCGCGCGAGCGGGATCGCTCTATCCTCCCGCGCCCATGGCGCAGGGAACGCGAGATGACCGGAACGATCAGGGTTGGTGTCGGCGGCTGGACCTTCGAACCGTGGCGCGGCGTGTTCTATCCCGACGACCTGCCGCAGAAGCGGGAGCTGGGATTCGCCTCGCGCGCGCTGACCGCGATCGAGATCAACGGCACCTATTATTCGTCCTTCAAGCCGGACACCTGGCAGAAATGGCGGGACGAGACGCCGGACGACTTCGTATTCACGGTGAAGGCATCGCGCTTCACAACCAATCGACGCGTGTTGGCTGAAGCGGCGGAATCGGTTGGAAAATTCCTGAACCAGGGGCTGACGGAGCTGGGGCCGAAGCTGGGCGCCATCAACTGGCAGTTCATGGCGACCAAGAAGTTCGATCCGGCTGACTTCGGCGCGTTCCTGGACCTGTTGCCAGCGGAGTTGAACGGTGTGCGCCTGCGCCACGCGATCGAGGTGCGCAGCCCGACTTTCGCGTGCCAGGAATTCTATGACCTCGCGCGCAAGCACAATGTCGCGATCGTCTATGCCAAGGACGAGGACTTCCCCGAGATCGATCAGCCGACCGCCGATTTCACCTATGCGCGCTTGATGGCAAGCCGCGAGGACATCGAAACCGGCGTCACCGACGCGGAACTGGACGGGTTCGTGAAGCAGAGCCGCGCCTGGGCCAAGCGCGGCGACGTATTCGCCTTCTTCATTTCCGGCGCCAAGGTGCGCAACCCGGCGGCCGCCCAGGCGCTGATCGCGAAGCTCAAGTAATCAGCGGGCGCCCGTTAGTGCCTGTCGATTGAGGTCATCCGCAGAACCATCGCCTGGCGCCGCCATGCCCGATGCGGCAAGCGCCGCGCGATTGAGGTCGTCGGCGGAGTGATCTTCCGGCGGCGGCGTGCAGGGCAGCACCGGCGCCACCGCTGCGACCTGGGTCGGGGCGGTCAGCGGCAGGCCCAGGATGGATCGCCGGTTTAGATCATCGGCCGGCATGTCGGGCGGCAGGTTGGCATAGGCAGCGAGCAGCCCGGTCGGGTTGGCATAGGGACGCAGGCGGGGCGCCACGGCAGTCAGATAGGAAACAGTTTCCTGCGGCAGCGGCTGGCCGGCGGTCAGGCACGCGGCAAGCTGTTGCGGCCCGGCGTTATAGGCTGCAATGAAGGCCGGATAGCCGTAGGCGTCGTACAGTTCGCGGATATAGGCGGTGCCGGCGACGATGTTGTCGCGCGGCTCATAGGGATCGCTGCCCAGGCCGTATTTGTCACGCAGGATGTCGTAGGTATCGGGCATCACCTGCATCAGCCCCATCGCGCCGACCGGTGATGTCGTGAGCGTGCCGCCCTGATAGAGCTGGCCGCTGGATTCCTGCTGCATGATCGCGCGCACCCAGATTTCCGGGACCGCGAAGCGCGCCGACGCCAGGCGGATATAAGGCCCCCATGGATCTTCCGGCGGCCCTGGCGGCGGGTAATAGCGCTGTGCGGGTGGCGGCGCGACCTGCGCCGGCCGATGTGCGACGACGGTGCGATGCTGGCCGGCGCATCCGCTGAGCGCAACCATCAAGATCGCGGCCAGAAGCCTTGGTTCCACGCGCAAGATCGCCTCGTAACCTATTCTTTGCGGCTTAGGATTCGCTCTATGCAACGTCACACTACGCCGAGCGCTGTGGCGAATTCATGGCGCCCGGCTACGCCCTCTCGGCGATATTGAATACGAGCCCGTAGGGATCGCGGACATAGCAGCGCGGGATCGAAGGATCGTCCGCTTCGATGGCGCAGCCTGCGTCGGCCAGCTTGCGTTTGGAGGTATTCAGGTCTTTGACCAGGAACTCGAATACCGGGCCGTAGGACTTGCCTTTGTCGACGAACAGGCGGAGGGCCCCGGCCTCGAGCCCGATCATCGTGCCGGTGCGATAGAACTCCTTGAGACCGAGAAATTTCTCATAAAAAGCAGCGGCCTTCTCGATGTCCGGGGTCTGGATCAGCACGTCACGCGTCGAGACATTCGGATGAGACATGCCGCACTCCCGTTTCAAACCGTGTTATTTACTATCGCGCGATCGGATGGATGCTACGAGGGTTTTAATGACGCTGGAAATCGATGCCGGGTTCGAATGCGGGAATATCGAAATCGTGCGGACGGGAGGCGACGGGGCCGATCTCAATATCCGCATCGATTCCAATGGCCCGTGGTTCCAGTGGTTTTATTTTTGCGTCCGCGGCGACGCAGGGCGGATGCTGACGCTGCGCATCGTGAACGCCAGCCAATCGGCCTATCCGGACGGCTGGCGTGAATACCGCGCGTGCGTCAGCAGCGACAATGCGGCGTGGCGGCGTGCCGACACGCGCTTTGCCGACGGCGCGCTGGAAATACGGTATACGCCGCAGACTGCGGTGACGTGGTTCGCGTTTTTCGCACCCTATGACCTCGATCGCTATGGAAAGTGGCTGGATACGGCGCGTGCCAATCCCGCCGTGGCGGTGCGTACCATCGGCAAGTCAATCGACGGCCGCGACATCGCGAGCCTCAGTATCGGGGCGGGACCCAAGCAGGTCTGGCTGATCGGCCGCCAGCACTCGGGCGAGACGATGGCGAGCTGGTGGATGGAGGGCGCGTTGGCTCGGTTGACCGATACCGCCGATCCGGTTGCCACAAGGCTTCGCGAGATTGCGACCGTCCATATGGCACCGCTGGTCAACGTCGATGGCGCCGCGCGCGGCAATCTGCGCGGCAATGCCGCCGGCATCGATCTCAACCGCCAGTGGCACGGGCCCGATCCTGACAAGGCGCCGGAGGTGGCTGCGGTGCTGGCTGCAATGGACAAGACCGGCGCGGATTTCGCGCTCGACGTCCATGGCGACGAGACGCTGCAGCATGTCTTTACTGACGGGTGCGATCACGACCCGGCGGCATCACCGGCCCAGATCGCCGGTGTGGCGGCATTCAACGCGGCACTGCTGAAGGCGAGCCCTGCTTTCCAGACTGCGGTCGGTTATCCCGTGACATATGGCGGTGATGGCGCGTCCGGCATGTGCTGCCGCGCGGTGGCGCGGCGCTATGGCTGCATCGGGGTAACGCTCGAGATGCCGTTCAACGACAGCCGCGAGGCGCCCGATCCGGTTCAGGGTTGGTCACCCGCAGCCTCGGCTCTGATGGGGCGCGCTTGCCTGGAGGCGATCCTGGCAGTGCTCGAAGGTTAGGACGTTAACGCGAGATGGCACGCCGTTCGCGGCGCACATCGGCGAAGCGGACCATCCTCCGGTTTGTTTCATCCCAGAGCATAAGCCGGAGTGCCCTGAAGCTGTCGTACCAGCGCAACGTCTTGACTGTCCGAAGCGCCGGTATCGCGTTGTGGCAGTTCTCAAGCCGATAGTTCGGCACGCGCGGGCTGAGATGGTGGATGTGGTGAAAGCCGATATTGCCGGTGAACCATTGCAGTACGCGCGGCAACTTTAGATAGGACGACCCCTGCAGGGCGGCCTTGGTGACCTCCCACTCGCCATGCCGCGCCCAGACGACATCGTCGAAACGGTGCTGCAACGAAAACAGACCGACGCCGATGATTGAGGTCAGGGCGATCACGGGAATCTGAACCAGGAGTACCTGCCAGAACCCGAAGACCAGCATCAAGCCTGCGAGCAACGCCGTCACCGCCAAATTGGTCAGATAGATGGACCAACGCTCGCGGGTCCAGTTTTTCGGCGTGTCGAATGGCAGGCGATAATAGAACAGGAATACCAGCGGCGGGATGATCACATGAGCCATGATGGGGTGGCGCATAGCGCGATATTTGAAACGTCCCCACCGTGATAGCGCTTGATATTCGGCAACGGTGGCGCAGGTCGAATAGAGATCGGCGCCCGGCTCCCTGAGGTCCAGGTTGTTCCAGTGGCCATGGTGGCTGTTATGCTGGCGCCGCCAATGGGCGTAGGGCGTGAAGGTCAGCAGGCTGCAGAATTTGCCGACCAGGTCATTGGTTCGGCGGTTACGGAAGAATGCGCCGTGTCCGCAGTCATGCTGGACGATGAAGACGCGCACGAGCAGCCCCGCGGTCGGGACCGCGAGCAGAGCGGTCAACAGGTAAGATACGTTGAGCGACCAGTACATTGCGGCGCAAGCCACGAGAAACAGGCCGATCGATGTGGTGATTTGATACGTGCTTCTGAGGACACTCGGCGTTTCGTACGCCGTGAGGAGCGACCTTAGGCCCGGCTGAGCCTCGCCGCTCGACTGCGGCTTCGCTGTAATATCGGACATCGTATCGGCCAACCTCGGAAGCATTCAGGCGGTCTGCCTCCAACTTCTAGGAGTCGGCCAGCGCCGCGTGACGTCTTAAGACGAACGTCCGCTGCCAGCAAGCCGGGAGCGGACGTTCTCGTTCAATTACACAGCCTGCAAATCGACTGCGGACAATTTCCCGTCGCGGCCGGACTCGATCGTGTATCCGATCTTCTGGCCTTCGCCCAGCGAACCGAGGCTCGAGCGTTCGACCGCGGAGATATGCACGAACACGTCCTTCGAGCCGTCATCCGGTTGGATGAAGCCGAAACCCTTGCCCGCATTGAACCATTTAACAGTACCTGAAGCCATAATCTTTCTCCTGATAGAGATTGCAGCCAGCCGGATAGCGGACTGGATCAAATTTCATTTCGGGAGAGCCGGGCAGCCGTGCCTTGGCAGCGGTGATTACGGAAGAGCCCTAGAGGAACGTGATGTACACATGAAGTGGCTATGCCCGCCTCCGCTTCCAAGGGGGGCTCTCGGAATTATAGGAATCGACCGCTCCAGACCGGAGTCAACGCGGTGGCCAGAACGTAACGATCAAGCCTCCGGCAACGATCAGAGCGCCGCCGGTCAGGATCGAGGGAGTCGGGATGGCGCCGAAAACAATCAGGTTGGTCACCTGCCACACGACGAAGAACGTCGCGATATAAAGACCAATGACACGGCCGAAGTCGAAAGGGGCAAGGTTGATTGTCAGCCCATAGAAAAAGAGCACGACCGCCCCGGCAAGGAACAGGCCGATGCGAACACCCGTAGCCTGCTCGCCCAGCGCCTTCCGGACGATTGCGTCACCGCCGGCTTCGAGGATGGTGGCGACGATAAGGATGCCGAAGGCGGTGAGCTTTCCCAATCAAGCCTCCGACTCAAAGGCGTTTCAGAACACCATCACCGTCCGGCCCAATTGCCCTTTCGGCAATTCCTCCAGCGCCGCCGGCACCTCGTCGAAGCCGATCGTGCGGGTGGTAAGCGAGCGGACCTTGCCCTCGCGATAGAACGCCATCAGCCCCTTATGGATGTCGGCGTGGACGTCCCCGCCGTAGGAGCGGCCGGCGAAGACGCCGACGAGGGAGGAATTGCGGATCAGCGTCTTCCAGGCCGGGATGTCGGGCCAGCGGCCGCACGCCCAGCCGACCAGCAGGAAGCGGCCCTGCATGGCGATGGCCTCGAACGCCTCCTCCCCGGCCTCGCCGCCGACCGGGTCATAGATCAGATCGGCGCCCTTTCCGCCCGTCAGCCGCATGGTTTCCTCGCGGACGTTCTGGGTCTTCGGGTCGATCACGTCGTCGGCGCCGAGCTTGCGGCAGTAGTCGCGCTTCTCCTCGGTGCTCGCCACCGCGATCACGCGCGCGCCGACCGCCTTCGACAGCTCGATGGCTGCTGCACCGGTGCCGCCGGCCGCGCCTAAAATCAGAACCGTCTCGCCCGGCTGGGTCTTGCCGTTGGTGACCAGGCCGACCCAGGCGGTGTGGTAGGCGATGCGCAGGGCCGCGCCGGCCTCGTCGGAGATGAAATCGGGGGCGGGGTTCACCTCGTCCTCGCGCACGATGCATTCCTCGGCCAGGCTGCCATAGCCGCGCCAGAAGTCGGTCATGCCGAGAACGCGGGTGCCGACGGGTGTCTTCACATCGGGCCCGACCGCGATCACGGTACCGACCACCTCACCTCCGGGGGTGAAGGGGCCGTCCTTCGGATTGGCGGGATATTGCCCGGTACACATGAAGAAATCCGGCAGGCCGAGCGCCGCAGCCGCGACCTTGACCCGCATCTCGCCCGAGGCCAGCGCCGGCAATTCGGTCTGTTCGGCGCGCATTACCTGCGTGGGCTGGCCTTCGGCGTGGATTTTCCAGGCTTTGAACATCGAGCCTTCCCCAAAAACGCTACCGTCGTTGCGGCGGAGCGATGCAATCCAGGGCCACTCGTACAGAACTCGGCGCGTGGCCCTGGCTTGCCGCGTCGCTGCGCTCCTCGTGATGACGAAGGCGTGGGGCCTTACTCGTTCTCGGCGACGAAGCGGACGAGATCTTCGGCGAGGGCCTGAACGCCGGCTTCGGTGTTGATCTGCCAGCCCTTGGAGACGACCAGGTTGGCGAAGCCGTAGAGATGCAGGATCTGCAGGTGCGACAGCACGTAGAGGGGCGAGTCCGGCTTGCCCTCGAGCGCCCGGCGGAAGACCGGGATGCGCTGGCCGAGGCGGTCCAGCAGCACGTCGTGGATCGCCATCATGTTGGGGAAGAAGCCGGGCTCGCTGCCCTGAACTTCACCCAAGAGGCATGTGAACTGCTTGTTGGCGCGGTAGAGTTTCAGCAGGTCGTACATGAACTTCTTGGCTTCCGGCACGCCCGGCCGGTCGGGCAGGGCGTCGAACAGCTCGTTCAGCTTGGGAATGAAGATGTCGATCAAGCCCTTGGCGACATCGAACTTGTTCGTGAAATATTTATAGAAGGTCGCACGGCTGACGCCGGCAATGTTGATGATCATGTCGACGGTGGTCGCGACATAGGAGTTCTGCGCAAACGCAGTCTCCGCCGCCTTCAGGATGCGATGGCGGCTGTCCTCGATCTGCTCCTGGTGCAGGACGCTGAGGCCGCGCGGACGCGTACGTCGCGCCGGCGCCGCGGCGGCGGTCTGTTCGGTGGTTTTCAGTTGAGCCTTGCTCATCGCCCGTTACGGAGTCCTTCGGCGTTCAGGTTCAAACTTGCCGAACCTGGCCTGCAACACAAGTCTTTTCGCTGACAGCGCAGCTATCTGTTGAGGGACTGGGTCATGCAAACGTAGCGTCGGTATGCGTAATTCGCGCCACAACGGCATTGACCGAACGAAGTGTTCGCGCTCTAAATCCGATGAGGAATAACAATTGCTGTGCCGGGCACGGTGGGAGGAAACATGCTGAAGTCTGAGCGCGTGGCGATCGCCAAGCACATCCTGAACCTGATCGACAACGAACAGCCCTATATGGGCGACGAGTCCTGGGAAACGGATATCGGCCGCTTCATCGACAAGGACCGGTTCGAACTCGAGAAACAGAAGCTGTTCCTGGAACGGCCGCAACTGATCGCGCTGTCGGCGGACATTCCGAACCCGGGCGACTATTACGCGACCGACATCGCCGGCAAGCCGATCCTCATCACCCGCAACAAGGACGGGAAGGCGCAGGCTTTCCTTAACGCCTGCCGCCATCGCGGCGTGCAGCTGGCCGAAGGCTGCGGCAACGGCAAGGGCTTCACCTGCCCCTATCACGGCTGGACCTTCAACAACGACGGCGAGTTGATCTCGGTCCCCAGCCGCTCGGCCTTCGAACCGTCACAGCTGCGCAATCTGATCGCGCTGCCGACGGCGGAGGATATCGGCCTGATCCTGGTTCACCCGCAGCCGGACGGGCATTTGAATTTCGACGAATTCTTCGGCCCGATGAAGGGCGTACTGGAAGACTTCCATATCGCCGATTGGGAGCTGTTGTCGGCCTATCGCGAGCCGGCGCACATCAACTGGAAGCACGCGGTCGACGGCGGCATGGAGGCCTATCACACGCCGTTCCTGCACACGACGACCCTGATGACCGATGGCGGTGGTTTCCTGCCGGTTGTGCAGTATGGCGACCACCATGCGCTGATCACCTCCGGTCCGGACATCAAGCAGCTGAAGGACATTCCGGAATCGGAATGGCCGCACGACTGCAAGTTCAGCTCGGTCAACGCGATCTTCCCCAACACCGTCGTCGGTGGCGCGGGGCCGTTGCCGATCCTGTTCTATCAGCGCACAGAGCCGATGACCGAGCCCGGCATCTGCCAGTACAATTTCCGCCTCTACGGCCGGAAGAGCGCCTCGCCGGAGGAGAAAGCGGCGGCGCTCAAGGCCGTGGACATGTTCATGAAGGTCTCGCTCGAGGAAGATCTGCCGGCCCAGGCCAGCTGCCAGGTGCAGATGGAAGCCGGCGCGGTGCCGAGCGTGATCTTCGGTAAGCGGGAAACCGCGCTCGCCGGCATGCACAAGATGTACGACAAGATCATCGGCCACGATGCCGAGGCGGCGTTGCGCAGCAACTCGGCGAAGATGGGCGTTTCGGCGACCCGTTAGTCAAAAGTACCGGCCGGCGAGCGCGAACGCGCCGCCGGCCGCATTGTCTTTGAATATAGGGAGGAAGCATGTCCGTTCGCGTCGTCACTATTACGCTGGCTACCGCCGGGTTTATCGCCGGAAGCGGCGCCTATGCGGCCGCACCGGACATCGGGTGGGGGACGAACGGTGGCGCGCTGGACAATAACCGCTATGCGCGGCTGACCCAGATCACACCCGAGAACATCAAGTCGCTGAGCGGGGCATGGCGCACCGAATTGCCGGGCGCCAGCTCCAAGGCCTCGCCCATCGTTGTCGACGGCGTGATGTATGTCGCAGCCGGCGGCGGCGCGATCCAGGGCGGCGGGGGCGGCGCGGTCTATGCGCTGGACGCGAAGACCGGCGCGGTGAAATGGACTTTCTCGCCGCAGGGGGCGGGCATCTCGGCG
The DNA here is from genome assembly GCA_035493715.1 of Alphaproteobacteria bacterium. Classification (GTDB taxonomy): domain Bacteria; phylum Pseudomonadota; class Alphaproteobacteria; order BOG-932; family Roseiterribacteraceae; genus BOG-932. The sequence continues at coordinate 9,249 of DATJHU010000034.1, read as the reverse complement.
CTCAACAAGGGCGTGGCGGTCGCCGACGGCAAGGTGTTCGTCGGCCTGTCGAACGCCCATGTCGCGGCGATCGACGCCAAGACCGGAAAGCTGGTGTGGGACGGGCTGGCGGGCGAGGATCCGCCGGCGGCGGGACAGTTCATCTCGGTCGCCCCCGTGGTCGCCGACGGCAAGGTGCTGGTCGGCGTCGGCAGCGGCGACGCCGGTTTTCGGTGCCGGTTAGCGGCGCTGGACGTCAAGACCGGCAAGCAGGTCTGGTCCTTCATCTCCATCCCCGGTCCCGGCGAGCCGGGTCACGACACCTGGCCGGCCGAGGGCGACGCCTGGCAGCATGGTGGCGGCGGCGTATGGGCCACACCGGCTGTCGATCTGGAGCTTGGGCTGGTGCTGTTCGGCACCGGCAGCGCCTATCCGCAATATGGCGGCGACGTGCGCCCTGGGGCCAATCTCTACACCGCATCGGTCATGGCGGTGGACCTGAAGACCGGCAAATACAAATGGCACTTCCAGACCGCGCATCACGAGATCTGGGAAAGCGATGTCGGCGGGCCGGAACTGCTTTATGACGCCAAGATCGACGGCAAGACCGTGAAGGCGGTCGCTGCGCTGCGTACAGACGGTTATCTGTTCCTGCTCGACCGCAAGACCGGCAAGCCGATCTTCCCGGTCGAAGAGCGGCCAGTGCCGCAGAATGCGCGGCTTAAGACCTGGCCGACCCAGCCTTATCCGGTGGGCGCGGACAAGGTCGGGCCGAACTGTGTGGAAAAGGAAGCGCTGCCGCCAGGCTTCGTCGGCGCCTGTTTCTGGGAGCCGATCGACTACGACCAGCCGAACGTCATCAACCCGATGTCGACCCGTTTCGCGCCGACCTCCTACGATCCGAAGCAGCGGCTGTTCTTTGTCTCTGGCGGGGCGGATGCGCATTGGGCGCGCCGTCAGCCCAACCCCTATTTCTTCAATTTCAGCTCGACCGCGCCAGGCATCAAAAGCTACGGCCTGCTCAGCGCCTTCAACGCCGATACCAACAAGATCGTCTGGCAGAAGCGGCTGCCCTGGCCGATCGCTTTCGGCGGCGGCTCGACCGTGACCGAGGGCGGGGTGCTGTTCCATCCGCAGCCCGACGGCAACCTGCAGGCCTTCAATTCCAAGACCGGCGACCAGTTGTGGGAATTCCAGACCGGCGCGCCGGCGAATGGGGCCGTCACGACCTATCGGCTCGACGGCAAGGACTATGTCTCGCTCGTCTCGGGATCGAATGTCTGGGCTTTCGCGCTCGACGGCAAGGTCGGGCCGCTGCCAGCCCCGCCGGCGCCGCCGACCGAATCGGATTTCTCCGGCCGCATCGTCACCACCAACCAGGTGCAGATGTCTGTCGAGCTGGAGAATAACGGGTTGCGCAGCGACCTCACCTATATCGACGAGTACGCGCTGAAACCGACACGGGTGAAGATCCATGCCGGCGACAGCGTGACCTGGACCAATACCGGCAAGGAAACGCACACGCCGACGGCGCGCGACGGTTCCTGGACCGCCGGTCCGGTAGCTCCGGGCAAGACGGCGACGGTCAAGTTCGACAAGCCCGGCAAGTACACCTATTTCGACAAGGACCATCCCTGGTCGATCGGGCAATTGATCGTCGAATGATCGGCGGCTAACACTCTCCGTCTGCAGGTGGGCCGCCTGTAAAGCGGGGAGTGGGAAGCCTTTGACCGGTAATCTTTTCGCGCGGTTCCGGGCGGCAGCGCCCGGCGACGAACGCGCCTTCATCACGACCGCTGACGGGCGGGTCGTCACCTATGGCGATCTGTTCGCGACGTCGGCGCGCTATGCGAACGCACTCCGCGCTGCCGGCGTCGCGTTCGGCGATCGCGTCGCCGTGCAGGTCGAGAAGAGCCCCGAGGCGATCCTGCTCTATCTCGCCTGCCTGCGGCTGGGCGCGGTCTATCTGCCGCTGAACACCGCCTATACGCTGGCCGAGCTGGAATATTTCATCGGTGATGCCGAGCCTGCTGTGTTGGTTGCGTCGCCTGAGCGGGCAGGGCAGATCGGGCAGCGCCTGGGTGGCGTCAAAATCCTGACCCTCGGCACTGATGGCAAGGCCGGCACTTTGATTGACCTCGCGCAAGACCAGCCCTCGGATTTCGCGGATGCCGACTGCTCGTCCGACGACTTGGCCGCGATCCTATACACGTCGGGGACGACCGGACGCTCCAAGGGGGCGATGCTGAGCCACGGCAATCTGGAATCGAACGCGGCGACCCTGCGCGATGCATGGCGGTTCACCGACCGGGACGTGCTGCTGCATGCCTTGCCGATCTTCCACACGCACGGGCTGTTCGTCGCCTCCAACGTCACGCTGATGGCGGGAGGATCGATGATCTTCCTGCCCAAGCTGGATGCCGACCAGATATTCCGCTTCCTGCCGGATTGCACGGCGATGATGGGCGTGCCGACCTTCTATGTCCGCCTGCTGCAGGATGCGCGGCTGACAAGGGATGCGACGGCGCATATCCGGCTGTTCGTTTCCGGCTCCGCGCCGCTGCTGGCCGAAACCCATGACGAGTGGCAGAAGCGGACGGGACATGCGGTGCTCGAGCGCTACGGCATGACCGAAACCAACATGAACACCTCCAACCCCTACGAGGGTGCACGGGTGCCGGGCTCGGTCGGGCCGCCGCTGCCCGGCGTGGAGGTCAGGATCACAGACCCCGAGACCGGTGCGCCGATGCCGCGCGGCGAGATCGGCATGATCGAGGTCAAGGGGCCGAACGTGTTCAAGGGCTATTGGCGGATGCCGGAAAAAACGGCGGCGGAATTCCGGCCGGACGGATTCTTCATCACCGGCGATCTCGGGACCATCGACGAAGAGGGCTACGTGTCGATCCTGGGGCGCGGCAAGGACCTGGTGATCAGCGGCGGCTTCAACGTCTATCCCAAAGAGGTCGAGACCGAGATCGACAGCCTGCCCGGCGTCGATGAATCCGCGGTGATCGGCGTGCCGCACACCGACTTCGGCGAGGGGGTGACCGCTGTCGTGACGCTGAAGCCGGGCGCCAGCCTTACCGAGGCCGACGTGCTAAAGGCGCTGTCGGACCGGCTGGCCAAATACAAGCAGCCGAAGCGGGTTATTTTCGTAGATGCCCTCCCGCGCAACACGATGGGCAAGGTGCAGAAGAATGTGCTGCGGGAGGCTTACAAGGGGCTGTATTCGCAGTAATGGCTACAGATGAAAATTCGATTCTTCAGTTCGATTGGACCTTAGTCGAAGGAAAGAAAATCACAGCCATGCTAGGCAAGGGGCACCTTGGCGCTTCTTGGCGGGAGATTGCAATCTGCCTCGGCGATGTGGGCGTAATGCTGCGGGTCAACGCGGAAACGGACGAGGTCATTGCCAGTCTTGAGCCTGTACGCGCGCTAACCAAGGCTTGGAAATCGATCGATATCTTGAGTGATTGTGTCGGTGGCGAACTGTTTTGGTCCTGGACCAGCAGGAACAGTCAGGGATATCTCGACATGTTCACGATATCGCTATCCGATATCGACCCGCAGATCGCGTTTGTCGCGGCTGCATCGACGCTTTCTTGTAGGAAGTTGGTCGAGATTTCGGCGGCCAGATAGTCTTGCGATCTCCTCGGCAGTCAAGCGCCGGTGCACTCTCGTCATTGCGGAGAGCATAGCGACGCGGCAATCCAGAGCTATCGGCGCTAGAGTTGCGCGGATGGCTCTGGATTGCTTCGCTTCGCTCGCAATGACAGGATTCGCTGAATGTCTCTGAGACCTTTTCACATCGCCTTTCCGGTCGACGACCTGGTGAAGGCCCGTGCCTTCTACGGCGATCTGCTCGGCTGTCCCGAGGGGCGGAGCGCGCCGGACTGGATCGATTTCGATCTGTTCGGCCATCAGATCGTCGCCCATCTGGCGCCGCCGCGTGCCGAAACGGCGCACCATAATCCGGTTGACGGGCATGACGTGCCGGTGCCGCATTTCGGCGTCGTTCTGGAGATGAACGACTGGCAGGCGCTGGCCGACCGGCTGACCGCCGCCGGCACCCGGTTCGTCATCGAGCCGCATATCCGCTTCAAGGGTCAGGTCGGCGAGCAGGCGACCATGTTCTTCATGGACCCGGCCGGCAACGCGCTGGAGTTCAAAGCGTTCGCCGATATAGGCCAGCTGTTCGCGCACTAGGGCGCGGTGAAGGACGCCCTGGTCGGTCCCGCCGGAGTTTCCTCGGGCGCCGGTTGCTGGAGCATCGGGATCACGATCTGGTTCAGCGCGTCCAGCGTCAGGGCGCCGGTCTGCGCGTAGCGCAGGACGCCGCTTCGATCGATGATATAGTTGGTCGGAACGGCTTTCAGTGCCCGGTAGGGCCCGTGGAAATGCCGGGCCATGTCGAAGCTGACCTTCGCCGCGAGCGGCCTCAGGTCGTTTATCGGCAGGGAGTCCTCGGTGGTGATCGCGAGGACCTTAAGCCCGTATTTCTTCTCATCGGCCGCGCGATAGTAACCGTCGAGCAGCGGCAGCTCTTCCTTGCAGGGGCCGCACCAGGTTGCCCAGAAATTGATGATCAGGACCTGACCTTTGTAATCGGCGAGCGACACGTCCCGGCCGTCAAAGGTGCGTGCGGTGAAATCCGGCGCCGGTCCATTGATTACCAGCCCATCGGCCAATGCCGTTTGGAAGGTCACCAATCCGCAAATCGCCAGAATGGCGAGGCGCAGTCCCAGTTTTCGAAGCATGTCGCCGAGGTCCCGTGATCGTGTCGGTTTGAACCGATTGGCTACAGTGTACGGAAGTTTTTCGCGGCGCGTAGGGGGATTCGGCAGTCAGTCGGGCGGGTTGTCGCAGGAAGCCGATTTTATTGCGAATAAGTCGCACTTGCTATTGACTGGATGGCGATGAATCCCGATGTTCGGTTCGTTAGTTTAGAATCGTTCTAAGGAGTTACCCGATGCTCGCCCCCGGCAGCCAGTTCCCTAAATTCTCTCTCTCCGCCGCCACCACGCTCGACCACCCGAAGGTCCCGTTTCCGACGATCTCCAACGACACCTACAAGGGTAAGTGGCTGGTCGTGTTCTTCTGGCCGAAGGATTTCACTTTCGTCTGCCCGACCGAGATCGCCGCTTTCGGCAAGCTGAACGACGAGTTCGCCGACCGTGACGCGCAGATCCTGGGTGTGTCGACCGACAACGAGTTCGTCCACCACGCCTGGCGGACCCATCACGAAGACCTGAAGAACCTGCCGTTCCCGATGCTGGCCGACGTGAAGCGTGAGCTCAGCACCGCGCTCGGCATCCTCGATCCCGAGGCGGGTGTGGCGCTGCGTGCGACCTTCATCGTCGACCCCGACGGCACGATCCAGCATGTCTCGGTCAACGGCCTGGATGTCGGCCGCAACCCGAACGAGACGCTGCGTCTGCTCGATGCCTTCCAGACTGGCGAACTCTGCCCATGCAACTGGAAGAAGGGCGACGAGGTCCTGCGTCCGGCCGCGTAACGGGTCAAATCCCCTGAACCCTTATCCGCCGACTTCGTCGGCACCATCTCCCGCCGAACGGGAGAAGGCTTTCAAGCCCCGCCCGCAAAGTGGGAGATGGTGGCGCGAAGCGCCGGGTGAGAGTTCATATGCTTTTATAAGGATATGCACATGTCTTTAGACATTCTGAAATCCCGCCTTCCAGATTTCGCCAAGGATTTGCGCCTGAATCTGGGCGGCATCCCGTCGATCACCTCGCTCAGCCCACAGCAGCTATGGGGCACCGTGCTCGCGACCGCCATCGCTTCGCGCAACGCGGATGTCATTCGCGTTGCCGATGCGGCTGCCTCTGAACACCTGACCGAGCAGGCTAAGACGGCCGCGCGGTCAGCCGCCGCGATCATGGCGATGAACAACATCTATTACCGCTTCACCCACCTCTCGAAACATCCGGATTTCCTGACCATGCCGGCCCGGCTCCGCATGAACGTGATCGCCAATCCGGGTGTCGAGAAGATCGATTTCGAACTCTGGTCGCTTGCGGTTTCCGCGGTCAACGGCTGCGGCCGCTGCATTGAGGCGCATGAGGACGTGCTGCTGAAGGCCGGCGTCGCCAAGGAGGCGATCCAGGATGCGATCCGTATCGCCGCGATTGTGTTCTCGGTCGCCGTCACGCTGGACGATCCGCTGATCGACGCGGGTTCTATCGCCGCCGCGGCTTAGGCGTTTCTGCGGCCCCGAAATCGTGTCAGACTGGCCGCATAAGATCGGTCGGACGATTTCGGGAGACGGCAATGCGGGATGGCGTTTGGCTTGGGGCAGTCCTGATCTCCACTGCGCTCCTGGCGCCCCGCATTGCCGCCGCCGACGGCCCGGCATACGCAGCCTCGAAGATGCTCGCGGCCGAGGACGATCTCGACCTCGAAGCCATGAAGCTGATGGGCGATCCGGCGGTGAAGAAGGCCCGGGCGGACGGTGAGAAGGCCCTGCTTGCCCTGGTGCCAGATCCGACGCCGGAAACGCGCGGTCGCCTGACACAGGCGGTGGACGAGATCACCTTCTTCGGTGTGCTCAACGGGCTGAACGACGACCCGCTCCATCCCCGCATCACCTTCGTCGGCCGCCCCGGGCGCACGGTAAAGGGCATCTTAACGCTGGCGCCCAAGGGGATCGACGAGAACCCGGACAGCGTCTACCGCGTCATCCCGGTCGACGGTAGCTCGACCTATCTGATCCACGGCAAGGCGAACGTGCCGCGCCCAACGGTCAACGATTTCTCGGTGCTGGACGACGACTGGAAGACGGTCGGCAATCTGGCCGGCGATGCGCTGAAGGTCGACGCCGACGGCAGTTTCACAATCACGGTCTCGCCCGACCCCGCCAACGGCAAGCCGAACTATATCCAGACCCGGCCCGGCGCCAATTACATGACGATCCGCGACACGCTCCAGGATTGGAGCCACGAGAAGCCCAACCAGTTGACCGTCGAGCGCGCCGGCCCTGCCGCGCCGCTCCCGTCCAGGGAAGAACAGCTAAAAAAGGTGCTGACCAAGGTCGCGCGGTACTTCACCGAGACGGTGAAGCTGCATAGCCGGGTCATGGCATTGCCGGTGAACACATTCCCGACACCGGCCACCGCCGTAACCGGAGGGCAGCTCGTTACCCAGGCTTATGCGGGTGGGCATTTCAAGCTGGAGAAGGGGCAGGCACTGGTGGTGACCATCCAGCCGGGGGACGCCAAATACGTAACGATGCCGCTGACCAATCTGTGGGGCACGACGATGGACCCGATCCGTCATACCTCCAGTCTCAATCTCTACCAAGTCGTGCGCGACGCTGACGGCAGCTTCACCGTGGTAGTGTCGCCGACCGATCCCGGCGTCGAGAACTGGCTCGATACCGAGGGGCTGACCGAGGGCTTGCTGCTGCCGCGCTGGGCGGCGATGACGGGCGATGCTTCAAAAGGGAAGCCTGCGATCGACGTCAAGGTGGTACCGCTCGACGCGCTGCCAGCGTCCGTGGCCAAGGTCGACGCCACCGAACGGAAGTTGCTGCTCAGCGAGCGGGCGGCGGAGTACGATCTCAGGTGGACCAATCCCTGACGATCTGAGGTTTTAACGCGGAGATCGCTGAGGGCACTCAGAGGCCGCAGAGAGCAATTGTCTTTTCTCCGCGTCCTCCGCGGTCCTCCGCGACCTCAGCGTTAAAATGCTTTGCGTCGCCGCTAGCATGGCCCTCTCGTTCGCGGCGCGTTCCAACCCATATTGCCCTGATGCCAAACACGAAAGTGAAGCCTGAGAGTTGGGTGCGCGTGGTTCCGCAGGGGATCTATGTCGAGCCCGGCAAGTTCTTCATCGATCCCGTCCGTGGCGTGGATCGCGCCGTGATCACCCATGGCCATGCCGACCATGCCCGGCCGGGCAACACCCATGTGCTGGCGACGCCGGAGACGCTCGCCATCATGCGAACCCGCTACGGCGACGCGATGGGGCAGGGACAGGCGCTCGCCTATGGCGAAGTGCTCGATATCGACGGCGTGAAGCTCTGGCTGGCGCCCGCCGGCCATGTGCTGGGCAGCGCGCAGGCGGTCGTGGAATGGAACGGCTGCCGGGTGGTCGTCTCCGGTGACTATAAGCGCCGGCCGGATCCCACCTGCGTGCCGTTCGAAGTGGTGACCTGCGATGTCTTTGTCACCGAGGCGACCTTCGGCCTGCCGGTATTCCGCCATCCGCCGGATGCGGACGAGATCGACAAGGTGCTGCGCTCGCTCGTGCTGTTCCCCGAGCGCGCGCATCTGATCGGTGTCTATGCGTTGGGCAAATGCCAGCGCGTGATCGCGTTGCTGCGCAAGGCCGGCTACGACCGGCCGATCTATATCCATGGCGCACTGGTCAATCTCTGCAATCTCTACCGTGAACTCGGCGTCGAGCTGGGCGAGCTGCGCCTCGCGTCGGAGGCGACGAAGGATGAGATGAAGGGACAGGTCGTGCTGTCGCCGCCCGCGGCCGACGCCGACCGCTGGTCCCGCCGGCTGCCCGACCCGATCACCGCCGTCGCCTCGGGCTGGATGCGGGTACGCCAGCGCGCCCGCCAGCGCGGGGTCGAGCTGCCGCTGGTGATTTCCGACCATGCCGATTGGGACGAGCTGCTGCTGACCATGCAGCAGGTCGAGGCCGACGAGATCTGGGTGACGCACGGGCGGGAAGAGGCGCTGATCCATGCCGTCGGCCTGATGGGCAAGCGGGCGCGCGCGCTGGCGCTTGTGGGTTACGAGGAGGAGGAGGACTGAATGATCCTCTTCTCCCGCCTGCTCGATGCTTTGGTCTTCATGCCGTCGCGCAACGGCAAGATCCGGCTGCTCGCCGAGTATTTCGCGACGACGCAGGATCCCGACCGCGGCTGGGCGCTGGCGGTGCTGACCGGCAATCTGGACCTGCCGACGGCCAAGCCGGCGATGGTGCGCGAGCTGGTCCGCACGCGGGTCGACGCCGATCTGCTGGGCTGGTCCTACGACTATGTGGGGGACTTCGCCGAGACCGCCGCGCTCATCTGGCCGCCGCGCGCCACCAACCACGCGCCGCCGACGTTAAGCGAGGTCGTGGCCGATATAGAAGGTGCGAAGAAGTCAGAGGTGCCGGAGCTGCTGGAGGGCTGGCTGGACGCCTGCAACGCCGACCAGCGTTTCGCCTTGCTGAAGCTGATCACCGGCGGCCTGCGCATCGGCGTGTCGGCGCGGCTGGCCAAGGTGGCCTTGGCGGAATGGTCCGGCGTCGACG
>DATJHU010000033.1:0-17308 GCA_035493715.1 Alphaproteobacteria bacterium | reverse complement strand
TGCACCATCGACCGTTTCGACCCGGCCGCCGGCGCCGATGAGCACCGCGTGTCCGGCCGCGATATCCCACTCCATGGTGGTGCCGAGCCGCGGATAGACGTCGGCCTCGCCGCGCGCAACCAGGCAGAGCTTGACCGAACTGCCGGCCGAACGCAGGTCCGCGACCTTAAGATCGGCCAGGAATGCATCCATCTCCGGCCCGCCGCCATGCGAGCTGGACGCGACGACCGTGAGGCCGGCTTCCGGCGGCTGACGGACGGCGATCGACTTGCCCTCGCCGCCGCCGGGGAACAGCTTGGCGGTGCCGGGACCGGCAGCCGTGTAGGTGTCGCCGGTGACCGGGGAGTGGACCAGGCCGAGAACCGGCACGCCGTTCTCGATCAACGCGATGTTGACCGTGAACTCGCCGTTCTTCTTGATGAATTCCTTGGTGCCGTCCAGTGGATCGACGAGCCAGAACACCCCGCCCCGAACCTCGGGGCTGACGCCGGCCGCGGCCTCCTCCTCCGAGATCACCGGTATGTCCGGAGTCAGCGAGCGCAGGACCGGCAGGATCACCGCCTCCGCCGCCGTGTCGGCCGCGGTGACGGGGCTGCCGTCTTCCTTCCACGACGCCTCGGGCACGTCATAGAATTTCATCGCTTCGCGGCCCGCCTCTTCGATGACGGGCTTCAGCTTGGCCAGCAGGTCGTCCAGCATCAGAAGGCTTCCCCGCTCAGCATGCCGCGGTCGGACAGCACGCGGACGATATAGTCGGCGGCCTCTTCGGCGGACATCTTGGTCGTGTCGATCCGGATATCCGGCGTCTCGGGCGCTTCATACGGCGAGTCGATACCGGTGAAGTTCTTGATCTGGCCTTCGCGCGCCTTCTTATAGAGGCCCTTCACGTCGCGCCCCTCGGCAACCGCCAGCGGGGTCTCGATATAGACCTCGAAGAACTCGCCGCCTTCCAGCAGGTTGCGGACCAACTGCCGTTCAGCCTGGAAGGGCGAGATGAAGGCGGTCAGAACGATCAGGCCGGCATCGACCATCAGCTTCGCCACCTCGCCGACTCGGCGGATATTCTCCACGCGGTCGACATCCGTGAAGCCCAGGTCGCGGTTCAGGCCGTGGCGAACATTGTCGCCGTCGAGCAGATAGGTATGCCGGTTGATGGCATAGAGCTTCTTCTCGACCAGGTTGGCGATCGTCGACTTGCCGGCGCCCGAAAGGCCGGTGAACCACAGCACGCACGCCTTCTGCGCCTTCTGCGAAGCACGCGCCTGCTTGTGAACGTCGACCGCCTGCCAGTGGATATTCTGGGCGCGGCGCAAGGCGAAGTGGATCAGGCCGGCGCCAACCGTCTCGTTGGTCATCCGGTCGATCAGGATGAAGCCGCCGGTGTCCTTGTTCTCCGCATAGGGATCGAAGGCGACCGGCTGCTCGAGGCTGATGTTGCAGACGCCGATCTCGTTGAGCTCGAGGCCTTTCGCCGCCAGCTCTTCCAGCGTGTTGACGTTGACCTTGTGCTTGATCGCCGAAACATTGGCCGAAACCGTCCGTGCGCCGATCTTCAGAAGATAGGGCCGGTGCGGCAACATCGGGTTTTCGTTCATCCACACGATGGTGGCCTCGAACTGGTCCGAGACACCGGGCGGCGAACCCGACGCCGACAGGATGTCCCCGCGGCTGACGTCGATTTCGTCCTTCAGCGTGATCGTGACCGACTGGCCGGACACGGCCTGGTCGATCTCACCGTCCAGCACGATGGAGGCAACGGTCGATTCCTTGCCCGACGGCAGCGCCTTTACCTTGTCGCCGACCTTGACGGTGCCGGCGGTGACGACGCCGGAAAAGCCTCGAAAGTCCAGGTTCGGGCGGTTGACCCACTGGACCGGCAGACGGAACGGCGCGTCCGGATTCTCGGTCGCGATCGGCACCGTTTCCAGATGCGGCATCAGCGGCAAGCCGGTGTACCACGGCATGTTGGCGCTGTTGTCGGTGATGTTGTCGCCCTTGAACGCGGACATCGGGATCGGGGTGATGTTGGTGAGCCCGATCTGCTTCGCGAACTCCAGATACTCCGCGACGATCGCGTCGTATTTCTCCTGGCTATAACCGATCAGGTCCATCTTGTTGACGGCCAGCACCACCTGCTTGATGCCGATCAGCGACACCAGGTACGAGTGCCGGCGCGTCTGCACCAGCACGCCCTTGCGCGCGTCGATCAGGATGACCGCCAAGTCCGCCGTCGAGGCGCCGGTGATCATATTGCGGGTATACTGCTCGTGGCCGGGCGTGTCGGCGACGATGAATTTGCGCCGGTCGGTTGAGAAGAAGCGGTAGGCGACGTCGATCGTGATGCCCTGCTCACGCTCCGCGGCCAGGCCGTCGACCAGAAGGGCGAAGTCGATCTGCTCGCCCTGGGTGCCCATCTTCTTGCTGTCGGCCTCGAGCGCGGCCAGCTGGTCCTCGAAGATCATCTTCGATTCGTAGAGCAGGCGCCCGATCAGGGTCGACTTGCCGTCGTCCACCGAGCCACAGGTGATGAAGCGCAGCAGGCTCTTGTACTGGTGGGACTCGAGATATTTCTCGATGTCCGTCTCGATCAGGCTCGATACGTGCGCCATTAGAAGTACCCCTCGCGCTTCTTCTTCTCCATCGACGCAGCCTGATCGTGATCGATCGCGCGGCCCTGGCGCTCGGAGGTGGTTGTCAGCAGCATTTCCTGGATGATCTGCGGCAAGGTCGTCGCGTCGCTTTCGACCGCACCCGAAAGCGGATAGCAGCCCAGCGTGCGGAAGCGGACGTTCTTGACCTCTGGCACTTCGCCCGGCTTCAGCCGCATGCGATCGTCATCGACCATGATAAGCAGCCCGTCGCGTTCCACCACCGGACGCGGCGCGGAATAGTACAACGGCACGATCGGAATGTTTTCCAGATAGATGTATTGCCAGATGTCGAGTTCGGTCCAGTTCGACAGCGGGAAGACGCGGATCGATTCGCCCTTGTTCTTGCGCGCGTTATAGAGGCGCCAGAGCTCAGGCCGCTGGTTCTTCGGGTCCCACACATGGTTGGCCGAGCGGAACGAGAAGATGCGTTCCTTGGCGCGGCTCTTTTCCTCGTCGCGCCGCGCACCGCCGAAAGCGGCGTCGAAGCCGTATTTGTCCAAGGCCTGCTTCAGCGCCTGGGTCTTCATGATGTCGGTATAGGCCGAACCGTGATCGAACGGGTTGATGCCCTGCTGCTGGGCCTCCAGGTTGGTGTAGGAGATGAGGTTCAACCCCAGCTCCTGCATCTGCTGGTCGCGGAACTCGATCATGTTCCGGAACTTCCAGCCCGTATTCACGTGCAGCATCGGGAAGGGCGGCTTGCCGGGCGCGAAGGCCTTCATCGCCAGCCGCAGCATCACCGAACTGTCTTTGCCGATGGAATACATCATCACGGGATTTTCGGCTTCGGCCGCCACTTCCCGCATGATGTGAATGCTTTCAGCCTCCAAACGCTGGAGGTGAGTCAAGCTCGACATTCTACCTTCCTTTTCCCCTCGCCCAACGCCATGGCCGGCAAAGGTCCCAGATGCAAGTTCTGACTATACTCTCTGTATAGACATCGAGTATAAGAGCGTCAACGCATGGTGTACGAGCGTTCGGTGTCGATCGTCAATGGCGGCGCCCACAGAAAAACGACGAGATCGATGCCGATGGAACCCCGAAATTGCTCAAAAGCGCACAAAACAAGGCTCTCGAATGCGCAAACTTAAATCCGAGGGACTGACCCTTCAGGAGCGGCAGAAGCAGAAGAGCCGCGAAAGCATCCTGCAGGCGGCGCGCACCGTGCTGGCTGAAAAATCGTATACGGCCATGACGATAGAAGATGTGCTGGCCCGGTCCAACGTAAGCCGCGCGACCTTCTATAAGTATTTCGACAGCAAATTCGCGATCGGGCGCGAACTGCACCGGGAATTCGCGCCGCGGCTGACGGCGATCTACGACGCGCTCCTCACATACGACGACCCGACCGAGGCCGAACTCGTCGACTGGGTCATGCAGGTGGTCGAACTCTACCGTGAGAATCGCGACCTGATCGTCACCTTTGCCCATATGCTGGCGACCGAGCCCGCCTTTCACCCGATCATGATCGACATTATCCGCGAGACGGAATTGCGCTGGGCCAAACGCATTCCGGCGTTCCGCCTGCCCGCCTCCGGTGCACCGGAGGCGATGCGCGCGCATATCGAATCGCGCCTGTTGCTGAGGCAGCTCAATGACTTCTGCTATGAGGTCGCGATCTTCGACTGGCCGATCGACATCACCGAGGGCTGCCGCATCATGGCTGGGTATTTCCGCGCCTTTTTCGACCGTTATCGACTGAAAGGCGCGGCGTTGGATCGCGTCAGTCGATCACCTTGATGTGCGCCGGCACGTTGTACTGATAGCACTCCTGCTCGACGCGCTTCGTAATCCGCCAGCCATCGGCCGTACGGACGAGTTCGTCGTTGTACCAGAGCCCCAGGAACATCATCTGCGTCGAGCCGTCCTGCATTGGAACGCCCATCGGGTTGAAGCACACGATCCTGCTGGTGGCCTTGTCGCCGTCGAGCTTGATCGAGACGTTTCCGACCATGTGATAGTAGTTGGAAAAATTCACGAGGGACTTCTTCAGCCATTCCCGCACCTCAGGATATTTCCCGTCGATGCCGCCCATCGCGCGGTAGTCGATATAGGCGTCCGGGGTGAACACCTTGTCCATCTTGTCGATCTGCAACGTGTCGAGCGCGTCGGCGTAATCGGTGAAGAGCTGCTGAATCTCGAGCTTGTCCGAGATTTCCTGAAGGCTGAGCATGAGCGGTTTCCCCCGAATTCCTGATTTTCGGCTAAACGTCCGATTGCGGCATCTGCCTCGGCTGGGTAGAACCTAGAGGTTCGGCAATCGGCCGGTCAATGAAGTTCGATGTTTGATCCAGAAACATGCGCAGACTTATGATTTGCGTAATTTCCCGGATAGACAAAAACGAACTTACCTTGTTGCCGACCGATTGACCGCTAATATCAGTTGCTCTAGCCCGTATTGAAATTCACGGACACGACAGTCGAGGGGAATGAGATGACGACATCATCCTTGGGTTACGCCGTTATCCAGGCAACCGACATCGCCGCCTGGCGGAAATTCGGCGCCGAGGTGCTGGGCCTGATGCCCGTCGAGGCTGCCGACGGCGGCATCCGTTTCCGCATGGACGAGCGTCCCTTCCGTATCGCGATCGTCCCCGGCTCCGAAGACCGCTTCGTCTCCTCGGGCTGGGAGATGCCGAACCATGACGTCTACGTCGAAACGCTGAAGAACCTGGCCGCTGCCGGCGTCGCCATCGAACATGGAACGGACGCGGAGGCGGCCGACCGCAAGGTCCGAGGGCTCGCCCGCTGCAAAGACCCGTCGGGCAATCTGCTCGAGATTTACCACGGCCGCATCTACGACTACGCGCCGTTCGTCTCACCCGTCGGGGTCAGCGGCTTCGTGACCGGCAATATGGGCCTGGGTCATGTCGTGCTGCCCGCGGCCAAGGTCGAGGAGACCCGGTCTTTCTACAAGACCCATCTTGGCTTCGGCGACACCGACGAGATGCGGGTGCCGATCGGCGTACCGGACCATCCGGGCCTGGCCCTCTACTTCCTGCATTGCGACAACCCCCGCCACCACAGCCTCGCCTTGTTCGAGGCCGACATTCCGGGCGGCCTCGTGCATGTGATGATCGAGGTGAAGCAGTTGGACGATCTCGGCCGCTGCGTCGACCGCTGCAAGAAATCGGGCACAACGATCGCCATCGACATGGGCCGGCACAGCAATGACCTGATGGTCTCCAGCTACATCAAGACCCCTTCGGGCTTCGATGTGGAGTATGGCTGGGACGGCTGGCAGGTCGACTGGAGCGACTACGTGCCGACCAAAAGCGAGATTTTCAGCCTGTGGGGTCACCCGCAGATGAATGGCGGCTAAGCCAATCGCGTCGGCGAGGGGAAGGACGAGATCATGATCAATCTGGAAGGCAAGACCGCCCTGGTGACCGGCGGCGGCGCGGGCATGGGCAAGGCGATCGCCGAGGCTTTCGGCGCCTACGGCGTCAAGGTCGCCGTGGCCGAGATCAAGCCGGAACGCGCCGACGCAGCCCGCCAGGCGCTGGCGGACGCCAAGGTCGATCATATGGTCGAGGTGGTCGACGTGCGCGACGTCGCCCAGGTGAAGGCGCTGGCCAAGAAGATCGAGGACCGCTTCGGTGGGCTGGATATCCTGGTCAACAATGTCGGGGACTTCATGGGTATCGTCGGCACCTTCGCCGATTCGACCGAGGAGCAGTGGGATACGCTCTACCAGGTGAACTTGAAGCAGATATTCAACGTCACCCACGCGATGCTCCCGCTGATGCGGAAGTCCGGTAACGGCGGCAGCATCATCAACGTGTCTTCGATCGAGGCCTTCCGCGGCATTCCGGGCGGCGTAGTCTATGGCGCGTTCAAAGCCGGCATCACCGGCTTCACCCAGAGTCTGGCGGTGGAGATCGGGCCGGAGGGTATCCGCGTCAACACGATCGCCCCGGAAACCACCGATACCGAGCAGGTGCAGGTCACCAACTGGACCAACCCAAAATATATGGACCATACCGAGCGCTGGATTCCGCTGGGCAGGTTCGGCGTGCCAAAGGATGCAGCGGGCTGCGCCGTGTTCCTGGCCAGCGACCTGTCCGCCTGGGTCACCGGCACGACGATCCATATGGATGGCGGCGCGCTGGCCGCCGCAGGCTGGTACCGCACGCCCAAGGGACAGTGGACGAACATGCCGGTTATCGCCGATAAGGGACTGATATTCTGATAAGCTCGCGGTACGGCCGACTTCGTGCCGCGATGGGGAACGGCAATGCCTTTGTCCGCTGAGATTCTGGAGCTGATGCACGAGGAGACGGAGGCGCTGATGACGCGTGCCGCCGCGTTGCGCGACAGCGTCCACGGCCGGATCCAAAGCTATTCGCCCAAGGTGTTCTTGCCGCTGACCCATCTCTGCCGGGATGTCTGTCACTACTGCACATTCTCCAAACCGCCGAAAAGGGGTGAGGCCGCGTACATGACGATCGAGCAGGTGCTCGAAGTTGCGCGCGCCGGAGCGGCTGCGGGCTGCACCGAGGCCTTGTTTACGCTGGGCGACAAGCCGGAACTGCGTTTCAGCGCGGCGCGGGACGCGCTGTCCGATCTGGGACATGAGACGACGCTGTCCTATGTCGCCGAAGCGGCAAAGGCGGTGCTCAAGGAAACCGGGCTTCTGCCGCACATCAATGCCGGCGTCATGGGCGCCGACGACATCGCAATGCTGCGTAGCGTCTCCGTCAGCCAGGGGCTGATGCTGGAGAGCACATCGCAGCGACTGCTGGAAAAGGGCCAGGCGCATCATGGCTCGCCCGACAAGATGCCGGCCGCGCGGCTGGAGACGATCCGGCTCGCCGGCGAGCAGAAGGTGCCCTTCACCTCCGGGATTCTGATCGGCATTGGCGAAACGCGCGAGGAACGCGTCGAGGCTCTGCTGGCGCTCCGCGACCTCCACGCCGAGTATGGCCACATCCAGGAAATCATCATCCAGAATTTCCGGGCAAAGCCGGGCACCAAGATGGTGAACGCGCCGGAACCGGACCTGAACGAGCTGCAGTGGACGATCGCGATGTCCCGCATCCTGTTCGGCGCGGAGATGAATATCCAGGCACCGCCGAACCTGACGCCGGGCAAATACGGCGTTCTGATCGATGCCGGCATCAACGACTGGGGCGGAATTTCCCCGATCACGGCGGACCATGTGAACCCCGAGGCGCCGTGGCCGCATCTGGAGGCGCTCCGTCAGGAGACAGCCGATGCCGGCAAGGTGCTGACCGCACGCCTGCCGGTCTATCCCGCCTATTACCAGGACAATGCGCGCTGGCAGGACCCGGCGCTGGTCCCGCACCTGATGAAGTCGGCGGATGCGGAAGGCTGGGGGCGCGACGACCGCTGGGCCCCGGGCCTGACCGTCGCACCGGCGCTACCGCCGGTCGCGCGCCCCAAGGCGCAATTTGGCGAGGGCGTCTCTCCGGAAATCCGCGCGCTGACCGCGAAAGCGTTGGATGGCGCCGGGTTGAACGAGGCCGAAATTGTAACGCTGTTTCGCGCACGTGGCATCGATTTCGAACATGTGACCGAGGCAGCCGATCGACTGCGCGCCAAGGTGAATGGCGACGTCGTCAGCTATGCGGTCAACCGCAATATCAACTATACGAACATCTGTGGCTACAAATGCCGCTTCTGCGCCTTCTCCAAGGGTAAGACGCATGAGGCGCTACGCGGCGTTCCCTATAATCTCGACATGCATGAGGTGCAGCGCCGGGTGTCGGAAGCCTGGGAACGCGGCGCGACTGAAGTCTGCATGCAGGGCGGCATCCATCCGGACTATACCGGCGACACCTATGTCGAAATCTTGCGCGCTGTGAAGCAGGCCGAGCCGGACATGCATATCCACGCCTTCTCCCCGCTGGAGGTGCAGCAGGGCGCGGCAACTTTGGGCCTGCCGGTTGGCGAATATCTGACCCGCCTGAAAGAGGCGGGTCTGGGCACGCTCCCCGGAACGGCGGCGGAGATACTCGACGACGAAGTCCGCGACGTGCTGTGCCACGACAAGCTGAACACACAGGAGTGGCTGGACGTGATCGAGGCCGCACACAGCGTCGGCTTCCGCACGACCTCCACCATCATGTTCGGCCATATCGAAACACCGACGCATTGGGCCCGGCATTTGCTGCGCATCCGCGCCTTGCAGGAGCGGACCGGAGGCTTCACTGAATTCGTCCCCCTGCCCTTTGTCCACATGGAAGCGCCGATGTACCTGAAGGGCATGGCGCGCAAGGGACCGACCTTCCGTGAGGCAATCCTGATGCATTCGGTGGCGCGTCTTGCGCTGCATCCGGTGCTGACCAACATCCAGGTGTCCTGGGTCAAGCTCGGCCCGGAAGGCGTGAAGGTCGCGCTCAATGCGGGCGCCAACGACATGGGCGGCACGCTGATGAACGAGAGCATCTCGCGCGCCGCCGGCACGCAGCACGGCCAGGAACTGCCGCCCGAACGGATGGACGCGCTGATCCGCTCAGTCGGCCGTGAACCGCGGCAGCGCACCACGCTGTACGGCCCCGTGTCCGAAGAACGCCAAGCGGCTGGCCGGAATGCCGAGGATCTGTCGCCGATTATCCTGACCCCACCGAAGCCGATCCGGCGCACCGCGACGGCCTGATCCAATTTTCGCAGCAGAAGAGCAGACGATGTCCGACACACTCCCGACCTTGGCCGTTCTCGGCGGCACCGGCGCCGAAGGCAGCGGACTTGCCTTCCGTTGGGCCCATGCCGGCTATCCGGTGATCCTGGGTAGTCGTTCCGCCGAAAAGGCTGAGACCGGCGCCGCCGAACTGAACGCGCTGCTGGGCAAGGATCTGGTACGCGGCATGGACAACCTGTCCGCCGCCAAAGAAGCCGATATCGCCATCCTGACCGTTCCGTGGTCGGCCCAGAAATCCACGATCAGTGACGTGGCCCCCGCCCTCCAGGGCAAAATCCTGGTCGATGTGACGGTGCCGCTGGTGCCCCCAAAGGTGAACCGCGTGCAGCTACCGGAAGGCGGCTCCGCAGTCCTTGCCATGCAGCAGATGCTGGGCGACGGCGTGAAGGTGGTGTCCGCTTTCCAGAACGTGTCGGCTCATCACCTGAAGGATTTGCATCACGACGTGGAATGCGACGTGCTGGTTTGCGGGGACGATATCCCGGCCCGCGAAGCGGTAATCAAGCTGGCCGACGCGTGCGGACTGCGCGGCATTCATGCGGGCCCGCTGCAGAATTCGGTCGTCGCCGAGGCGCTGACCTCTGTCCTGATCTCGATCAACCAGCGCTATAAGATTCCCGGCGCAGGCATCCGCATCACCGGCCTGCCGGAATAGGACCGCGCCATGGCGACGCCCGTGGAACTCACGCTGCGCGCGCTTGGTGACGTGCCCTTCATCCAGAAGGGCGACGACCTGACCGAGGTGATCCTGGGGGCCGTTGCCGGCAACGGACTGACGCTGCAGGACGGCGACATCGTCCTGATGGCACAGAAAATCGTCTCCAAGGCCGAAGGCCGGACGGTCGAGCTCAAGGATGTCGCGGCACGGCCCGAAGCCATCGAGATCGCCACCCGGTCCGACAAGGACCCGCGCGTGGTCGAGCTGATCCTTCAAGAATCAACGGAAGTGCTGCGCGTGCGCCCCGGCGCCGTCATCGTGCAGCACCGCCTGGGCTTCGTCGCAGCCAATGCCGGAATCGACCAGTCGAATATCGGCAACACCGGGGACGACGACAAAGTCCTGCTGCTGCCGGTCGATCCGGACGGCACCTGCGCGCGCATTCGGGCTGCGCTCAAGGAACACACTGGGTTGGACATCGCGGTCGTCATCATCGACAGCATCGGCCGCGCCTGGCGGACCGGCACCATCGGCACGGCCATCGGCGTGGCCGGCATCGCCGGCCTGCTGGACCTGAGGACTCGTCCCGATCTTTATGGACGGCCGCTGAAAACAAGCGAACTCGGCCTTGCCGACGAGCTTGCATCCGCCGCATCATTGATCATGGGCCAGGCCAGCGAGGGCCGGCCGATCGTGCTGGCGCGCGGCCTGACCGACGGACGCCGCGATGGCAGTGCGCGCGAACTGATCCGCCCGAAGGAGATGGACCTATTCCGTTAGTCCGCGCCATCGATCCCGGTTTTCCGGACGCGGCCAGCCTCGACGCAGCGGTGGCCGGCCGCCGCTCGGTTCGCCGTTTCCTGCCCACCCCTGTGTCCGAGACGCTGGTCGCAGAGCTGGTCGCCGCCGCGACGCGCGCGCCCTCCGCCCACAACCGTCAGCCCTGGCGTTTTCACGTCGTGCGCGATGCCGCGGGTAAAGCCAACCTCGCCAAAGCGATGGGCGATCGACTGCACGCGGACCGATCCCGCGACGGCGACGACGCCGAATCCATCGCGCAGGACGTCGCCCGGTCGTCGGCGCGCATCAACGGTGCCGGCGCGCTGATCGCCGTCTGCCTGACCCTAGAGGAGATGGACACCTATCCCGACGCGAAGCGCAACGAGGCCGAGTACATCATGGCGGTGCAGAGTACGGCCATGGCGGCCCAGATCGCGCTCCTGAAGGCGCAGGCCGCCGGCCTCGGCGCCTGCTGGGTCTGCGCGCCGCTGTTCTGCCCCGATACGGTGCGCGCCGCGCTAGGTCTGCGAGATAGCTGGCGGCCCCAAGGGCTGATCCTGCTCGGCTGGCCGGCCGAACCGGGCCGCGACCGGCCGCGCAAGCCCTTGACCGAAATCTTGACCGGGATCGACCTAGCATGAGCGTGCTGGCCCTGGCCGGCGGTGTCGGCGGTGCGAAACTGGCGGAAGGGTTGGCGGCGGTTCTGCCACCCGGCGCGCTGACCGTCGCAGTCAATGTCGGCGACGATTTCGAACATCTGGGCGTTCGTATCTCGCCAGATATCGACACAGTCACCTACACGCTGTCAGGCCTCAACAACCAGGAGCAGGGCTGGGGGCTGGCCGGTGAGACTTGGCAATTCATGGACGCGCTCGAGCGACTGGGCGGCGAGACCTGGTTCCGCCTGGGCGACCGGGACATGGCGACCCATATTGAGCGCAGTCGGCGGCTGAAGGCCGGCGAGACGCTGTCGGAGATTACCCTCGGCTTCGCGCAACAGCTGGGCATCAAACAACCGATCGTGCCTGTCTCCGACGATCCTGTCCGCACCGTCGTCACGACGGACCAGGGCGTATTGGCGTTTCAGGATTATTTCGTTCGCCTGCGTTGCGCACCCATAGTGGAAAGACTGGAATTCGCCGGTGCCGCGGAGGCCAGGATCAGCCCCGGCTTCGCCACCGCCCTAGCCGCGCCCGACCTCGAAGCTATCATTATCTGTCCCTCCAATCCCTTCCTCAGCATCCAGCCGATCCTCAGTATCGGCGGTGTACGTGAGGCGCTCGAAGCAAGGCGCGTACCGATGATCGCCGTATCGCCGATCATCGGTGGACAGGCGGTCAAAGGGCCAGCCGCCAAAATCATGGACGAGTTGGGCATGACCGTGTCGTCGCTCGGTGTCGCTTCGTTCTACGGCGCGCTGCTCGATGGGCTGATGATCGATACGGTAGACGCCGCGCTGAAGGACGAGATTGCCGTCACCGCCGTCGCGGTTACCGACACGATGATGCGCAACGCGAACGACCGGCGCCGTTTGGCGCGCGAAGCGCTGGCCTTTGCCGAACGGCTGCGGTCATGAGTGTCTGGGCCGTCATCCCCGCCCGTCCCCTGGAAGAGGGCAAGTCGCGTCTGGCCGAGGCGCTGACGCCGGAGGAGCGGCGGCGGCTCAACGAGCTGTTCTTCCGCCAGACGCTGGAAACTGTGGCGAGCGTGGTCGGGCAGGATAGGGTCCTGATCGTCAGCCGCTCCGCAGCGCTGCTCAGGGCGGCGGGCGAGTTGGCGTTTCAGACGCTGCTCGAAACCCCGCCGCACGGATTGAACGAGGCATTGGCCCAGGCGGCGGAAACGGCGCGTGGCCGAGGCGCAAGCGCGATCCTGTCGGTCAGTTGCGACCTGCCCTTCATGGTTGCCGACGATTTGAAGGTCCTTATCGATACGGCGCTGGAGGGCGACGGGCTGGCGATCGCCAGCGACCGCGCCGGCACGGGCACGAACGCACTGGTGGTTTCGCCGGTCGGCGCGATTCCCTATGCCTATGGCGTGGAAAGCTTCGCCGCCCACCAAAAGGCGGCGGCCGAGCGCGGTCTGGTCCTCAACGTTGTGCGGCGCGGTGGATTGTCCTTCGATATCGACACGCCCGACGATTTCGAGCAGATGGAGGAGATCAAGCGGGATGCCAACCCGCTCCGCCTTCGCAGTTGCGCTTTTCCCTGAATCTGAGAGATTCTGTCACTGACAAGCATGCGCACGCTTTACCATCTTTGGCTCTCGCCTTTCTCACGCACAGTTCGTGTGATTCTGGCGGAAAAAGGCCTACCCTTCGATCTTGAGATCGAAAAAACCTGGGAACGCCGGACGGCGTTCCTGGCGCTTAATCCTGCCTGCGCGGTTCCGGTCCTGATCGAGGATGACGGCACCGTGCTCGCCGGCATCAACGTCATCTCCGAATATCTCGACGAAGCCTATCCGGAGCGTTCGCTGATCGGCGGCGACCTGGCGTCGAGGGCTGAGGCGCGGCGTCTGGTCGACTGGTTCGACGACAAATTCAATCGCGAGGTGACGCAGAATCTGGTCGGCGAAAAACTGATGAAGCGGCTGTCGGGCGACGGATACCCACAGGCGACCGCGATCCGCGAAGGCTTGGCCGAGATCCACAATCATCTGGCCTATATCTCGTTCCTGGCTGAACGCCGGCGTTGGCTGGCCGGCGACCACTTCTCCTCCGCCGACATCACGGCTGCGGCGCATCTCTCGACCGTGGACTATATCGGCGATGTGCCGTGGGACGAGCACCCCGGGGCCAAGGACTGGTATGCCCGCATCAAGTCGCGCCCGAGCTTCCGGCCGCTGTTGACGGACAAAGTGCCGGGCACACAGCCGCCGCCGCATTACGCCGACCTGGATTTCTGATCGCCGCGCCGCGATTTGACCGCAATCGGATCGTAGAGTTTCCAAATCAAAAAGGGAGGTTTGTGATCATGCGCAAATTACCGATCGCGATCGCGTTATCACTCATCGCGCCGCTGGCCGCCGCACAGAACCCACCGCCAATCGTCGTGTATCAGCCACATGACGACACCGTCGGCCTGTCCTTGGCGCTGGAGGATTGGGTCGAAACGCAGAGCGCGCGGGTCGAGCTTGCCATAGACGCATCCATGCCCGGAAGCGACGCGGGGAAAGCCCGAGCCAATATGCTGGATGCCGTTAAGTCACTGTCATCAGGCACCGAATGGCGCTTTACCGTCTTCGATCGCAACCAGGATCCCAGCGGACTTGAACATTGGCACGCCGTGCTGGAGTCGCGATTGCCCGAGGCGAAGTTGGGTGGCCTTTCCGACCGTGCGAAACAGGCATCGAAGCCGGGAATGCAGATCGCTGTGCAGACAGTCGATTTCACGCCGACATTGGCCGAGACGCAGGCCGCGAGGTTCAAGCTGCGCGGTGAGATGTACAAAAAGGTCAACGAAGCGCTTGCTCAGCTCAACCAGGCAGAGCCCGACCGCAAGTTCCGAATCGCCAACATCGATTTCGGCGGATTGTCAGGCAGCGATATGGAGGAAATTGTAGTAACGGCTCGCCGCGGGGCGGAACCCATGATGGCGAACGCCCCCAGAGGTAAAGGAGATGGGGGTGCCGGGCTGTCATTGTCTGAGAAGGTCAAGGTCCATGTCGACGTGACCTTCGCCGCCGTTGCGCCCCGCGAATAGTGCCGCGCCTCTTTGTTTTCGGCCTCGGCTATTCCGCTTTGGCGCTTGCCAAGGTGTTGCAGCACGAGGGCTGGTCGGTCGCCGGAACCAGCCGGGGTGTCGATGGGCTGCACCGCCTGCGCGACCACGGCATCGAGGCGATCCGGTTCGACGGCACTCAGCCGCTCGCGCCGGATGCGCTGGATGGGGTCACGCATCTCTTGTGTTCAATCCCAGCCGATCCCGACGATCCGGCTCTGCGCCGGAATAGCGAACTGATTGCGAGTGCCTCCTCGCTCGCCTGGATCGGCTATCTGTCGACCACCTCGGTCTACGGCGTCACCGATGGGTCCACGGTCGACGAGGACACGCTGTGCGATCCGTCCAGCGCCCGTGGGAAACGACGCCTGGCGGCCGAGCGGGCTTGGCAGGCCCTGCCCCTGCCCGGTCATGTGTTCCGACTATCCGGCATTTATGGGCCCGGGCGGAGCGTGTTCGAGACGATCAGGGGCGGCCGCGCTCAGCGGATCGTCAAGCCAGGCCAGGTCTTCAATCGCATTCATGTCGACGATATCGCCAACGTGCTGCTCTGTTCGATGGCCGCGCCGTCGCCGGGCCGCGTCTACAATGTGGCGGACGATCTGCCGGCGCCGTCGGCCGACCTCGTTACCTACGCTTGCGGCCTCCTCAACGTAAAGCCGCCCAAGGAAATCCCATTCGATGCCGCGGTCCTATCGCCGATGGCGCGGGAATTCTGGGCGGACAACAAGCGGATCAGCAACCAGCGCATGAAAGACGAGCTGGGTGTCGAGCTGGCCTATCCGACCTATCGCGTCGGCCTCGACGCGATCTTCGAAACGCTCTGACCTACCACTTTCCAGTATTCGGCATCGACGCCCACGGCTCGGCCGGGGGCAACGCCTGCCCCTTCTGGAGCAACTCGATCGAGATGTTGTCAGGTGAACGGATGAAGGCCATACGCCCATCGCGCGGCGGACGGTTGATCGTCACGCCCTTGTCCATCAGGGTCTGGCAGGTTGCGTAAATGTCGTCGACCTCATAGGCCAGGTGGCCGAAGTTTCGTCCCTCGCCCAGCACTTCCGGGTCCCAGTTGAAGGTGAGCTCGACCTGCGCATCCTCATCGCCGGGCGCGGCCAGGAAGGCCAGCGTGTAGCGTCCCTGGGGGACGTCATGCCGTCCGACTTCGCGCAGGCCCAGCTTGTTGCAAAAGAAGTCAATCGAGGCGCCGAGGTCGGTGACGCGGACCATCGTATGCAAATACTTCACGGCTGAACTCCTTCGGCTGGGCCGCGCAGCGCGACCGGGTCTTCATATTCATCGGGGATGGCGCAGATCCGGAAGCGGACGAAAAGCCGCCCCAACGGTTTGCTCGCCGTAACACATGCGAACGGGACGGCCAGCAGGCAAGGCACGATCGTCGGCAAGGCCCAGGGCAGCGCGCCAGGCATTATCGTTGCGAAGACATAGGCCACGCCCACGCCGAATAGCGTCTGCGGCCACAGGCCTTTCAAGGCTTCGCCGAACGGCACCGTCCGCTCGCCACGATTCTGCGCCTCCCACAACACGCGCCGGCCGAAAATCAGCCCGATCACGAACACCGCCTGGGCGATCATCATCACCGGCGCCAAGAAGATCGAGAACAGCAGGTCGAAGACAAAGCTCAACAGCAGGTGCAGCCGCCCGCCATAGCGCCGGCTTTCGCCGCGCGTGCACAGCACGTCTAGCATTCCCAGGAAGCGCGGCGCAAAGCCCAGGCTCATCATCACGACATAAAGTCCGAAGGCGAGCGTCGCCGGAAATACGCCGCTCGAAACCGTGCCAGCCATCGCGAGGCCGGCGGCCAGCATCATGAGGCCGACCGGCGCACCCATATACATCATGATCGCGTTGGCCAGCTGGAAGCGGCCCATGGGCCTGAGACCCGGCATACCAAGCAGCTTCAGGTATTGCAGGTTGCCCTGGCACCAGCGTAGGTCGCGCTTGATGAAGTCCGGCAGGCTTGGCGGGTTTTCCTCCCAGCTTTCGAGCTCGTCGGCGATCACCCGCACGTCATATCCGGCGCCGCGCATCATCGCCGCCTCGACCTGATCGTGGCTCAGAATCTGGCCGCCCAGCGGTCCTCGCCCCTTCAGCACCGGCAGTTGGCAATGCTGGACCAGCGGTTTCATCCGCAGGATGGCGTTATGGCCCCAGTAAGGGCCGGCCGGTCCCTGCCACCACGCGCTGCCCACCGTCTGGGTGCGCATCGAATGACGCATGCCGAACTGGAAGATTCGGGTGAAGGCGCTGTCCGACGGCTTTCCCACCACTAGCGACTGCAGCACGCCCAATGCGGGGTTGGCCTGCATCGCGCGAATCAGCCGCAACATGGATTTCGCGGTCATCACACTGTCGGCATCGAGCGCTATCATGAAATCATATTGGTCTTGGCAGCGCGTCGCGAACTCCAGGATGTTGCCGGCTTTGTAGCCGGCGTTCTGCGCACGCCGCCGGTAATGTAGGAAGCCAGCGTCCGGATACTGCGCCGACAGGGCGGCAAAGGCAGCATCCTCGGCTGCGGCGATATCCGGCTGGGCCGTGTCGCTAAGGACATGAAAGTCGATCTGTCCGACCCAAGGCGTCGCCCGCACATCGTCGATCATCCACTTAAGACGCGCAAAGCATGCCGCCACATCCTCATGCCGGACGCAGAGGCAGACAGCGCTTCGCGTCACGATCGGGCTATCGTCAGGGGTCACCCGTAAGGCGGGATTCGTGTAGCGCACCGCGTCACCAACCAGCCGCAGCACGACGAAACCGATTACCGAATTCCAGAAGCCCATCAGCGTCCAGGGCAGGCTGAGCAGGAACA
>DATJHU010000032.1:0-38121 GCA_035493715.1 Alphaproteobacteria bacterium | reverse complement strand
CCTCCTCCAACGGCATTCCCCCGACATAATAGGCAACGTTGCCGCTGACATAGAGCGACTTCCGACCGTCTTCATGCCTGCGTACGACCGGATGGGTTGCGGGCGGAAAATCGGCACGTTCCTTGGCGGAAAGCGGCGGCAGACGGTCTTCGTAGTGACGGGTGAATTCATAGGAATGCACCATGTACTTGCCCGCGACCCTTTCCTTCACCTCTTCCGGCAAAGCGTCATAGGCCGCGATGGCATTGGCGAAACAAGTCTCCCCACCCTCCGGCACGACTTCGAGCGCGTGCAGCATCGAAGCAAAGCTCGGCACGGCGCGATATGAGCCGTCAGTATGCCAGGGGGTGGTCAGCGCCTTGTAATACATGACGATAGGGTGGTCGGGACCGAGCTTCCGGCCGTCCTCGTCCACATTTCCAATCCTGAGAACCTCAGGATTGCGGGTCGATTTCTTGTCGTCCTCCACCGTGACATCGAGATCGCCGAAACAGCGTGTGAACGCCATCTGCTGGTCCTCGGTCAGCCTCTGTTCCGGAAACACCAGAACCAGATACTGCCGCCAGAGCGCGCGAAGTTCCTCGATCCGCGCAGCATGCAGCGGTTGTCTGAGATCGACCCCGCGGACTTCGATCCCGATATTCGGATGCAGTTTCCGCGTCGTGAGTCCGCTGGCGACGGCAGTGTCCATATTATCCTCCCTACGGCAGCCTAGCACCCCTTCCGCCCGCGCTTCCAGAACCTCCTGGCCTCATTGAGACGCGAACAAATCGGAAGTACCGAGCACTAACGGGCGAGGCCGTCGACAGAGCATCTCTTCGCGCACAAGCGCTCGGACCGGCCCGACATTGCGTTGGAGCCATTCTATGGTAAGCCAACGCCCACCGGCCCAAGCCCAGATCGTACAATGACCATTGTCACCCGTTTCGCCCCGTCCCCCACCGGCTATCTGCATATCGGTGGGGCCCGCACAGCCTTGTTCAACTGGCTTTACGCCCGTCATACCGGCGGCAAGTTCCTGCTGCGCATCGAGGATACCGACCGCGCCCGCTCGACCGACGCGGCGACGGCGGCGATCTTCGACGGTTTGAAATGGCTGGGGCTGGATTGGGACGGCGACGCCGTCTCCCAGTTCTCCCGCCGCGACCGCCACGCGGAGGTGGCGAAAGGCCTGTTAGAGACCGGCCAGGCCTATTACTGCTATGCCACGCCAGAAGAGCTGGAAGCGATGCGCGAGGCGCAGCGCGCCGCGGGACAGCCGCTGCGTTATGACGGGCGGTGGCGCGACCGCAACCCTTCCGAGGCGCCCGCCGGCGTCGCTCCCGTCATCCGCCTCAGGGCGCCGCAGACCGGGGAGACCGTGGTCGACGACCAGGTGCAGGGCAAGGTGACGGTTGCCAACGAACAACTTGATGACATGGTCCTGCTGCGCGGCGACGGCACGCCGACCTATATGTTGTCGGTTGTGGTCGACGATCACGATTTCGGCGTCACCCACATCATCCGCGGCGACGATCACCTGACCAACGCCTTTCGCCAGGCGCAGCTTTATCGCGCCATGGGCTGGGATACGCCCACCTTCGCCCATATCCCGCTGATCCACGGGCCGGACGGCAAGAAACTGTCGAAGCGGCACGGCGCGCTTGGCGTCGAAGCCTATCGCGACATGGGTTACCTGCCGGAAACGCTGCGGAATTATCTGCTTCGGCTCGGTTGGGCGCATGGCGACGACGAGATTATTTCGACCGAACAGGCGATCCGCTGGTTCGATCTGCCCGGCATCGGCCGCTCGCCGTCGCGGCTGGACTTTGCCAAGCTGGACAATCTGAACGGCCATTATATCCGCGAGGCGGATAACGCGCGGCTGGCCGAACTCATCACACCGGGACTGGAGGCGACGCTGGAGCGGACCCTGACGCCACGCCAGAAGGAACGGCTGGCAGCCGGCATGGGTGGCCTCAAGGCGCGCGCCAAGACCCTCAACGAGCTCGCGCTCTCCGCGCGCCTCTATGCCGAGGAACGCCCGGTGAAGCCCGACGCAAAGGCGGCGGCTTTATTGACGCCGCCGGCCCTCGACTTGCTCAAGCGTTGGCTCGGTGCGGCCGTACAGAGCGATTTCTCAGCCACCGCCCTGGAACAAGCTGCCCGGGCGCTCGCCGAAGAGGCCGGCGTCAAGCTCGGGGAACTCGCCCAGCCGCTTCGTGCCGCACTCACGGGAAGTACGGTCTCACCGCCGGTTTTTGAGGTTGCTTCCATATTTGGGCGGGATGAGGTAATTGCCCGCCTGAATGATCTTCATTCCGCGTAATAAATGAAAACCCCTCCCGTTGATCTTGCCTCAGCGGACCTGTATTTTGCTGCACTGCCACAAGGTCGAACCATCTGACCTGTTCTCGAGGAAATCATGAGCGAATCCGCAACGCCGAAGACCGCAACGCTGACCCTGCCCGAAGGTCAGAGCTATCAGTTCCCGGTACTGTCGGGGACGACCGGTCCGGATGTCATCGACCTGCGCAAGCTCTACGATCAGACCGACCATTTCACGTTCGACCCGGGCTACACCTCGACCGGTTCCTGCGAATCCAAGATCACCTATATCGACGGCGACGCCGGCGTGCTGCTGCATCGCGGATACCCGATCGAGCAGTTGGCCGAGAAGAGCGACTTCATGGAGGTGAGCCACCTCCTGCTGAAAGGCGAACTGCCCGATGCGGCGCAAAAGGCCGCGTTCGAAAAGAACATCACCTATCACACCATGGTGCACGAACAGCTCAGCATGTTCTTCCGCGGTTTTCGCCGCGATGCACACCCCATGGCGATCATGTGCGGCGTCGTCGGCGCGCTTGCCGCGTTCTACCACGACAGCACCGACATCACCGACGCCCGCCAACGTGAGGTCGCGTCCTATCGCCTGATCGCCAAGATGCCGACCATCGCGGCGATGGCCTATAAATATTCCGTCGGCCAGCCGTTCGTTTATCCGCGCAACGATTTGAAATACGCCGACAACTTCCTGAACATGATGTTCTCGGTGCCGTGCGAGGAGTACAAGATCAGCCCCGTCCTGGCCAAGGCCATGGATAAGATCTTCATCCTGCATGCCGACCACGAGCAGAACGCATCGACGTCCACCGTTCGTCTCGCCGGCTCGTCCGGCGCCAACCCGTTCGCCTGCATCGCCGCCGGCATCGCCTCGCTGTGGGGGCCCGCGCATGGCGGCGCCAACGAAGCCGTTCTGAAAATGCTCAACGAGATCGGCCATAAGGACAACATTCCCGAGACCATCAAAAAGGCGAAGGACAAGACCTCCGGCTTCCGCCTGATGGGTTTCGGTCACCGCGTCTATAAGAACTTCGACCCGCGCGCCCAGGTGATGCGCCAGACCTGCCACGATGTGCTGGGCGAACTGAACATCCAGGACCCGTTGCTGGATCTGGCGATGGAACTGGAGCGGATTGCCCTGGAAGACGACTATTTCGTCTCGAAGAAGTTGTACCCGAACGTCGATTTCTATTCAGGCATCATCCTGAAGGCGATGGGCTTCCCGGTTTCGATGTTCACCGTGCTGTTCGCGGTCGCGCGCACAGTCGGCTGGATCTCGCAATGGAACGAGATGATCGAGGACCCGAGCCACAAGATCGGTCGCCCGCGCCAGCTCTATACCGGCGCCACGAAACGCGACTACGTACCGATTTCCGCGCGGTAACGCGCCGGTCTCGGCTTATCCGAAACGCCTCCTTCGGGAGGCGTTTTATTTAGCGGATCAGCGCAATTCAGCGCTTGCCGTCGATCACCCGCAACACAGCGGCGGCGGCAGCCTCACTCGGCGTCATATCCGGCGGGGACAAACGTCGGCGGACCTCCGCCATCCCGTCGATCTGCGCCTGGCGCGCCGCGGGATCGTCCAAGAGCCTTGCCAGTTCCGTCGCTAAACTGCGCGGATTGCAATCGCCTTGGAGCAATTCCGGCATAAGAGAACACCCCAGGATCACATTCGGCAGCCCGGCATAAGGCGCCTTGATCATGCGTTTGACGATCAGGTGGGTCAGCCAGTTGATCCTATAGGCAATGACAGTCGGCACGCCGGACAGCGCCAGTTCCAGCGTTACGGTTCCCGATTTGGCCAGCGCCAAATCCGCTGCGGCAAAAGCGTCGAACTTTTCGCTTTCACTTTCCGTTACGATGGCTGCGAAGCCTGCCGCGGCAATGGCCGCCCTGACCTTGTCGGCCAAGTACGCCGGAGCAGGCACAACGACGGTAAAAGGCTGGCGCCCTTCCTGCAGGCGCCTCAGGGCTTTCAGAAAGATACCGAGCATCCGCTCGACCTCGCCCAGGCGGCTCCCCGGCAGCATGACGACGATCTTGCGATCCAGCGGTATTCCGTGGCGGATGCGAAAGGCGGTGCCGTCCCCCTTCCCCGCCATGCCTTCGATGGCAGGGTGGCCGACGAAGCTGCAGGACAGGCCTTCCTTCTCAAAATAAGGCGGTTCGAACGGCAGTAAGGCCATCAGATGGGTGAGATATTTGGCGACCTTTGCCGCCCTTCCCGGCTTCCACGCCCAGACCGACGGCGCGACATAATGGATGCGCGGGACGTCCACCCCCAGTGCCTTGACCCGCTCCGCAACCCGCAGCGTGAAACCTGGAGCGTCGATCGTCACCAGTGCGGCCGGCCGCAACCTTCCGATCTCGGCGACAGTCTCCTCGCCGCGTCGCTGCAACTGCCGCAGCCTGGGCAAAACCTCGACCAACCCCATGACGGAAAGCTCAGCCATCGGAAAAGACGATTCGAGCCCTTCGGCAATCATCTTTTCGCCGCCGATTCCGGCGAAGGCGATCGCTCCGTCCGTTTGCCGCCGCAGCGCCGCCATAAGGCTGCCGCCGAGCAGATCGCCCGAGGGTTCGCCCGCGATGAGGTAAACCAGCGGCCGCTGGCTCACGCGACGTCCACGGCCACGACAAACAGCCCGGCGGCATCGGCGGCCGCAATCAGCGCGGCGCGCTCCAGCACCAATGTGGCGCCGGCCTGGATCGCAATCCCGCGCAGGCCCGAGGCAACGGCGCCTTCGACGGTCTTCAATCCGATCGTCGGCAAGTCGATCTGCCGGTCCTGCTGCGGCTTTGCGATCTTAACCAAGACGCCGCCGAGACCTTCCCGGCGGAGCGGACCGACACGTGAGATCAGGGCATCGGTACCCTCGATCGCCTCGACGCCCAGAACAAGCCCCTGCTGCACTACGACCGACTGCCCGACATCGACAGCGCCCAGCGTCTTGGCGACGACGATGCCGTGAGCGATATCGGCCGCGGCCTGCGGGTCGGGCGTATGAGCCCCTAGCGGCCCCGTCGGAGCCGTGCTGTCGATCAGGATGTCCTTGGGTCCGATCAATCTGAACCCCTCGCCTTCGAGTTCCTTGCGGATTGCCGTCAGCAACCCGTCATCGCCCAACGCCCTGGCGCCCATCCTGGCAAAAAGCTGCACGCCACGCCAATCCAGGCCCAACTCCGCCACGCTGGGACGGCGCACACCACCGGCCATCACGAGGTCGACGACGCCGGCGTCCCTAAGCGCCTTGAGTATCCGTCCCGCCTTGGCGATCGGCAGGACGATATGCGGGAACCCTTCGACCGTCGCGGGATCGTGCTGTCCTGCGAAGGCAACCATGAACACGCGCCGTCCGCGCGCCGCCGCCGCTTCCGCAACCTGTCTGGGGAGAACACCGCCGCCGGCAAGAATGCCGAGCGTGCCGCTATGCTCAGTTGCCATTCTGAGCGCGCGGCTGGCACAGCCCACGGCTCGACTTGGCGCGGGCAAATTCAATGATCTGCCGGACATATGGATTGTCAGCGAAGACGCGGCCGACCTCTTCGATCCGCTCGGCAAGCGTTCCGTCGGGACCGAACATCATGCGGTAAGCGCTGCGCACGCCCTGGATGTCCTCACGCGGAAACCCGCGCCGCTCCATCCCGACAAGATTGAGGCCCGTCAGGCGTGCACGGTCGCCGGTCACCAGACCGAACGGAATCACGTCCTGCTCCACACCGGTCATACCGCCAACCATTGCGCTCGGGCCAATCCGCACGAACTGGTGGACGGCCGACATGCCGCCGAGAAACGCAAAATCACCGACCTCGATATGGCCGGCCAGCGTCGCGTTGTTGGCCATGATGACACGATTGCCCAGGATACAGTCGTGCGCGACATGGGCATTGACCATGAAGAGACCGTCGTCACCGATGCGGGTCACCATGCCGCCGCCCTCGGTGCCGATATTCATCGTCACGTGCTCGCGGATGCGGTTGCGCGCGCCGATCTCCAGCGTTGCCGGCTCGCCCTTATATTTGAGATCCTGCGGAATCTGGCCGAGTGAAGCGAAAGGGTAGACGATACTGTCCGCACCGATCGTGGTCCGCCCGTCGATCACGACATGGCTCATAAGCTGGACACGGTCGTGCAGCACGACGTCCGCACCGACGATGCTATAGGGACCGATCGTTACGCCCTGCCCCAACACGGCCTTGGGATGGACTATGGCAGTCGGATGAATCGTAGCGGAGGCCTTTGTAGGTTCTGTCAACGTCGCCTTCAGGGCGCTATTCATCGACAATCATCGCAGTATAGGTCGCTTCGGCGCAGACGACGCCGTTGACCTTCGCCTCGCTTTTGAACTTCCACACGGCGCCACGTTTGTGGATGCGCTCGACATGAACCCGGAGCGTGTCGCCGGGAAGCACGAGCTTACGGAACCGGGCGTTCTCGACCGACATGAAGTAAACCAGCCGCCCCTCCGCGGAACCGCCCATCGTATGAACGACAAGCGCCGCCGCGGTCTGCGCCATGGCTTCGACAATCAGCACGCCCGGCATGATCGGCTTTCCAGGAAAATGCCCCTGGAATACCGGCTCATTGACCGAAACGTTCTTAATACCAACCGCGCTCGTCTCCCCGACGATCTCTTCCAAACGGTCGATCATCAGCATGGGATAGCGATGCGGAAGCATCCTCAGCAGTTGCTCGCTGCTGATGACTTCCCCTTGCGCCGGCGCCTTTTCCTGCACGTCCATATTTTCAGTCTATCGTATTCCCGTTCCGCCGTATCGCGGCGTCACGCGATACGGCCCGAACCTTGATCTATTTCTTGGAGGCCTTCGGCGCGGGCGCCGATTTCGCCGCAGGCGCCGTGGCGGCCGGCGCCGCAGGCTGCGCCGCCATCGTGCCGGGCGCCGGGATGGTGACGGTCACCGTCGGCAGCTTGGTGTTCAGGCGCTGGATCACGTCATCCGTGATGTCCATGTTCTTGTCGGCCATCGACAGCACGACTTCCTTGCGAACGATCAGGCCGATATGCCGTTCAGCCGCCAACTGCTGGACGATGTCGCGCATGTTGTCACCGACAACGTTCACGGCGTCGTTCTGCCCCTTCGTAAAGGCTTCCTGTCGCTCCTGCACAACGCGCTGGGCATCGGCCTGTTTCCGCTGGAAGCCCTGGACCTGCTCGTTGACCGCATCGGGCGCCATGACCGAGCGCTGCCGCTTGATCTCGTTTTCAGTGGCCTTCAACTCGTCGTCCAGCTTGGCGACCTGATCGCGGATCTTGCGGCGCTCGCCCTCGAGCTGGGACTGGATGCTGCGGCCGGCGGCGGACTCCAGCAGGACTTTCTGCATATCGACGACGGCGACGGTCGGCGGCGCCAAGACACCGGGAGTAACGGCCGGCGCGGCGGCCGGTGTCTGGGCCAGGGCGGCCGGAACGACGGCAATCGCCCCGGCAAAAGCGAGGCCGAGAACTGACATGGGATAGCGCATCACAAAACCTTCTAGAAATGAGATCCGAAATTGAAGTTCAGAACCTGGCCCTTATCCAAGCTTTCCTTCAGGAAGGGATAGGCGATATTAACGCGGACCAGACCGAACGGCGACTTCCACGAAACGCCGATGCCGGCCGAGGCACGCAACGCGAAACTCTGGAATATCCCGTTCGGGTTGGGCGTGTAGAGCTGGTTATTATAATAGAACGGTTTCGAATCTTCCTGAATGCCGCCCAGGGCGCCGAAATCGGTGAAGCCGTACATCTTGATCCCATATTCCTGGGGCAACCCAAGCGGAATACTGGTTTCGAGAGAGCCGACATAATAGTAATCGCCGCCCAGCGGATCGTGGGTCTCGAAATCGCGCGGACCGATACCAGCGATGCGGAAGCCGCGCAGATTGTCGCCACCGACGAAGAAGCGGCTTTCAATATTTACCTTTTCGCCGATGCCGACCACGTCACCCGCTTCTATGCGGGCGTTCAAAACCCAACCGTCGGCAATCGGGTAATAATAGCTGGCCTTGGCGACGGTCTGGAAGAAGTGGTTGGTGCCGCCCAAACCGGCGAGGTTGGTCTGAAGGCTGAGGACATAGCCCTTGGTCGTGTCAATACGCGCATCGCGCCGATCATAGATGATCGACTGGCCGACCTGCGAGGTGAAGCGCAAGCCGTGCTGCTCGACGATATAGATCGACGCATTCGACTGAATGTTCGTGATCTCGTTGGCCATCAGGCTGTAATTGACGCTCTGGCGCAGATTTTCCGACAGGGCATAGCCGGCGCGAAGGATGAAGCCAGTCCGCTCCTGATCGTAGGTATAGTTCTGCGTGTAATCCTGAACCGACCGGATGATGTCGAAGCCGGCAGCAATATCGCGGCCCAACAGATAAGGCTGCGTGTAGCTGATGTTCAACTGCTGGTAATAGTTCGAGATTTCGGCCCCGAACGCCAGATCCTTGCCTTCGCCGAACAGGTTCCGCTGGCGGATATTGAACTGCGCGAAGATGCCGTCGAGGCCCGAATAGCCGGCGCCGATCGACACTTCGCCGGTACTCTTCTCCGTCAACTTCACGTTGATGTTCGTCTTGTCCGGCTCTGATCCCGGTATATTCGTCAGGCTGACCTTATCGAAATAATCCAGGTCCTTGAGGTTCTGCTCGGACTTCTTGAGCAGATCCTGATTGAACGCATCGCCTTCCGCGAGTTTCAGCTCACGGCGGATCACTTCATCGATGGTCGTCTCATTGCCGGTGATATTGATCCGCTCGACGAAGACACGCGGGCCTTCGCTGACATCGTATGTGATGTCGATCGTATGCGTGTCGCGATTCTTGGTGAATTCCGGCCGCACATCGACGAAGGCGTAATGCTGCTGCGTCACCGCCTGGCTCAGCGCAACAACCGTATCTTCGATCTTCTGTGCGTCGTAGACGTCGCCTTCGTGCGTCAACAGATAGTCGCTGATCGTCGCGGTATCGAGCCCTTTGAGCTCGCCGCGAATGTCGATCTTGCCGAAATTGTAGGCCTCGCCCTCATCCACCGTGAAGGTGATGAAGAAATCCTGTCGGTTCGGCGTCAGTTCGGCAACGGCGGACACAACCCGGAAATCGGCATAGCCGTGCGACAGGTAGTACCGGCGCAGCAACTCCTTGTCATATTGCAGACGATCGGGGTCATAGCTGTCGTTCGACGTCAGGAATCGCCACCAGACGGCTTCCTTGGTCAGGACAGCGTCGCGCAGTTCGTCGCCGTCGAAGGCATGATTTCCGACGAAGTTGATTCGGCTGACCGGCGTGCGCGGGCCTTCGTCGATTTCGAACACCAGATCGACGCGGTTCTGGTCGAGCACGACAACCTTGGGCTCAACGCGCGCCGAATAGCGCCCGGCGCGGCGGTAGAGTTCAAGGATACGGTCGACGTCGGCCTGGACGCGTGTGCGGGTATAGACCGTCCGCGGCTTGATCTGGATCTCATCCGTCAGCTTGTCGCTTTCGAGCTTCTTGTTGCCCTCGAATGCGATCTTGTTGACGATCGGGTTTTCAGCGACCAGCACGATCAGGACGTTGCCGTCGCGCCGCAGCGTGACGTCGGCGAACAGGCCGGTGGCGAACAGCGCCTTCAGCGACGCGTCTTCCTGTACTGGATCGAATGGGTCCCCTGGCTTTACCGTCAGGTAAGAGATGACCGTTCCGACTTCGATACGCTGTGTTCCCTCGACACGAATGTCGCGGATAACATCGCCTTGCTGCGCATGGGCGGCCACGGATACGAGCGCCACCATAGGTACGGTGAAACGCGCAGTATGAGCAGCCGTCAGGAGCAGCGGTGCAACCCACCGGTTCATTTATCTATATCAACCTTAGGATCAAGTTCCGGACGTGAGATGAAATAGTCTCGATAGATCATGCCACATCACGAATACGAAGAATGACACGATTACCGCGAAGCCGACCCGAAAACCAAAAGCCAAAGCGCGCTCGCTAATGGGCCGCCGGCTCACGGCTTCAATTGCATAGAACAGCAGATGACCGCCGTCCAGCACTGGAATCGGGAAGAGGTTGATCAATCCGAGGCTGATCGACAAAAGCGCCAGCAGATGGATCATCTGAACCGCGCCCTGATGCCAAACTTCGCCGATAACCTGGCCGATTCCGATGGGACCGCTCAGATCGTCCGTGCCGCGACGCCCCGCGATCATTTGGCCGATCGTGGATAGGGAAGAGGTTGTGATGCTCCAGGTTTCGCGGCTTGCCTGCCACAACGCAGTGGCAGGATCCTCCTTGCGAATCTGGAAGTCGTTGGGCGAACTCATGCCCATCCGACCCAACTTTGTCTTATTGCCGAGAATATCCTTCTCTTCGACGATATCCGGCGTCGCGACGATCGTCAGATTCTGGTCGCCGCGCTTCACGACAAAGGTCAGCGGATCGCCCGAGTCGAAGATGATGATCTGGCGCAGTTCCTCGAAGCGCTGAACGGCGACGCCGTCCACACTTTCGACCTTGTCACCCGGCTGCAACCCCGCCTTCTCGGCAGCTGAGCCGGCCGTAACCGCGCCGATGACCGGCGGCGTGAAAGGCTGCCCTACCGTGGCATAGAGCACGGCAAGCACGAGGATCGCGAAGAGGAAATTGGCGCCCGGACCGGCGCCGACGATCAGGGCCTTCTGCCACAACGGCTTGTGCGTAAACGAAACGCGCCGCTCATCCTCGTCCATCGCAGCAGAAGCCGCGGCGTCCGGACGGCTCGCGGCATCGGCATCGCCATACATTTTGACGAATCCGCCAACCGGCAGCCAGGCGACGCGCCAGCGCGTCCCGTGACGGTCGGTCCACCCGAACAGCTCTCCGCCGAAGCCGATCGAGAACGCCTCGATCCTGACGCCGCAGCGCCGCGCGACCCAGAAATGGCCGAATTCATGCACGAAAACCAGGATCGACAGCGCGACGACATAGATCGGTCCGGTATGGATAATCCAATGCGCAAGGCTGCTCAGCGAACCTAGAAGATGGGTCATCGTTCGTCCTTACTACCCGATGCTGACGGAGCGACGCGACAGACGCGACCCGATGAAGTCTTCGGCAAAAAGCCGTGCTTCCTTATCGATGGCCACGACGTCGTCGATCGATCCAGGCACCGTTTTGGGAAGTGCGTCGAGTGCACCTTCCACAACCCGCTCGATATCCAGAAACCCGATTCGGCCACCCAGGAAACTCGCGACAGCCGTTTCGTTCGCAGCGTTCAGAACTGTAGGGGCGTCCCCTCCCGTTTGCAAGGCGCGTCTGGCCAGCGCCAAAGCCGGGAAACGTACCGGATCCGCCGGTTCAAAGGTCAGTTGAGCGATCTTGGCCAAGTCAAGACTGGGGCCGATCACCGGCATCCTGTCCGGCCAGGCCAAGGCCACGGCGATCGGCGTGCGCATATCGGGCGTGCCGAGCTGAGCCAGCGTCGAGCCATCGTGATATTCGACCAGCGAGTGGATCACCGATTGCGGATGCACCACCACGTCGATCTGAGCCTCCGGCATGTCGAACAGGAAATGCGCCTCGATGATCTCGAGGCCCTTGTTCATCATCGTGGCGCTGTCGACCGAAATCTTCGAACCCATCGACCAGACAGGATGCGCCACAGCCTGGGCGATCGAGGCGCCCTCCATCCGGGCGCGCGGCCAGTTGCGGAACGGGCCGCCGGACGCAGTGAGGATGATCCGCGAAACCGAGCCCTTGCGCGCCGCGTCGAAGACCTGGAACACCGCGCTGTGCTCGCTGTCCACCGGCAGCAGCTTCGTGCCGTGCCGCGCAACCTCGGCCAGCATGAGCGGGCCGGCGCACACGAGGCACTCCTTGTTGGCAAAGGCGACAGCAGCGCCCGAACGGCAGGCGGCCAGTGTCGGGTGCAGCCCTGCCGCGCCCACGATCGCGGCCATCACCAGATCGGCGGGACGCGATGCAGCTTCGATCACGGCGGCGTTGCCCGCGGCGGCTTCGATGCCGCTACCCGACAGGGCGTCCTTCAACGCGCCATAGGCGCTCGGGTCTGCAACGACCGCGGCTTTGGCGCGGACGCGCCTGGCCGTCGCCGCCAGGTTCTCGACGTCGCGATTGGCGGTGAGAGCCTGGACCTCGTAGTTGTCGGGATTCTCTTCGATCAGACTCAGCGTGCTGCGGCCGACGGAACCGGTCGCGCCGAGAATGCTGATGCGGCGGGCATTGGTTGTCATGGCGTCATACCCGAAGTGAAACCGAGAGCGTGCAGCAGGGCAAAGGCAGGAGCGACCCACAGCAACGCATCGATACGATCGAGCATACCGCCATGTCCGGGGATCAAATCGCCTGAATCTTTCACGCCGAACCTTCGCTTGATTGCCGACTCGAACAAGTCGCCCCCCTGCCCCAACAATGACAGGCCGAGCGCGATCTCCACAACCTGGACGGGTCGCGAGGCGCCCAGCGCGCCCGCCATCAATCCTATAGCTGCCAAAGCCGCCAACGCCAAACCTCCTGCGAAGCCCGACCACGTCTTGTTCGGGCTGATGCCCGGCGCCAGACGCGGCCCCTTCACAGTCCTTCCAACGAAGAATGCACCGATATCAGTCGCCCAAACAACGACGAAAACGAAAAATACCAGCGGCCACCCCCCGTTCCATGTGTCACGGAGCCAGCTCAGCGCGATCAATGTGAGGGCGACATATGGCAAACCGAGGGCAACCAGCACCCGATTTCGTGGCGCCGCCGCTCCAAACAACGCGGCCAATACGGCCAGAGCAATCAGCGCCGCATCGGCGCCGATAAGCCGGTACAGGGCAAAAACCACGAACGGCGCAGCATATCCCCACCACGGCGCGCGGCCCGAAGTCATCTTGAGCCACTCGCCGAAGCCGACCGCGGAGGCGGCGGACAGCGCAAGGCCAAACGGCCAGTCGCCAATAAAGGCAAGCGCCAGCGTCACAGGGCCAAGCACAAGCCCCGACAGGACGCGGTAGAGAAGATTCCTGCTTTTAGCGGCCGCTGACAACGGCGCCATAGCGGCGCTCTCGCCGGCGGAATTCGCGAATTGCCTGCTCAAGGTCGGCCTTGGAGAAATCCGGCCAGAGCGTGTCCAAAAAGACCAGCTCCGCATAGGCCGCCTGCCAAAGAAAGAAATTGCTGATGCGCTGTTCGCCCGACGTGCGAATCACCAGGTCGGGATCCGGCAGTTCGCAGGTCCAAAGGCGGGCCGATATCGCCTCCTGATCGATCGCGCCCGGGGCGATCTCCCCCTTGACGGCGGCGGCGGCCAGCCGTTGCGCAGCCTGTACCATATCCTGACGACCGCCATAGCTGAGAGCCACGGTGAAGTTCAGCGCCGCATTGTTCTTGGTCAGCGATTCGCCATGTTCGATCAGGTTGACGATGTCCGGCGCCAGCCGCGATCGTTCGCCGATCACGCGCAGCCTGACCCCGTTCTTGTGCAGATCCGCGATCTCGCTGCGCAGGTAAAGCCGAAGCAGAAGCATCAGCTCTTCGACCTCTTCGACCGGACGGCCCCAGTTTTCGGCCGAAAAACCGAAGATGGTCAGATAAGGCAACCCGATCTCGCGCGCGGCCTCGACGATTCGGCGCACGGCTTCCATCCCGCTGCGATGGCCTGCGGTGCGGAACATGCCCTTGGCCTGCGCCCAGCGACCATTGCCATCCATGATGACGGCAACGTGCTGCGGCCCAAGATCTGTCGCGAAGTCGGCCGAAGCGCTCATCAGATCTGCTTGATCTCCCTTTCCTTCGACGCCAGCGCCTCGTCGACCAGCTTGATGTGCTGGTCGGTCAGACGCTGAACCTCGCCGGACAGCTTTTCGTGCTCGTCCTTCGAGACTTCGCCGTCTTTCTCGAGCTTTTTCAGCATCTCCATGCCGTCACGGCGCACGTTGCGAATCGCGACACGGCCCTGCTCCGCATACTTGCCCGCAACCTTGGCGAGTTCAACGCGCCTTTCCTGAGTCAGCTCCGGAATCGGCACGCGGATGACGCCGCCATCCTGCTGCGGATTCAGGCCGAGCCCGGCCTCACGGATGGCCTTGTCGACAGCCTTGACCAGCCCCTTGTCCCACACCTGCACCGTCAACAGCCGTGGCTCCGGCACGCTGACGGTGGCGACGCCCGACAGATGCATCGAGCCGCCATAGGCCTCGACCTGGATCGAATCGAGCAGATTGACCGAGGCACGACCGGTCCTGAGACCGGCAAATTCCTTTTTCAGGGCCTCGATCGCGCCGTCCATGCGGCGGGAAAAATCGGCGAGACGCGCGTCAGACATGAAGATTCCCCCTTGATCCCGCTTTGGCTCCTACGCCATCACGGAACGGAAAACTATACCGTTTCGGTAACGACGGTATACCGGCCGGTGCCGCGAAAGATATTCGCGAACCCGTCATGCTCGGTGATCGAGAATACGAGAATGGGGATTTTGCTTTCGCGGGCCAGCGAAATCGCGGTCGCGTCCATCACCTGCAGATCCTTGGCCAGGACTTCCAGATAGGTCAGGCGATCGTAACGGGTCGCGCTCTTGTCCTTGTTCGGATCGGCCGTATAGACGCCGTCCACCTTGGTGCCCTTGAGCAGGGCATCGCAGCCCATTTCCGAAGCACGCAGCGCAGCGGCGGTGTCGGTGGTGAAAAACGGATTGCCGGTGCCTGCGCCGAAAATCACGACGCGGCCTTTCTCCATATGGCGAACGGCGCGCCGGCGGATGTAGGGCTCGCATACCGTCGACATCGGAATGGCCGACTGCACGCGGGTTTGTACGCCGAGCCGCTCCAGAGCGCTCTGCATGGCCAGCGAATTAATCACCGTCGCCAGCATGCCCATATAATCGGCGGACGCACGCTCCATGCCGCGCGCCGCGCCGGAAACGCCGCGGAAGATATTGCCGCCGCCGATGACGAGGCAGACTTCGATCCCCAGGTCGACGACCGTCTTAATCTCGGTCGCGACCCGCTCCACCGTTTCGGGGTCGAGCCCGTATTCGCGCTCGCCCATAAGCGCCTCCCCCGAAACCTTGAGGAGAACGCGCCGATACGGTGGAGGGTTGCTCATGCGTTGATGTTCTCAGCCTGCCATCTTGGCGACTTCCGCCGCGAAATCGTCGCCCTCGGCCTTTTCGATCCCCTCGCCGAGGGCGAAGCGAACGAAGCCGGTCAGCTCGACAGGCGCGCCGATATCCTTGGCGGCGTTCTCGACCACCTTGCGGACCTTGTTCTCGCCGTCGATGACGTAGACCTGTTCCAGCAGGACGACCTCTTCGTAATATTTGCGCAGACGGCCTTCGACCATCTTCACCGCGATCTCCTCGGACTTGCCCGAAGCCTTCG
Organism: Alphaproteobacteria bacterium; assembly: GCA_035493715.1. Lineage (GTDB taxonomy): Bacteria > Pseudomonadota > Alphaproteobacteria > BOG-932 > Roseiterribacteraceae > BOG-932. The sequence continues at coordinate 22,464 of DATJHU010000032.1, read as the reverse complement.
CCTGATCGATCAGAATCGCACGCTCGCGATCCAGGGCCGCGCTGTCAACATCCTCGATACGCAAAGCGTCCGGCTTGGCCGCCGCGACATGCATCGCGATCTGCCGGCCCAGCGCCGCCAGCTTGCCCTGGTCGCCGGTCGACTCAAGCGCCACCAGCACGCCGATACGGCCGAGTTCCGGCGTCAGCGCGTTGTGGATATAGCTCGCGACGACACCCTGGTTGACCGCCAGCTTCGCCGCGCGGCGCAGCGACATGTTCTCGCCGACGGTCGCGATCAGGTGGGTCAATTCCTCGGATACCGAACGGCCGGTGCCGAACGGCATCTGCTTCAGGCTTTCCATGTCCGCCGACGAATCCAGGGCCAGCTTCGCGACCGTTCCGACATACCCCTGGAACTGGTCGTTTCGCGCCACGAAATCGGTCTCGGCGTTGACCTCGACGATCGCCGCCTCACGTGCCTTGGCGGCAACGCCCACCAAGCCTTCCGACGCAACGCGGCCGGACTTCTTGGCAGCGGCGGCAAGGCCCTTCTTGCGCAGCCAATCGATCGCCGCCTCGACATCGCCTTCGGCGGCGGTCAGCGCGTTCTTGCAATCCATCATGCCCGCGCCGGTCTTCTCACGAAGATCCTTTACGAGGGCCGCGGTAATTTCAGCCATAGTCGTCTTCCATATGGTTGGGGCGGCCCCGATGGACCGCCCGTTCGATGCAGATAATCAATGTCTCGGCCGGCCGGAAACCCGACCGCAGCGGTCTTAGGCCGACGGCTGCTCGGCTTCCGGCTCCGCCGGCGCAACGGCTTCGGCCTGCGCCTCGACCGGCGCAGCGGCTTCGGCTTCCGGCAACTCTTCGGCCGGGGCCTCTTCCATCTCTCCGACATCGACGCCCGAGGCCATCATCTCGGCCTGCAGCCCGTCCAGCACGGCACCGGCAACCAGGTCGCAATAGAGCTCGATGGCGCGCAGCGCGTCGTCGTTGCCCGGGATCGGGAAGGTCACGCCCTGCGGGCTGGCGTTCGAATCGCAAATCGCGACGACCGGAATCTTGAGCTTGGTCGCTTCCTGGATCGCGATGTCTTCGCGCGGCACGTCGATGATGAAGATGATGTCGGGGATGCCGCCCATCTCCTTGATGCCGCCAAGCGCCCGGTCGAGTTTTTCACGCTCGCGGGTCAGCTGCAGCAATTCCTTCTTGGTCAGGCCGGCCTGACGGGCCGGGTCGACCATCTGTTCGTCCAGCTCGCGCAGGCGCTTGATCGACTGCGACATCGTCTTCCAGTTGGTCAGCATGCCGCCGAGCCAGCGATGGTTGACGTAATACTGGCCGCAACGCTGCGCCGCGGCTGCGACCTTTTCCTGCGCCTGACGCTTGGTGCCGACGAACAGCACGCGGCCGCCATTGGCCGCGACGTCGCGGATCGCCTGCAGCGCGTGGTGCAGCATGGGCACCGTCTGCTCGAGGTCGATGATGTGGATGTTGTTGCGAACGCCGAAGATGAAGGGCTTCATCTGCGGGTTCCAGCGGCGGGTGTGGTGACCGAAATGCACGCCGGCTTCCAGCAGCTGGCGCATGGTAAAGTTGGGTAGAGTCATAATATGTCCTTCGTCCGGTTGATGCCTCCGCGGGATTGGTCCCTATTCAAGGACACCGGAGCGTGATCGGTGCTTTCGCCCGCAACGCCTAGCCCGCGTGTGAATTACCCGCGCGGCAGAGCCTTGCGAGCGGGGCTGATATATAGAGTCGGACCTGAAATGACAACCTGCCGCTGATCCGTCTTGTCCTGTCCGAAGATCGGAACCGGGCGGCCTCGGCCGGCGTCGCCCCACGGGTTATCTCCCCCTGACAGAAAATTTTACGCCGCGAACCGATGGAATATTGCGGGGATTACGTACGTATAGAGAACAGCACGTTTCAAAAGACTTTAAACCGGCCTGACAGCGTGCGAAGCATGACTTAGAGCTACGGCGCTGCGCGCCGACCGATAATGGGGGTTGAACATGATAAAGGGCTATCTTCGCCATGGCGCGGGCGCCTTGTGCATGCTGATGATCGCGGCCTGCCAGACACCGACGCCGTATAAGCAGGCTACGACGCCGAACGGCGACGGCTACACCACGCAGCAGCTTGAGGCCAACCGGTTCAGAATCTCGTTCAAGGGCAACTCGCTGACGACGCGCCAGACGGTCGATACTTACATGCTGTACCGCGCGGCCGAGGTTACGCTGCAAAGCGGCAGCGATTATTTCGTCGTCGCCAACAAGGATGTCGATAAGAACACGGCCTACGAGAACTACGCCGACGATCTGGCCTGGGGCTGGGGCGGCGGCTGGGGATGGCGGCGCGGGTTCGGCCCGGGACCGGCCTATGGCGGCGGGATCGACTATACCCGGCCGATCAGCTCGTACGACGCGATCGCCGATATCATGACCTTCCGTGGCCGGAAGCCGGCGAACGATCCGCGAGCCTACGATGCCCATGAGGTGGTCAATGCGATCGGTCCGACCGTCGTGCGGATCGCTCCCGCGCCGGGCGCTCCGCCGGTAGTGCCTCCCGCGCCGCCGCCGACCTGATCGCCTAAAGTTCCTGGACTTCGACAACGCCGGGCAGCGCGCCGATCGCTGCCCGGCTTTTTTCTGTGATCGCCCAGGCTCCGGGCAGCTTGAGCTCGATCTCGCGCGCCGGTTCGGTCACGACGATGCTGACCTGCCCGCGCCCCTGCCCTTCGCGCGCCAGGATATCGCGAAGCCCAGGTACGCCGTCGATGCCGTCCATCATGATCCTGAGGCCGGCGGCAGCCTTTTCCACCGCTTTTTCCAACGGCTCGATGCCCTGGCAGGTCAGCCGTATCTCGTCGCCCGTCTTCTGGACGTCGATTGTCAGCACCAACGCCTGCCCCGCCACCATGATCTCGCGGTTGACGGCCAACAGCTCCGAGAAGACGGTGACTTCGTAGCTGCCGGTCGTATCGGTCATACCCAGGAACGCATAGCGGTTGCCTCTCGCCGAGGTCCGCTCCTGCCGCGCCGTCACGATACCGGGAACACGGAAGCGCATCGTCCCGCTGCCGCGCTGGGCACGTTCCATCATCTGACGGTGGGTGATGACACCCAGCCGACCGAGCGGCTTGGAATAGCGGTCGAGCGGGTGCGCCGACAGGTAGAAACCGATCGCCTCGAACTCCAGCCGCAACTGCTCCAGGGGATCGTTCGCGGGAACGGTCGGCAATTTCGGCGCGTCGGCGCCGCCACCACCGCCGAACAGGTTGTTCTGGCCGCTCTTGCGCTCGTCCGCCGCGTTGGCGCCGTACCGCACCAGCAGATCCACCGCGGCGAACAGCCTGGCGCGGTTCTTGTCCATCTGGTCGAAGGCCCCGGCATTGATCAGGCTTTCCATCTGGCGCTTGTTCAGCACGCCCGATTCAGCCCGGCGCATCAGGTCGAAGACATCCTTGAATGGGCCGTTGCGGTCGCGCTCGGCGACCAGCATCTTCATTGCCGGGCCGCCGACATTGCGGATCGCCCCCAGCGCATAGCGCACGGCCTTGCTGCCGTCCGGCAGCATCTCGACGGCGAAGGTATCGGTCGACTTGTTGATATCCGGCGGCAGCAGCTTGATGCCCAGCCGGTCCATCTCCTGACGGAAGACGTTCAGCTTGTCCGTGTTGGCGATCGAATAGGCCATACAGGCGGCAATGAACTCGACCGGGTAATTGGCCTTGAGATACGCGGTCTGGTAGGCGACCAGCGCGTAGGCGGCGGCGTGGGACTTGTTGAAGCCATAGCCGGCGAACTTGTCGACGAGGTCGAAAATCTCGCCGGCCTGGGCGCCATCGACGCCGCGTTCCTTGGCGCCGTTGACGAACAACTCGCGCTGCGCCGCCATCTCGGCCTTGATCTTCTTGCCCATCGCGCGGCGCAGCAGGTCGGCGCCGCCCAGCGAGTAACCCGCCAGGATCTGGGCGATCTGCATCACCTGTTCCTGGTAGACGATGATTCCGAACGTCTCCTTCAGGGTCGATTCGAGCAGCGGATGCAGATAATCCGCAGCCTCCTCCCCGTTCTTCACCTTGATGTATTGCGGAATGTTGTCCATCGGGCCCGGCCGATAGAGCGAGATCAGCGCGATCACGTCTTCCAGCCGGTCCGGCTTGATGCGCTTGATCGTGTCGCGCATGCCGGTGCCTTCAACCTGGAACACCCCAACCGTGTCGCCCTTCGACATCAGGTCGAAGCTCGGTCCGTCGGTCAGCGGCAGGTTGCCGATATCCAGGGTAATATCCTGCTGCTTCAGCAGGTCGACCGCGCGTTGGAGGATCGTCAGCGTCGTCAGGCCCAGGAAGTCGAATTTAACCAGCCCTGCCTGTTCGACATATTTCATGTTGAACTGGGTCACGAGCATGCCCGATTTCGTATCCCGGATCAGCGGCACCAGCTCGGTCAGCGGCCGGTCGGAGATCACGACGCCGGCGGCGTGGGTCGAGGCGTGGCGGTATAGCCCCTCCAGCTTCTGGGCCATGTCCATCAGCCGCGCGACCTGTTCGTCGTCGTCCCGCATCGCCTGCAGAAGCGGCTCGGTCTCGATCGCCTGGGCCAGGGTCACCGGATTGGCCGGATTGTTCGGCACCATCTTGCAGAGCTTGTCGACCTGGCCATACGGCATTTGCAGCACGCGGCCGACATCGCGCAGAACCGCGCGCGCCTGAAGTTTACCGAAGGTGATGATCTGTGCCACCCGGTCCCGGCCGTAACGCTGTTGGACGTAGCTGATCACCTCGTCCCGCCGGTCCTGGCAGAAATCGATATCGAAGTCGGGCATCGATACGCGTTCGGGGTTCAGGAAACGCTCGAACAGCAGGCCGAACCGCAGCGGGTCGAGATCGGTGATGGTCAGCGACCAGGCCACGACCGAGCCCGCCCCTGAGCCGCGGCCCGGCCCGACCGGAATATCGTGCGACTTCGCCCATTTGATGAAGTCCGACACGATCAGGAAGTAGCCCGGGAACTTCATCTGGGTGATGACGTTCAGCTCGAAATCCAGCCGGTCGAAATACTGCTTGCGCGTCGCTTCGCGCGTTTCCGCGTCCATCTCGGCAGTGAGAACCTGCTCGTCGAGGCGCTTCGCCAGCCCCTCTTCCGCCTGCGCGCGCAGCTCTTCCGCCTCGCTTCGGCCGACATCGCTGGTAAAGGCAGGCAGGAGCGGCTTACGGGTCTTGAGCAGAAATGAGCAACGCCGGGCGATCGCCAAGGTGTTGTCGATCGCGTCCGGCAGGTCAGCGAACAGGGCGCGCATTTCGGCGGCCGATTTGAAGCGATGTTCCGGTGTCACACGGCGACGATTCTCTTCGCTGACATAGGTTCCGCCGGCGATGCAGAGCAGCGCGTCATGCGCCTCGTACATGCTGTCGTCGGCGAAAAAACATTCATTGGTGGCGACCAGCGGCAAATCCATCGCATCGGCCATCGCGACCAGCGGCGCCTCGATACGCTTCTCGTCGTCCAGCCCATGACGCATCAGTTCGACATAGAGCCGCCCAGGGAACAGTTCGGTCAGGTACTGAAGCATCGCCTCGGCGGCGGGCCGCTGCCCCTCCGCCAGCAACCGCCCCACAGGCCCCGCCAGCCCCCCGGTCAGGGCAATGATCCCGTCGGTGTGACCGGCCAGCGATTCGATCGGCAGGATTGCGGTGTTGCCGTCGTCATTCTCCAGGCAACCCTGGCTGACCAGCTGCAGCAAGTTTGCATAGCCTTGCTCCGTCTGCGCCAGCAGGACGAGCTGGTCGGGCTCGTTACGCAGGTTGGGTCGGCCAGGGGTCGAGGTCACCGGCCGCTTGATGCCGAGCTGCACGCCGATAATCGGCTGGACGCCCTCGTCCACCGCTGCCGTCGCGAATTCCAGCGCGCCGAACAGATTGCCGGTATCGGTCACGGCAACCGCCGGCATCTTCTGCTTTTTGCAAAGCTTGATCAGGTCCTTGACCTTGATCGCGCCTTCCGAAAGCGAATAGGCCGAATGAACGCGAAGATGGACGAAGTCGGCGTGGCTCAAATCGGATCCCCGGGAGGTCTACCCGTCGATCAGCAGCCCGTCCTTCAACTCGATAACCCGGTCCATGCGCTTGGCCAGGTCGAGATTGTGGGTGGCGATCAACGCCCCCAATTTCGTCTCGGCGATCAACTCGCGCAAGACCGCAAACACGCCCTCGGCGGTTTTCGGGTCCAGGTTCCCCGTAGGTTCATCCGCCAGCAGCAGCGCCGGTCGATTCGCCAGTGCCCGGGCGATGGCGACACGCTGCTGTTCGCCGCCGGAGAGCTTTCCGGGACGGTGAGTCGCACGCTTCCCCAGCCCGACTCGGTCGAGCAACGCCTGCGCCCGCGTGGCCGCGTCGCGCTTCGAAATGCCCGCGATCATCTGGGGCGCCATCACGTTTTCCAGAGCGTTGAATTCGGGCAGGAGGCGATGGAACTGATAGACGAAGCCAATCGATTTGCGCCGCAGTTCAGTGCGCCGCTGATCGTCCAGCCCGCTTGTCTCGACACCCTCGATCTTTACGCTGCCGTCGGTCGGCTCTTCCAGCAGGCCTGCGATATGCAGCAGAGTCGATTTGCCGGCGCCGGATGGGCCGACCAGAGCCACAAGCTGCCCGGCCTGCACCAGGCAGTTGGCGCCGCGCAGGATTTCCAGCTTGGTGCCGGTCTGGTCGAACACCCGGCGCACGCCGGTCAGCTGCAACACGATATCGCCGATATCAGTCATGGCGCGCATCACTCATAGCGTAACGCCTCGACAGGATCGACGCGCGACGCGCGCCAGGCCGGTATGATGCTGAAGACGAAGCTGATGACCAGGGCGATCGCCACGGTATAGGCCGCCTGCTCCCAATCGAACCGCGCCGGAATCTGGTTGAGGAAATACATCTCCGGGTTGAACGGATCGGCCCCGGTAATCGCCTGCAGCGCCCTACGGATATATTCGATGTAGTGAACGAACAGGATGGCCAGCACGACGCCGCTGAACGCGCCGACCACGCCGATGGAGGCGCCTGTCAGAAAGAAGACGCGCATGATCATGCCGCGCGTCGCTCCCATGGTGCGCAGCACCGCGATATCGGCATTCTTGTCCTTCACCAGCATCACCAGGCTGGAAATGATGTTGAACGCCGCCACCAGGATGATCAGCGACAGAATCAGGAACATGGCCCCGCGCTCGGTATCGACGGCGGTCAGATAGGCCGCATTCGCCTGCTTCCAGTTGGTGACCCGAAACTGCGGCGGCAGCATCGAGACGATGCTCGACATCGCGGCATACAAGCCGCGCTCCGGCTCCGCGATGGTGATGTCCAGCTGCGTCACCCCCTCACCGGTCTGGAAAAACCCTTGCGCCGTGTCGAGCGGCATCAGGATCAGGCTGCTGTCGACGTCATAGATGCCGGCGTTGAAGATCATAGCGATCGTGAACGTGCCCTTGCGCGGCATGCTGCCAAAAGGCGTTTGCGTCAGCTTCGGGCTCAGCAGATCGATCTTATCGCCGACCGACAACCGCAGGCGCTGTGCGAGCCGAATGCCGATCGCAACGCCGTGATCGTCGAAATCGCTGAGCGTGCCGCTCTCGATATGGCCGGCGATCGCCGCCTTGGCCGCCAGGTCTTCGTGCGTGATGCCGTGCACGACGAGACCCGTGGCATATCCGTTCAGCGTCAGCAGCACCTGCCCTTCGACCGTGGCCGTGACACCGGTCACGCCCGGCGCCGTGCGCAGCTTTGCCGCCAAAGCCTGGTAATCCTCCACCGGGCCGTAGGTTGAAACGGTCAGGTGCGGATTGATGCCCAGTATCTTGCCGATGAACTCGTCGCGCACGCCGCCCATAATCGACATGACGATGATCAGGGTGGCGACGCCCAGCGCGATGCCCAGCAGGGAGAATCCTGCGATGACGGACACGAAGCCCTCTTGCCGCCGAGCCCGCAGATAGCGGCCGGCGAGCATCCGTTCGAAGGCGCCGAATATCATTAAGGTTGGCGCGCCGCTTGGACTGAGGCGGTCAGCTGCGCCACGGCATCGGCGGCCGACAGTTCGGTTCGCTCTCCGGTTGCGCGGCGCTTCAGCTCGACGACACCGTTAGCCAGTCCGCGCGGCCCGACAATCAGCTGCCACGGCAGGCCGATCAGATCCATGTCCGCGAATTTGCCGCCCGCACGCTCGTTCCGGTCGTCATAGAGCACATCGACGCCGGCCGCCTTCAACTGCTGATAGATGTCGTCGCAGGCCGCATCGACGGCCGCGTCGCCGGTTTTCATATTGATCAACCCGGCATCGAACGGCGCCACGCTGTCCGGCCAGACGATGCCGTTGTCGTCGTGGCTGGCCTCGATGATGGCACCCAACAGGCGCGACACGCCGATGCCGTAGGAACCGCCCTCGACCGGCACATTCTTGCCGTCCGGCCCTGTGACCAGTGCGTTCATCGGCACGGAATACTTGGTGCCGAAATAGAAGATCTGGCCGACTTCGATGCCGCGCGCGGAAAGACGCTTGTCTTCCGGCACCTCGGCCTCGAACCGGGCAGCGTCGTGCACGTCCTCGGTCGCGGCATAAAGGCTGGTGCGCTGCTGGACGATCGGCTCCAGATCGCTGTCGTAATCGACATCGACGGGCGGGATCGGCATGTCCAGCAGGTCCTTGTGGCAGAACACGCCGCTTTCGCCGGTGTCGGCCAGCACGATGAACTCGTGGGACAGGTCGCCGCCGATCGGCCCGGTCTCTGCGCGCATCGGGACGGTCTTCAGCCCCATCCGCGCGAAAGCGCGCAGATAGGACACATACATCCGGTTGTAGGACCGGCGCGCCGCCGCCTTGTCGATATCGAAGGAATAGGCGTCCTTCATCAGGAACTCGCGCCCGCGCATCACGCCGAAGCGGGGGCGCGTCTCGTCCCGGAACTTCCACTGGATGTGATAGAGATTGATCGGCAGCGCCTTGTACGACTTCACCGCCGAGCGGAAAATCTCGGTGATCATGTCCTCGTTGGTCGGGCCATAGATCAACTCGCGGTCCGACCGGTCGGTGATGCGGAGCATCTCCGGCCCGTAGGCGTCGTAACGTCCTGTCTCGCGCCACAGGTCGGCGGGCTGCAAGGTCGGCATCAGCAGCTCGATGGCTCCTGCCCGATCCATCTCCTCGCGGACGATCTTCTCGATATTGGCGAGCACACGCTTGCCGAGCGGCAACCAGGCATAGATGCCGGCGGCCTCCTGGCGAATCATGCCGGCACGCAGCATCAGCCGGTGCGACACGATCTGTGCCTCTGCGGGATTCTCTTTGAGCGTGGGGAAGAAATATTTGGTCAGGCGCATGGGCGCGGTTTTACGGATTCGGGCGGGAACTGTCCATGCGGCTCAGAACAACCCTTGGATAACTGCGTCGGCGTCGAGGTGAATCCGCTCGGACGCAGGAACGCGCGGCAGGCCCGGCATCGTCATGATGTCGCCTGCCAGCGCGACCACAAACCCCGCGCCCGCCGACAGGCGGACGTCGACAACCGGCAGGGTATGACCTTCCGGGGCGCCCAGAAGCCTCGGATCGGCGGAAAAGCTGTACTGCGTCTTGGCCATGCAGACCGGAAGGTTGCCGAAGCCGCCTTTCTGGTATTGCGCAAGCTTCTCGAGGGCGACTGACGAAAACGCCACTTGCGCGGCGCGGTAAATCTCGCGCGCGACTGTGCTGATTTTATCCGGGATCGACATCTCGTCCGGATAGAGCGGCCGGAATCGCGCCCGACCGCTGTCAGCCAGGTCGGCAACTGCGGCGGCCAGCCCTTCGGCGCCCTTCCCGCCCTCGGCCCAATGGGTGCAAAAATGCACATCGACGCCAAGCTCGGCGCAGGCCTCCTGGATTACCGCGACTTCGGCCGGAGTGTCGGACGTGAAATTGTTGATTGCGACCACCGCCGGAACGCCGAACTTTTGAATGTTCTCGACATGACGTTTGAGATTGGAGAGCCCCCGTCGCACCGCCTCGACGTCCTCGGCATTCAGGTCGGCAACCGCGACGCCGCCATGCATCTTCAACGCCCGGACAGTCGCGACGAGCACCGTCGCCGCGGGCTCGAGCCCTGTCAGGCGGCATTTGATGTCGTAGAACTTCTCCGCCCCTAGATCGGCGCCAAACCCAGCCTCGGTCACGACGTAGTCGGCAAGCTTCAGGGCCGTTTCGGTCGCGACGACCGTGTTGCAGCCATGGGCGATGTTGGCGAACGGGCCGCCATGGACCAACGCCGGCGTATGCTCCCAGGTCTGCACGATATTGGGCTGCAGCGCGTCGCGCAGCAGCACGGTCATCGCCTGCTGTCCCTTGAGTGACGACGCCGTCACCGGATCGCCGGCGCGGTTCCGGCCGACGATCACCCGCCCCAACCGCTCTTCCAGGTCGCCCAGCGAATGCGCCAGGCAGAAGATCGCCATGACCTCCGATGCGACGGTGATGTCGAAGCTTTCCGGCCGGAACATGTCTTTCCGGCCGATGCCGATCGTCATCTTGCGCAGCGCCCGGTCGTTCATGTCGACGGCGCGGTGCCAGGTGATCTGCTCCGGATCCAGATCCAGCGCGTTGCCCCAATAGATGTGATTGTCGAGCAGCGCGGAGAGCAGGTTGTTGGCCGATGTGATCGCGTGGAAATCGCCGGTGAAATGCAGGTTGATCTCATCGGAGGGTTCCACCCGCGCCTTGCCGCCGCCGGTCGCCCCGCCCTTCATGCCGAAGCAGGGACCGAGCGACGGTTCGCGCAGGCAGATCATTGTTTTCTTGCCGAGGCGGGAGAGCGCGTCGCCGAGCCCGATCGTGGTCGTCGTCTTGCCCTCGCCCGCCGGCGTCGGGCTGATGGCCGTTACAAGGATCAGCTTGCCCTTGCGGGCTGCCGGCAGCGAATTCAGGAAATCGCGAGACAGCTTCGCCTTGTACGGTCCGTAGTGGTAAAGCGCCCCGTGCGGAATGCGGACCTTAGCGGCAACCTGATCGATCGGAAGCAGGTTCATTTCGTCTGGTTCTCAGGCGACCCCGTTTCGACGAAGGACTTAAAGCGCGTCAACTGCTCGTGAAGCACTTCGTCCACATGAGGCGCGATCATATCCAGCCCACCGGGGGCATAGCCGCCGACATTGTAGGCTTGTGTGAAGCTGACCCCGCCGTCCGTCGGCTTGATCGTCCAGGTCAATGCACCCTCTATGCCCATCGCCTGCAGCGGGCCGAGTCCGCCACGCAGCCGCACCTGCTTTTCAGGCGCGACATCGACCACCGTCATATGCTGCCGCTGGACCCCGTCGGGGCCTTTCTCGCAGAAGCAGCCTTTGATGCCGAGATCGAGGAACATGTTGGCGGCATTGCCGGTAACCGTGTGCTTGGAACTCCACCACTTGCCGATTTTGCCGAGCGCGGCATAGACACGTTTGGCCGGCGCCTTGATCGCGACTGTCTCCGTCACCTCGAACCCGCCGGGCGCGGACGATTTGACGTCGGCCCGCGCGGCGCCTGCCGCAAACAGAAACGGCAGGATGGCTGCAGCGATCCTTATCGTTTTCATCCCCATGCCGCGTCCTCGATCTGAAATTGGACCCGCGTTTCGCCGTTCCAGCGATCCAGCTTGACCTTACCGGCCAGGGCGATCGGTTTGCCGCGCCCATTGAGCAATGCCTGCCCCAATGGCGATTCGGCAGCGCGGAACGCGATTGCCTTGACCCGAGCGCCGCTGTTGTCGGTGATGATACAACGGACATGGCTGGTGCCGACAAGATCGGCCGTTACGATCCGCGCGCTGGTCAGAGCAAAGCGCGGCTCGTGGTTGCCGGAGCCGAACGGCCCCAATTTCTCGATGATCTCCGCCAGCGTGACGGTCGCGCCACCGCAGGCGACGGCGGCGTCGATCGCCAGAACGGGAACGGCACGTTCGCCGCTTTCGCTGACTTTCGCCTCGAGGAAGGCCTTCAAGACCTTCAGCCTGTTCTGAGCAACGGTGAACCCGGCCGCCATCGGATGTCCGCCGCCGGCGCTGAGCAGACCGGCTGCCTTTGCCGCGATAACCGCGGCACCGAGGTCGACGCCGGGGATCGAGCGGCCCGAACCCTTTCCGATACCTTCCGAGAAACCGACCACGCAAACAGGGCGGTGATAGCGCTCGACCAGACGCGAGGCCACGATGCCGACCACGCCTGGATGCCATCCCTCCCCCGATGTGACCAGGATGCGGGCCGCCTCGGTATCGCCGCTCGCTTCGATCTCGGCGATCGCGGCCTCGAGCGTGGCAGCTTCCAGTGCCTTGCGCTCCGAATTGTGCCCGTCGAGTATCGCCGCGAGTTCCACGGCCTCAGCCGTATCCTCGGTCGATAGCAGGCGCGCCCCGCAATCGGCCTTGCCGACGCGTCCGCCGGCGTTGACCCGGGGACCGAACACGAAGCCCAGATGATAGGCGGCCGGCGCCTCGGCGATGCGCGCCACGTCGGCCAGGGCGGCGAGGCCGACATTGCGGCGCTGCGCCATCACCTTGACACCTTGCGCGACGAACGCACGGTTCAGGCCGGTCAGCGGCACGACGTCGGCAACCGTCCCCAGCGCCACCAGATCCAGCCATTGCCTCAGGTCCGGTTCGGCCCGGTCCTTGTACCAGCCGGCGGCCCGCAGTGCCCGGTTGATCGCCACCAAGCTGAGGAACGTGACGCCCACCGCGGCGAGATGGCCGAGCGACCGGTCCTCGTCCAGACGGTTGGGGTTGATGACCGCGAAGGCCTCGGGCAGCTGGATATCGGCCAGATGATGGTCGATGACGATCGCCTCCAGCCCGACGTCGCGCGCGGACGCCAGCGGCTCGTGCGCCGTGATTCCACAATCCAGCGTGATGACGAGTTTTGCGCCCTGCGCCGCCAGCGCTCCGAAGGCGGCCTTGTTCGGGCCGTAGCCCTCAAGGATTCGGTCGGGAACATAGAGCAGCGCATCGCTGCCGACGGCGCGGAGGAAGCGCAACAGCAGGGCGGACGAGGTAGCGCCATCGACATCGTAGTCGGCGAACAGGGCGATCCGTTCGCCCCCCATGATCGCGGCGGCGATACGGCCGGCCGCCTTGTCCATGTCGCGCAGTTGCGACGGATCGGGCAGGAACTCCCTGAGGGTCGGCGAAAGATGGGCCTCGACGCCATCGAGGCCGATACCGCGCCCCACCAGGATCCGCGCGGCGAGATCGGGCAGGCCGTGAACCTGGGCCACGGCCAGCACCATCCGGTCGTCGCTCGGCTGCGTCAGCCAGCGCCGGCCGGTAAGGGACAAGCCGCCATAAAGCCAGTCGGTCGCGGTCCCTGTCGGCGCGGGCTCTGCGGTCACTCGTCTCTCGTAAAGCCCCGGGGGCCGATTTTACGGCCGAAATTGTGGTGCGCCTCGACAAAGCGCACCGTGCCCGATTTCGACCGCATGATGACGGAATGGGTATAGGCGCCGCCCGCGTAGCGCCGCACGCCCTTCAGCATCGAACCGTTGGTGACGCCGGTGGCCGCGAACATCACGTCGCCGCTGGCCAGGTCTTCCAGCAGGTACTTCTTGTTGAGATCGGTCACGTTCCAACGCGCCGCGCGGGCGCGCTCGGCGTCGTTGCGGAACAGCAGTCGGCCCTGCATCTGGCCGCCGATGCAGCGCAGAGCGGCCGCGGCGAGCACGCCTTCGGGTGCGCCGCCCGACCCGACATAGAGGTCGATGCCGGTTTCCGCCTGTGCCGTCGCGATCACGCCGCTGACGTCGCCGTCGGTGATCAGCTGAATCCGCGCACCGGCCTCACGGGTCTTTGCGATCAGCTCGGCGTGGCGCGGACGGTCCAGGATACAGACCACCAGGTCGGCGACGTTGACCGCCTTGGCCTTGGCCAAAGCGGCCAGATTCTGCTGCGGCGTGTTGTCGAGATCGACGATGCCCTCCGGCAGGCCGGGGCCGACGGCGATCTTGTCCATGTAGACATCGGGCGCGTTCAGGAAGCCGCCCGCCTCAGCCATCGCCACCACGGCCAGGGCATTCGGTCCGCCGACCGCGGTGATCGTCGTGCCTTCCAGCGGATCGAGCGCGATGTCGATGGCCGGCCCGTCGCCGGTGCCGACCTTCTCACCGATATAGAGCATCGGCGCCTCGTCGCGCTCGCCCTCGCCGATCACGTCCGTGCCGTCGATCGACAGGCTGTTCAGCGCCTCGCGCATCGCGTCGACCGCCGCCTGGTCCGCCGCCTTTTCGTCACCACGCCCCATCAGGAGCGATGCGGACAAAGCGGCCGCCTCGGTAACACGGACGGCCTCCAGCGCCAGGTTGCGATCCATCGCGCGCTTGTCACTGCTCGGCATTCGATTCTCCTCGTTGTCAGCTTAGTCTATGGTGCGGCACCGACGCGCGCCGCAAGAATTTCGTGTCAGAATTGTTCGATTCGTATGACGCGCGGCCGTTCGACCACCGCCTCAAGCTCCCCGATCCGAACCACCGCCTCGGTCATCCGCGCTTCCTGCGTTTCATGGGTGGTCAGGACGACCGGCACATTATCGCCCGGCGCCCGCAAGCGCTGCAACACGGATTCGAGCGACACCTGATGGTCGCGCAGGATGGCCGCAACGTCGGCGATGACGCCCGGCCGGTCCACGACCATCAGACGCAGATAATAGGCGCCGAAGCGATTCTCGATCGGCCTGGGCCTGGCTTTTTCCAACTTGCCCACCGGAACCCCGAAGGTCGGAACGCGCGCGCCCCGCGCGATGTCGATCAGGTCGGCGACGACAGCCGACGCCGTCGGCCCGCCACCGGCGCCCCGGCCGACAAAGTTCACCTTGTCCACGAAATCGCCTTTGGCGACGACCGCGTTCAAAACGCCGTCGGCCGCCGCCAGCGGCGCATCTTTCGGCACCATGCAGGGATGAACGCGCTGCTCGATCCCGTCCTCGGTCCGCCGCGCGATGCCCAGCAGCTTGATCGCGTAGCCCAGCTCGTCGGCATAGGCGATGTCGAGCGCGCCGATGCGACGGATGCCCTCGATATGGATCGACGGCAGATCGACCTCGGTGCCGAAAGCGACCGCGGTCAAAATCGCCAGCTTGTGCGCCGTGTCGATCCCATCGATGTCGAAGCTGGGATCGGCCTCCGCATAGCCCAGCGTCTGCGCCTCGGCCAGCACCTCGTCGAAGCCGCGGCCGCTGTCGCGCATCTGGCTGAGGATATAGTTGCATGTGCCGTTCAGGATACCGTGCAACTCGGCGATCCTGTTCGCCGCCAAGCCCTCGCGCAGGCCCTTGATAATCGGGATGCCGCCGCACACGGACGCTTCATAGGCCAGGGTGACGCCGTTTCTCTCGGCAAGCTGGGCCAGCGCCACGCCGTGCCGGGCGAGCAACGCCTTGTTGGCGGTCACGACCGACTTGCCGGCTGCCAGTGCTTTCTCGACCAGCTGACGGGCCGGCCCGTCATCGCCGCCGATCAGTTCGACAACGACGTCGACCGAGGGATCCGCAGCCAGCGCCACGGGGTCGTCGACGAAGCGATAGGCCGATAGGTCAATGTCGCGCTTCTTCGAGCGCGTCCGCGCCGAAACCGCGACCACCTCGATGGGCCGCCCGGCACGGGTCGCCAAAAGGTCGTGTTGCTGCTCCAGCAATCGCAGCACGCCGGAACCGACAGTCCCGAGGCCGGCTATGCCGATCCGTAACGCCGGCATCGGTCAGGATTCGGCGTAAAGCTGAACCGAAGCGCCATTTGTCGCCGCGTCGCGGCACGCGACGCCGACCGCGATCTTGGGCGCGGGAATGCCGAATCCGGCAAGGGCCTGAGCGACCGCGCCGGCGCGAGCGGCAGCCAGTTCGAAGCGGCCGCTGCCCTGCGGGGCGGTTGCATCCGTGTCACCGTGTCCGAAGACACGGACGCTGCCCTTGGCCCCTCGGATGGTCGGCATCGCTTCGGCCAAAACCTGCAGGTCGTCGGACGTGATGGACGACGAGCCGGCCGCGAAGCGGACTGTCGCGGTCGGATTTCCCGACACAGGGCTGGTGCTGAGGCAGGGCGATTTGTCTTCGGGGCGCGGCAGACCCGCGGCGATGGCTTCCGGCACGGCCGGTACCGGCGCGGCGACCGCGACCTTCTCAGGCGCGGAATCGACCGATGGCGCGGCCGGGCTGTCCGGCGGCGCCGCCTTCTGCTTCTCGTTATCGGCCAACAGCGCCTTCTCGACCTTCTTCGCTTCGGCGAATGTCGGCAGGTTGACCGGACGCGCCGGAACCTGCGCGAGATTCGGATAAGAACCGTCGTCCTTGAATTCGCGATGCTCCGCAGGCAGTTGCGGCAGGTTCTCGGTGTTGGCGTCACCGCCGGACTGTGCTTCGGCGGGTGCTGGATTCTCTGTTGCGGCAGGAGCTGTCGCCGCGGCGACCTTCGGCGCCGGCGCCGCCTCCGGAGCCGCGGACTGTGGCGCCGGCGGCGGGCTGGGCGGCGCAGCCGGCGCAGGCTCGGAAGCCGGCGGCGGCGCACTCGGTGCGGGTGCGGGTGCAGGTGTCGGCGCGGCGGCTGGCGGCGTACTGGGTGCCGGCGTACTGGGTGCCGGCGTCGGCTGCTCGGAGACGTCGACCTGGGGCGTCTTGGGCGGCGGCTTCGGCGCGGCCTTGAACGCCGGAATCTCAGGCTGCGCCGGACGCGGCACAGTCGGCTGGATATCCTGCGAATAAGGCACGTTACTGCCGAAGGGCGAAATGCTGCTCAGCGTCGAACAGGCGCTGAGCGCGGTCGCGGACAGCAATGCGGCAGTGCCGATGCGGAGGGAGGTAGCAAAGAGCTTGGGCGAAATCATGACCAATCCGTAAATCCTCTTCCACCTGTAGCAGAAGCTACTCAACCGGTGCAAAGAAAGTGGAACACTGCTAAACGTGTCGCCGCGCGCGCACCCAAATGCCCGTAGAATCGCGTCGTCGTCCAGCGGTAAAATGGAAGCTTGAAACGCCAACCCGCCGGCGTGAGAGAAATCGCATGACAAAGACCACCGAATCCACCGCCGACCGGAAACCGCCCGATCCAGCGATCAAAGTGCCCGATCCGGTCGAGATGAGCCACGCCGTGGCCCGGCTCGCGGAACGAGGCCAGAAGCTGGTGGCCGAGTTCCTGGAACGACAATCCGGGCAGCTGGCGCCCGGATCCATGGATAAGCTGAATATCGGCGGCGCCTTCTTCGAGATGACCGCACGAATGCTGGCCGACCCCGGCAAGCTGATTCAGGCGCAGATGCAGTTGTGGCAGGACTATGTAGGGCTGGTGGGCGCCACGACCCGCCGATTCATGGGCGAAGTGTCCGAGCCGATCGTCACGCCGCGCAAGGACGACAAACGTTTCCGCGATCCGGCCTGGCAGGAAGGCGCGATCTTCGACTTCATCAAGCAATCCTATCTTCTGACCGCGCGCTGGATGCAGTCGGTCGTCAAGGATGTCGAGGGGCTGGACGAGCGCACCGCGCAGAAGGTCGATTTCTATACGCGTCAATTCGTTGACGCGGTCGCGCCGACGAATTTCGTGATGACCAATCCGGAGGTTCTGCGCACGACGCTGGAGACCGGCGGCGAGAACCTGGTCAAAGGCCTGGAACACCTGTTGGACGATCTTGAGCGCGGCAAAGGCCAGCTCCTGATCAAGATGACCGATCCCGACGCTTTCAAGATCGGCGAGAATATCGCCGTCGCGCCCGGAAAGGTCGTCTATCAGAACGCGCTGATGCAGCTGATCCAGTACGCCCCGGCCACCGAGACGGTGCATAAGCGGCCGTTGGTGATCCTGCCGCCCTGGATCAACAAATTCTACATTCTGGACCTGCGCCCCGAGAACTCGTTCGTCCGCTGGGCGGTCGAGCAAGGGCACACCGTTTTCGTCGTCTCCTGGGTCAATCCGGACGGCGCGCTGGCGGACAAGAATTTCGAGGACTATCTGCAGCTCGGCTTTCTGGACGTCCTGGACGCGGTCGAGCGGGCGACCGGCGAGCGCGAATCCAACGTGATCGGCTATTGCCTCGGCGGGACGCTGCTCGCGTCGGGCCTTGCCTATCTGGCCGCCAAGAAACAGCAGAAACGGGTCGCTTCGGCGACCTATTTCGTCGCTTTGGTCGATTTCACCGATGTCGGCGAGGTCCGCGTTTTCATCGACGAGGCGCAACTGGCCGCGCTCGACGAAAAAATGAAGGGCACGGGCTATCTCGACGCCAAGGATCTCTACACGACCTTCAACATGCTGCGGGCCAACGACCTGATCTGGTCGTTCGTCGTCAACAATTACCTTCTGGGCAAGGAGCCCTTCCCGTTCGACCTGCTCTATTGGAATTCCGATTCCACACGCATGCCGGCGGCGATGCACAGTTTCTATCTGCACAACATGTACCAGAACAATCTGCTGGCAGAGCCAGGCGGCATCACGCTGAAGAAGGTTCCGATCGATCTCGGCAAGGTAAAGACGCCGACCTATATCGTCGCGACCAAGGAAGACCATATCGCCCCCTGGCATTCGGTCTATCAGGGCACGCAGCTCTATGGCGGGCCGCGCCGCTTCGTGCTGGGCGCGTCGGGTCACATTGCGGGCGTGGTCAACCCGCCGGCGGCCAACAAATACGGCTATTGGACGAACGACGACCTGCCGGCCGACCCGGAAACCTGGCTGGCAACGGCGGAAAAGCACGACGGATCGTGGTGGACGGACTGGAAGGCCTGGATTGCCCCGCATGGCGGCGCGATGGTTCCGGCCCGCAAGCCCGGTGACCGCGACCTCAAGCCGATCGAGGACGCGCCGGGCAGCTACGTCAAACAGCGGGCCATATAGCCGTTAGGCTACAGCGGGCGAGCCGTCAGGCGTATTTCTTGGCGGGGCGCGTATGCGGCTCGCCGGTGCGATACTCGCGGGCAAGTTCGCAATAATGCTCGACCCCGGACTCGAAATAGTAACGGTCGGAGTCCGACATCGGACGCCAGAGTTTTGCCGGGCGGCCGGCCCACACCTCGCCAGACTTCACAACCTTGCCGGGGGAGATGAAGGCGCCGGCGGCGACCATCGCGCCGCCTTCGACGATCGCATCGTCCATGATGCAGGCGGTCATGCCGATCATCGCGTGACTGTGGATCGTGCAGGCGTGGATCATCGCCATATGCCCGATCATCACGCCATCACCAATCTCTGTGCCACGTCCTTCACGCGCCACATGAACGATGGTCCCATCCTGGATGTTCGTGTTAGCACCGACTCGTATGTAGTTGGTATCGCCGCGTAAAACGCAGTTGAACCAGACGGACGAACCGGATCCGATGGTGACGTCGCCGATGATCGTGGCGTTGTCCGCGATGAAGGCGTCGGGAGCGATTTGCGGCAGCTTGCCGCCGAACGGCAGGATCAAAGGCATCAGGGGAACATCGCGATCTGTGAAAGTGCAGTGGTTTCCGGAATCTGCAGCATGACATTCATGTTCTGGATCGCCTGTCCCGAGGCGCCCTTCACCAGATTGTCGATTGCCGAAACCAGGATCGCCCGGCCGGGAACCCGGTCGGCAAAGACGCCCATCAGGGCCATGTTCGATCCACGCACATGCCGGGTTGCCGGTGCGGTCCCCTCGGGGGTCACGCGCACGAACGGTTCGTCGGCATAGGTCTCGACCAGCGTGTTGCGCAGATCGGCGGCAGTCGTGCCGGGGTTCAGCTTCACATAGATCGTCGACAGGATTCCCCGGCTCATCGGCATCAAGTGGGGCGTGAACACGACCTTGATGTCGCGTCCGGCCGCCAGGCTCAGTTCCTGTTCGATCTCCGGCGCATGGCGGTGCTTGGCGATGCCGTAGGCATGGATGCCCTCGGACACCTCGGCGAACAGGCTGTCCTGCTTGGCTTCGCGCCCGGCCCCGGTGACGCCGGACTTGGCGTCGATGATGATCTCATCGGGCTGGATCAGCCCCGCCTTCAGCAGCGGCGCCAGCGGCAGCTGCGCCGAGGTCGGATAGCAGCCCGGGTTGGCGATCAGCCGGGCGCCGCGGATCGCGTCGCGCTTATGCTCGGTCAGGCCGTAGACCGCCTCGGCCTGCAATTCGACCGCTTGGTGAGCGTGGCCGTACCACTGGGCATAGCTGTCGAGATCGGTCAGGCGGAAATCGGCCGAGATATCGATGACCTTCACGGTCGCGGGGATCGTCTTCACCACCGCCTGGGTGGTGCCGTGCGGCAGGGCGCAGAACGCCACGTCGACGTTCGACCAGTCGACCTCCTCGATCTTGGTGAGGCGCGGCAGCTCGAGCCCGCCCAGATGGGGGAACACCTCCGCCATCGCCTTGCCGGCCTGGCGTTCGCCGGTCAGGCTCACGATGCGGGCAGCGGGGTGCAACGCCAGCAGGCGCACCAGATCGGCGCCCGAATAGCCGCTGGCGCCCAATATCGCGATCCGGACTTCCGGGAAGCTCGTCATCTCGTCCCCCGCTAACTAAAGGCCGCAAAAACCGACCGCGGGGTGTATGGCTCAATCCTCCGGAAATTGAAACCGGAGGCCGTCACCATGCGACACGATTCGGCCCGCCGTCGGTGACGGAAAATGCGCCGCCATGATCAGCGTGTTCGTATCGACAGCGTTTTCGATCAGGCGTTTCCGCGTGGCGAGCCCCATGGGCACGTCCTGCTCGACAAAAATCGAAAGCGACGGTTCGGCGAACTGGAGCGGATGATGCCAAACGTCACCGGAAAAGAGTGCGCCCCCTGCATCATTCCTGGCATGCAAAACGACCGAACCATGGGTGTGGCCGGGCGCCGCCTCCAGCCACAGATCCTTACCGAGGTCATGATCGCGGCAACGGTCCAGATGGATGAAGTCCGCCTGCCCCGCCTCGACCACCGGCACCACGCTGTCCTGGTATGACAGCAGATGCATCGCATCGTGATGGTCGGGCGTGATCTTGGCGAAATTGTCGAAATCGACCTTCGACATCAGATAGCGCGCGTTCGGGAAGGTCGGCACCCAACGCCCATTTTCGAGTTTCGTATTCCAGCCCACATGGTCGAAATGCAGATGGGTGCACAGGACGACGTCGATATCCTCGGGCCGAAGGCCATATCGGGCCAGATTGCCCAGATAATCGGTATTCAGGTCGTTGTAATAGGCGCTGACGCCGGTGCGGTTCTGCTTATGGTTGCCATGGCAGGTATCGACCAGGATGTTGCGGCCGCCGCTCTGGATGACGAAGGAGTGGAAGCTCAGGAAGATCTCGTCGCGGTCGCGCGCTATGAAGCGCTCGTCCAGCCATTCCCGGCCACGCGCCAGCATCTCCGGTTTGAAGTCCATGAACATGTTGCCGGCGGGAACCGGCAGGTTCTCGAACTCGACAACGCGATGGACCTGGATCCCGCCGATCTGCTTGGAGTTCATTCGTGTAGCTTCCCCGATATGCGCTGTGCGGATTTCGGCGCAACTATAATCGAAGCAAGCGGGAGGCAAAGGCCCGATCTTGGAGAGTCGGGGCCGACTGCCAATCCCATTGATCTATCGCAAAGCGAAAAACCCGCCCCCGTGAAAGCGTCGTCGCAACAGCCCTTCAATTGGCGATCGGCGCGATCTGCGGCGATCCGGTTGCCGGCTGGGAAAGGTCTGCGATCATGCTCCACGCGGCTCGCATCAGCCATCGGCATCTGTTCCTATTGGTCGGAATGGCCTTGGTTTGGACGGCTGTGGCCTCGGCCGCCTCCCTATCGGTCAATTCCACCAGCCAAAGCCGACCCGGCGGCCCGATCGCCATCTGCCCGATCCAGCCGTTCAAGACCGACCCCGGCTACCAGATTGTTGTCGCAAACGATCTGGGCATGCATTGCGGCGACCTGGACGACCGGATCGCGACTATCCTGCCGCCGTTCAACGTCGCCCACGCGCAGGTGATACAGCGCGCGGTCAGGCCTGTGATCATGAACGACGCCAAAATGAGCGTCTTCTATTCGGCGGTGTCCCAGCCAAAGGATCCGGCCTTGATGTCTGCCCCCGTCGTCGCCGCCGACGGCAGCATCTTCAAGACCAATTTCTGGGAAACAGGGTTAAAGAGCTATTCGCCGTTCTATCCGTCGGGCGTGCTCCCGCTTTACCTATCCGCGTCCCTGCCCCATCGCGGCGCCGATGTCGGCTTGCCGGTACCCGACCTGGAGCGCCTTTATTTAGGCGACGGCCAGGTCAGCCTCGCCCAGCAGACCATGCCCAGCGTAACCCGCTTCACAACCGATCCGGCCTCGGGCGCACCCACCTCTGTCGCGACCGCCCCCTATGTCGCCAATAAACCTCAGCCCTTCAAAGCGTTCTATGGCAATTGGCCCCTTTTCAAGAACTTCCCGTTCGGCTACGTGGCGCCGAATGTGAAATGGTTCGCGGCCGAGGGCGTACCGTTGGCGCCGTTCGACGATTACGGCCGGGAAAATCCTTATCCCCTGTTGCGCGTT
>DATJHU010000031.1:0-55928 GCA_035493715.1 Alphaproteobacteria bacterium | reverse complement strand
CCGGGTCGCGCTCGCCGTCCCCTACGCGGCGTATCGGTTGCTGTTGGATAAGAGCGTTCCCTGGCCACGGCGTGCACCGCTGCTGTTCGGGTTGCTCTATCTGGCGGCGCCATTCGATCTCCTGAACGCGATGGGGCCGGTGCCGGGATACCCCGACAAGGTGGCGGCGCTCGCACTCGGCTTTGCCGTGTCCGCCATGCTCAGCGGCCGCAAAAAGCTGCAGCATCTGAAATTCGCGGCGATCTCGCGTTTCGGTCTTTAGCGGCTCCGCGGCCTAGGGCAGCGGGATATCCAGCTTCTTCAGAACCTTCGCCTGCCGCGCCGCCACTGCGTCGGTATCGAAATCGGCGATCAGCTCCTCGAACAGGCGATGCCAGTTGAGCTTGGTCTTCAGGTGGATGAAGACCGACCCCAACCCCAGCGTCGCGCGGTCCATGAAGACGAATTCGCGTGGCACCTCGACACCGCCGACACGGACCAGCTCCTTATGCACCCGGTGCGCGATCTCGCGACCGTAGATGCCGTTGGTCGCCTGGCCGATCAGGCGCGGCTTGTCCTCGAGCAACGGCTCATAGATGAACTTCGCCCAGATATTCAGGATGCCGACCACTTCTTTGGTCAGCTTGCCGAAACCCCAGACGCGATAGGCCTCGGCCGCCATCTCCTCGTCGTCATTCTGCACCGCGCGATAAAGGTTGATCACCGCGCCGATGAAGGCGGGCTTGAAGATGCGGACGCAGCCGAAATCCATGAGGTTGATCGAACCGTCCGGCCGGGCGCTGTAATTGCCGAGGTGCGGGTCGCCGTGCAGCACGCCGTAGCGGTAGAGCGGCACGTACCAGGCGCGGAACATGTTGGTCGCCACCTGTTCGGCCAGCTTGCCGCTGCGGTCGGCAACGTCGGTTATGCGCTCGCCTTCCAGCCAGCCCATTGTCAGCAAACGCCTGGTTGACAGCTCCGGGACGCGCGTCGGCACATGCACGCCGCCCACTTCGCGAAGGATCTCGGCGTAGAGCGCCATGTTGCGGGCTTCGCGCTCGTAATCCAGCTCCTCGCGCAGCCGCTCGGAGATTTCCTCGTGCACCCGCTTGGTCGAAACCGCCTTGTCGACCCGTTCGAACAGTCCAAGGATCAGCTTCAGCTGGCCGAGATCGGCCTCCACCGCCGAGGCCATGTCGGGATATTGCAGCTTGCAGGCCAGCCGCTGCCCGTTCAGCGCGACCGCGCGATGCACCTGCCCCAGCGACGCCGCGGCGGCGGCTTCATGCTCGAAGCTTTTGAATCTCTCCTGCCAGCCATGGCCGAGTTCCGCCTGCATGCGGCGGCGGACAAAGGCCCAGCCCATCGGCGGCGCATTAGACTGAAGCTGCGACAGCTCCGCCACATATTCGTCGGGGATGGCTTCGGGGATGGTGGCCAGCAGCTGCGCCACCTTCATCAGTGGCCCTTTCAGACCGCCGAGCGCGGCTCTCAGTTCCTTGGCGTGGGCGTCGCGGTCGACTTTGATGCCCAGATAACGCTCGCCCGCCATCCGGGCCGCCAGACCGCCGACCGCGGTCGACACACGTGCGTACCGCAGTGCGCGGCCGCCGAAAGTATTTTGTTCGTCCATGATGTCACTATGGTCGGTGCCGCAGCCGATTCCAAGGCGCGGCCCCCTCCCCTCACCTAAACCAGTTCGCGATACACGTCCAAGGTGGCCGCACACATGCGCTCACGGGTGAAGGTCGCCTGGATGTTGCCCATCGCCTCGGCGGCAATTGCGGCGCGCTGCTCGTCATCCAGCGCCAGGGCGCCCGCGATGGCGTTGGCCAACGCGTCTGCATCGCCGGGCGGGACCAGCAGGCCGGTGACGCCGTCGACGATCGTTTCGCGGAAGCCGCCAAGGTCGGTCGCGATCACCGGACGGCCCATGGCCTGCGCCTCGACCGGCACGCGGCCGAATCCCTCGGCCTTGATCGACGGCGCGACCACGACATCGGCCAAGCTATAGGCGACAGACAGATCCGTCGTGTGCGGTAGCAGCCGCACTACGCCGTCGAGCTCCCGCTCATGGATCAGATGAAGCAGCTCGCGGCGATACCCCGTATCGCGCTGGTCGTCGCCGACCATCAGGCAGCGGACATCCTTGCGGCCCAGCTTCGCCAGCGCCTCGACCAGCAGCTTGTGCCCTTTCTTGCGGCTGAGCCGCGCCGGCATGAGGATGATTTGCTGATCGTCGGGCAGGCTCCATTCCTGCGCCAGCTTGATCTTGCGCTCGATCGGCACACGGGCCGGGTCGAAGCGAGTCGGCTCGATGCCGCGCGGAATAACCCTAAGCACGTCGTCGCCGATGCCGTATTGGGCGCGCACATGGTCTGCCACGAAATGCGAGATCGCGATCACCCGCTCGCCCCGCGCCATCACCGAATTATAGCGCTTCTTCCAGCCGGATTCCGCAGCGTAGGTGTCGTGATAGGTGGTGACGAAACGGATGCCCGTCTTGCGCGCGGCCCATAGCGCGCTCCAGGCCGGGGCGCGGCTGCGCGCATGGATGATGTCGACATTGTGCTTGCGGATCACCCGCGCCAGCCGGCGGGCGTTGCGCCAAATGACAAGCGGGTTCTTTGAGGCAAGCGGCAGCTTGATGTGCTTCGCCTTTGCCCGCTCCAGCTCATGCACCATCGGCCCGCCCTGAGAGGCGACGATCGCGATGCCGCCGGCCGCTTGGATTGCCGCCGCCATATCGACGGTGCCGCGCTCCGCGCCGCCGACAACCAATCGCGGCAGCACCTGCAGCACCGTGAGCGGGCGCACGTCACGCCGCACGAGCGGTTCCGGGGCGGTATCGAAATCGGTCGGCATAGATCCTGGTACTTGGCATTGTTTAACTGCCCTTGCGATCCGACGAATCGCTCCGGGCGGCCCTATAAGCTATAGCCGTGGCGGCGATACCGAACCAGAGTACGAGCAGAAATGACACAGGTGGGAAAACTTGAGCGGCCGGGAAAGCCGGCCTTGGCCTATTGTGCGACCCTGGGCGCGGGCCCTGGAATCGTCTTCCTGGGCGGCTACGGCTCGGACATGACGGGCACTAAGGCGATCGCGTTGGAAGATGCCGCCAAGGCGCGGGGACGCGCGTTCCTGAGGCTCGACTACAGCGGCCACGGCCAGTCCGAAGGCCTGTTCACCGACGGCACGATCACCGACTGGTTCGCCGACGCACTGGCTATCTTCGACGCCGCGACCGAGGGGCCGCAGATCGTCGTCGGCTCCTCGATGGGCGGCTGGATGGCGCTGCTGCTGGCCCGTGCCCGACCTGACAAGGTGAAGGCCTTGGTCGGCATCGCCGCCGCGCCGGATTTCACGGTCCGGCTGATGAACGAAGAACTGACCGACGAGCAGCGCAAGACGCTGCTGCGCGACGGCATCCTCTATCGCCCCTCCGAATATGGCGAGCCGATGCCGATCACGCTGAAGCTGGTGGAAAGCGGCGCCCCGAACTTGGTGCTCGACAGGCCGATCGCCTTCGCGGGGCCCGTCCGCCTGTTGCACGGCCAAGCCGACCCGGACGTTCCATGGCAGCACAGCCTGAGAATCGCCGAACGGATCGCAGGGGGCGACGTGCGCACGATCCTGATCAAGGACGGCGACCACCGGCTGTCGCGGCCGCAGGACCTGGCGCTGCTGATCGGCACGATCGACGAATTGGATGTCTAGGCATGGCGGCGGGGTTGCGCGGGAAACCCGTCCCGTGCTTTACCCTGCGGCCTGACTGGGAGAGGTGGCCGAGTGGTTGAAGGCGCACGCCTGGAAAGTGTGTAAACGGGAGACCGTTTCGGGGGTTCGAATCCCCCTCTCTCCGCCAGTCAGCCTTCCTTATCTCCCGCTAACGGGGGTGGGCTTCGCTACGCGATAGCCGCGGCGATAGCCTTGCCGCAAGTGATCGTATCCGCCGAGCCTTTCATGTCGGCCGTCCGGTACTCCGGCAGCACCAGCACCTTTTCAATGGCGCGCAGGATTCCCGCAGCCGCCGCTTCTTCGCCCAGATGGTCCAGCATCATGGCGACAGACCAGATCTGCCCGACCGGATTGGCGATCCCTTTGCCGGCGATATCCGGTGCGGAACCGTGAACCGGCTCGAACAGGGAAGGGCCGGTTCTGTCCGGATTGATGTTGCCGGACGGCGCGATGCCGATCGTGCCCGTGCAGGCCGGCCCCAGGTCGGACAGGATGTCGCCGAAAAGATTCGAGGCGACGACGACATCGAACCGATCGGGGTTCATGACGAAATGCGCGGTCAGGATATCGATGTGATATTTGTCCCACTTCACCGCCGGATACTCGGCCGCGATCGCTTCGACGCGCTGGTCCCAGAACGGCATCGTGATTGCGATCCCGTTCGATTTCGTAGCGGATGTCAGATGCCGCGCGGGACGTTTTCCGGCCAGTTCGAAAGCATAGCGCAGCACACGATCCACGCCGTGCCGCGTCATCACCGTTTCCTGCATGACGATCTCACGCGGCGTACCGGCGAACATGTGGCCGCCTATGGCCGAATATTCGCCCTCGGTATTTTCGCGCACGATCCAGAAATCGATATCGCCGGCCTCGCGATCGCGCAGCGGCGAGACGACGCCGGGCAGCAACCGCGCCGGCCGCAAATTGATATACTGGTCGTATTCCCGCCGGAACTGCAGAAGCGAACCCCACAGCGAGACGTGGTCGGGAACGGTCTGCGGCCAACCGACGGCGCCGAACAGGATCGCATCGGCATCGCCGATCCGATCCTTCCAATCGTCCGGCATCATCTTGCCGTGCTTCAGGTAGTAGTCGCAGGACGCGAACTCATGCCATTCCAGCGCAATCTGAAAGCCGTACAAGGCGGCGGCACGCTCGAGAGCGCGAACCCCTTCGGGCATCACCTCTCTGCCGATGCCGTCACCCGGGATAACCGCGATACGATAGGAACGCACGCCGCTGCTCGTCATCTGCGCCATTCATGAACTCCCCTGGCTTCAGACCGCTGATACGCCAGTCGTACTTTCCATCCAAGCGATCCACTTCTCCGTAGGCGCACGGATTATATTACGGACGGCGCTCGACGGGGTGTGCTCAGGTTGATAAGCCCCGTACTCCGCGAGGAAATCTTCTGAGTCGAGACATGACCGTTGCGATCGAGATGGGATACACGGCCGCCGGCGCCCCAGCCGCTCTCGACCTCGAGGAACTGCTGGCGACCCGCCTGCTGGTGCAGGGTAATTCGGGCTCCGGCAAATCCCATCTGCTGCGCCGGCTGCTGGAACAGAGCGCGCCCTGGGTGCAGCAGACCATCATCGACCCCGAAGGCGACTTCGTAACGCTGGCGGAGCGTTTCGGCCATCTCGTGATCGACGCCGAAATCCATACCGAAAAAGCGCTTAAGGCCGCCGGCGAGCGCGCGCGTATCCACCGCGTGTCCACCGTACTCAATCTCGAAGGACTCGACGCCGAAAACCAGATGCGGCGCGCAGCGGCGTTCCTCGGCGGGCTTTTTGAGGTCGCTCGCGACCATTGGTATCCGATGGTCGTAGTGGTGGACGAGGCTCAGCTGTTCGCGCCGGCAGTTGCGGGCGAAGTGTCGGACGAGGCGCGCAAACTCTCGCTGGCGGCGATGACGGACCTGATGTGCCGCGGCCGGAAGCGCGGGCTCGCCGGCATCATCGCGACCCAACGGCTGGCCAAGCTGGCCAAGAACGTTGCTGCCGAAGCTTCCAACTTCCTGATGGGCCGGACCTTCCTGGATATCGACATGGCGCGCGCCGCCGACCTTCTGGGCATGGAGCGGCGGCAGGCGGAGGCCTTCCGCGACCTGGAGCGCGGACAATTCATGGCGCTGGGGCCTGCCCTCTCCCGCCGCCCCCTGAGCCTGCGCATCGGCCCGACGGCGACACAGCCGCGCAACACCATCCCAGGGCTGTTGCCGCTGCCCGAATCGGCGCTTGAGGACGCCCATTCCGTCCTCATGGCGGCCCTGCCGGCCGATACGAGCCGCGTCCAGCGCCGGGCGCCAACCACCCCCCCGCCGGACCTGGCCGCCGAGCTTATGGCGGCAAAACCTGCCGCGATGGAAATCACGGCTGCGACTTTGGAGCGGCCGCTCAGCGCCGAGGAACAAGGTGTGCGGCGCGCCCGGCTGGACCGTGTGCTCGGCGCGATCCTGGCGGAAGCGGACGCGGGATTCCGCGCCGTGGGCGTCCTCTATCAGGAGTTCGTGGTCCGCTGCCGGATCGAGGGCCTCGGCTCCGCCGTGCCGGATCTGGGCGGTTTCCGCCGCATGCTGACCTTCGCCCGCGCTGGGATCGCCAGCGACATGGCGGAAGACGCTTCTTGGCAGGATGTGTCTGTCCGGGCCGCCGTCCTTCCCGAGGATATTCAGGGGGTTTTCCTGATGATCGCCCGCGCGGCGAAGGAAGGGTCGCCTTGCCCGAGCGATGTCGCGATCGCCCGTGCCTATGGCACGCATTCGCTGGGCCGCGCCCGGCGCGTGCTGACCTATATCGAGGAGCAGGGGCTTATCGTCTGCCAGCTTGACGGTGTTGGCCGGCGGACCGTGACGCTCGTCGAACTGGCCTGGGCGACGGCCCCGGGCGACCCCAACGCGCACGAAGCGGCGCCGGAACTACCGCTCCTGCACCCCGCCTCCATGTCGGGTTAGAAACGCCGCTCCGCAGCATCGCGACGGCGCACCGGATTGATTGGCGTCCCTCGCGCGCATAGTTTGATAATTCCTCGCCGGGCTGAGCCAAGCCCGAGGCCAGGCTATTGGACCGCCGCTGCCGCCTATGAAAATCCTGTTCACGTTCGAGAATTCGTTGCCCAGCACCGAGGCCGACGCGGAGGTTTTCGTGACGACGGCGCGCTATCTGGCACCGCTCGCGACGGAAGCGTGGCTGCATGTCCCGATGCGCGATCCGGGCGATGCCGGCGCCTGCCGGGATCTGGCCGGCATGCCGGCGGTGCGTGCCCGCGCGCCGATCGGGCCGGCGGCGCTACGCCACTTCTGTTGCGGCATCACTCTGCCCTTTCGGACGGAGTTCCGCCGAGCCGACCTCGTCTATACGCGCAACCTGTGGATCGCCTGGATGTCGCTGCTGTTCGGACAGCGAGTCGTGTTCGACCATTACAGGCCCTGGCCGGACCAAATCCCGCCGCTTCAGCTTTGGCTGCACCGTCTCTTCTGCAACCGGCGGCTGCTCGTGAATATCTGCCACTCCGAATATACGCGCGGCAAATACCTGAAGATCGGTGTCCCGGCCGACAAGCTTCGCTGCATCCATAATGGCTATGAGCCGCGGCGGCTGGAAGAACAGCTTTCCGCCGACGCGGCGAAGCGCAAGCTTGGGCTCGCCCCAAACCGCAAGACCGTCGTCTATACCGGGCGGGTCAATCACAAGAAGGGTCTTGACCTCGTCATCCAGGCTGCGCGGTCGCTGCCCGAAGTGCAGTTCGTGCTGGTCGGGTCCTATGGCGACGGACCGATCGAGGCGTTGGCCAAGGATATGTCCAACATGACCGTCGTGCCGTTCCAGCCGGCGGAGAAATTGTCGGACTATATCTTCGCCGCAGATCTGCTGCTGATCCCGCCCTCTTGGGCGCCGCTAGCCAAGTACGGATCGACCGTGCTGCCGCTGAAGCTGTTCCTCTACCTCGCGGCCGGCCGACCGATCCTGGCAGGCGAAACGCCGGACGTGATGGAGGTGCTGCGGCATGGCGACAACGCCATCCTGTGCAAACCCGACGACGTCGCGGCGTTGGTCGACGGCATCAGCACGGTGTTCGGTGACCAAGCCTTGGCTGCCCGCATCGCCGCCAAGGCGCTCGAAGGCAGCCGGGAGCTGACTTGGAGCGCGCGGGTGCGGAAAATCCACGAGCTTATTGCCGATCGGCTGCGCTCTGCCGCCGCGGCTCCCGGCGTCTGGAGCCCTGTGCAAGCGCAGACCTGGCGGGAACAATCGCGCCGCTGGTTCGTCCATCTGCTGCGCGAACGGTCCTTCATCCTGCCGCCGGCGCTGCCCGCCCCGTCGCAGCAGGACTGACCATTGGACGACCATCGCGAGCATCTCAGCCGTGGCTTCAACTGGCTTGGCAGCGCCACGATCATCGCGAAGGTCATCGATTTCTCGACGATCCTGGCGGTGCTGCTGTTCCTGACCAAGGAAGAAGTCGGCATCGCCGCGATCGTCGTGTCGATCGCCATGGTGATCGAGGCGTTCGACGGGCTGGGCACCGGCGAAGCGCTGGTGCAGGCGCCGACGGTCAATCGGTTGCAGCTCGACACTTTGTTCTGGTTCGTCATGGCGGCGGCGATCGCGGTCGCCGGCCTGACCCTGCTCGCCGCCCCGTGGATCGCCGCGCTCTACGGTGTTGCCGGAATGCAGGCCTATTTCGTCGCCGCGGCGATCAAGCAACCGCTAGTCGGCGCGGCGCTGATCCCGTTGGCGATCATGAATCGCGAATTGCAGTATGAGCGCATCGCCATCGTCAATGTCTGCGCCACGCTGGCCGCCGCGCTGACTCGGCTGGGGCTCGCCATGGCGGGTGCAGGATCCTGGGCGGTCGTCGCCGGCTATACCGCGAGCGGGCTCTATATCCTGATCGGCGCCCTGGTCGCCCGACCGTTTGTCCCCGGCTTTCAGTTCCAGATGGCCTCGATCCGGCCGCTGGTGCGGTTCGGCATCCGCGCTGCGTCCGCGAACATCTTCGAGCAGCTGTTCAAGAATATCGACTACCTGCTGATCGGCTGGTTCTACGGCGCGTCGCAGCTGGCGGTCTATCGCGTGGCGTTCGACGTGGCGATGGAACCGGCGCAAGCGGTTGGTACGCTGGTCAACCGCACAGCGCTGCCCGTCCTGGCGCGCGTCGCAGCCGTCCGCGATCATCTGGTGCAGTCGCTCAGCTGGTCACTGACCCGGCTGGCAACGCTGGTCGTGCCGCTGATGGTCGGGCTGATCCTGGTGGCCGATCCGCTTACCGCGCTGCTGCATGACGAGCAGGGCAGCAGCTATGCCGCCGCCGCGCTGCCGCTCAAGATACTGGCCGCCGCGGCGCTGCTGCGGGTATCGACGCAATTGCTGACCCCACTGATGCTGGCGACGGGCCGCCCGGGAACGGCCCTCCGACTGGCCGCCGCTACGCTGATCCTGCTTAGCGGCGGGATCGCTGTCGTGGGCGTCACCTTCGACGCGCGGAGTGGCATTGTCGCGGTCTCGGCGGTCTGGCTCGCGGTCTATCCGCTGCTGCTGATCTGGGGCAGCGTCTACCTGAAGCGGCACTGGAACATCGGCGTCGGCGAACTGGCCCCGGCCTTTATCGCCCCGCTTGTCGGAGGCGGGCTGATGGTGGCGCTCGTCAAGGCTGCACAGAGTCTGACCGGTGGCAGCGCACCGGTCCAGGTCGGCATCGTCGTCGTCGCGACCGCATTGACTTATGGCGGGCTTTTCCTGAACGGCCGGCGACAAGCGCAGCCGGCTTAGGGTTTATTCCGCAGCAATCGCCGTGATGGTCGGATCGGGCTTGGTCTGTTTGCCGCGATAGCGGTCGAACATGCTGGTCTGGTGGACGCAGCTCAGCGTGCAAGTCGGGCTGCAGGATTTCTCGGTATGGAATTCGCGTCGGATGTCGTCGCGCGTGTAATCCAGCAGCGGGACGCCCGGATAACCGCGCTGCTGCGAACACCAATGCACCCGGCCATCCTCGGTGACATAGAGGTAGCGCGCGCCGGCGCGGCACTTCCAATCATTGGCCTTGCCGTGCATCAGGTTGCCCTGGAACAGCCGGTAGTTCAGGCCATGGACCAAGGACGGCGAAATCTTCGTCACCTGCTCATAGGCCCGCATCTGCGTTTCGGTGAGCGGCTTCAGCGTGCCTGTATGGTCGTGCAGCACGCCGACGGAGTGCTGCAGGCCGTATTTCGCCGCTGTCTCGGCGACAACGATCACGTCCTTGGTGCGCTCGTCGCTGATGCCCAGCACGGAATTCACATTGACCTTGAACTTGGCGTGCTCTGCCAGCAGAGCCAACTTGTTCTTTACAGACGACAGGCTCTTCATCGAGACCTCGTCCGGCTCCAGGTTGTCGATGCTGATCTGCATGCCCTGGAGGCCGGCGGCATTGAAGCGCTCGATCCACTTGCGCGACAGCTTGAAGCCGTTCGTGATGATGGTGACGATCATCCCGTGGTCGCGCGCCGCCTTGATCACCTTGTCGAGATCGGGATGCATCAACGGCTCACCACCGGTGAAGGTAATGGTCGCGGTTTTCAGCTTGGCCAAGTGGTCGACCCGCCTCAGCAACTCCGCGGTCGGAACCGGCGGCGAGAAATCGTCATATTCGTTGCAATAGCCGCAGGCGAGGTTGCAGCGGCGGATGACCACGACCTGCGCAAGCAACGGATTGTATCGCGACCCTAAGGCCAGCCCCAGAAACCGCATGCCGGACTTCAGGTTTTCAAGCCTGGTCGCGGGTCGCCCGGCTGTGGATTGATTGTCGTTCATCGCGGTCCCGGAGGTCTTACTTAACACGTCATTCCTTATCACTGGTGGCCCGGAGAAGGAAATTTAAGGCCCACGGCATCAATCGAGAATGCGGCGCGCCCGTCTCCAAGGCGGCGGCCACCAGCGCAAACCGGCGACATCGAGCAGCCATTCGCGCTCGAACGTGTGCCAGGCCTCAACCGGCCCCCCAGGCGACACGGCATACAGAACCTCTTCCGCTGGCCATCGGTGCCACGGGGTCCAGGTCCAGGCGCCGGAACGGCGATAGATCCGCCTTAGAGCGTGCGCCAGCTCAACGTCGGGCGCGACGGTTCGCCGGTCCGTCCAGCAGGGCCGGCCTGCAAGCGTTTGTGCCAACCGCAAGCTCGCCGCTCCCACGTAGTTGGAGAACCAGATCGTATAGCCGAGCTCGCCCTGCAATGCGGCGACCGCGCGGTGGACCTGGATATGATCGGCATGACCGTATTCGCCCCAGGGATTATGGGTATAGACCGCCGTGCAGCCGGCGAGCGCTGTCCTGAGCGCCTCGACCAGCACTGGGAAATTCACCGCATACCGTTCGCCGGCATCGGCATCGGCGAGTGCTATTCCCGCTTCCGTCAGGCGTGGGTTCGCCCAATCGACAGTCAGGCCACCGCCGCTTTCCGGCAGCTTCAGGTCGAGCAAATTGGACAGCGGCAAGGCGGCGACGGCGCGACGGCGGGCCGCCGACATCCGCGGCCGGGCGAACAGATCGCCGAAACAGAACACGATCCGGTCAGCCGAACCCAGTACCGAGCTCAGCCACAGGGCCTCATCGTCAGGGTGAGCGACCACGACCGCAGAGCGCGTCATCGTTCTCGCACCTGGTCATAGAAGTCTTCAAGCAGCGCCGTCTGCCGCCCGAGATCGAACCGGTCCTCCACCAGAGCGCGCGCCTTGGCGCCCATGGCGAGACGCATGGCGCGGTCCTCGAGCAGCGCCGCGATGCGCGCCGCCATTGCCTCTTCGTCGCGCTCCGGCACCAGGAAACCGGTCTCGCCGTCCACGACACCCTCCGGTATGCCGCCGATCCGCGAACCGATGGCGGGCACGCCCGTCGCCGCCGCCTCCAGCAGCACCATGCCCAACCCCTCGACCCGGCCGTCGGTGGCGCGGACGCTGGGCAGCACCAGCATGGCGGCCTTGCGCATCCATGCGAGCACTTGCGCGTAAGGCATCGCGCCGAGGAACCGAACACGGCTGCCGATGCCCAGCCCATCCGCCTGGGACTGCAACATCGCCTTGAGTGGGCCGTCGCCCACGATCACCAGTTCGATATCCGGCATGCGCCGCGCAACGCGAGCGAAAGCACCGATCAGGTGCCGCGTGCCCTTGACCTCAACCAAGCGGGCGACATGAAGAACCGTCCGGGTCTCCTCCTGCGGGCGGCGCGGCCGGATGGTTTCGCAATCCACCCCGATATAGTGGATGCGGATCCGCGCCTCGGGAAATCCCATGGCCAGCACGCGGTCCCGGATGAAGGACGAGGCGCAGAGAAAGAGGTCGCCCTGTCGCGCCAGGCGGCCGCGGAAGAGTGGATAGTTCACCCAGGCCGGCGAGGAGAGCAGAGCAGCGGTCGATAGTGTGGCATCGAATCCGTGAAACGTCGTGACCAGCGGAATTCCCAGGCGTTTCGCCACCGGCAGGGCATAGACCCCCTCCACCCCGAAATGCGCATGGATCAGCGCCGGGCTCCGGCCGGCCAGCAGCCGCAGGTACGGTCTGGGATCGCGCGTCAGCATCTGCAGTCCGATACGCGGCCATTTCCAGATCCCGCCGAGATCGGCCAGCACCCGGGATTCCGCGCCGGGCGGACCTTCTCCCTGCCGAAGCCTGCCGACATAGAGCGGGCGATAGCGGCTGAGCTGTCCCGCCTGTTGGGTGATAAAGGTTTCCGATACCCTGAACAGGTTATGGCGGAACACCGCAACCTCTCGCTGCCCGCCCGGCATCGATCCTCCTGACTTCCTGGCTGACCGGCCTATCTCCCTTGCCCCGCGAAAACAAGCTATATCGGCGCCGGGACGCGAGGGACGAAAATTGAAACCGAGCATAAGAACGGCCACCATCGCCGGCCTGATCGCAGCGTCGTGCGCCGGCAGCCCGGCGGCAAGGGCCGATGGAGAAACCGCCTGCGCGGGCAACCCTGCCCCGAACCAGGGCGCGCTCCATGTCACCGTCGGCGGCATGCGGTCGGCGAAGGGCAATATCACGATCACGATCTATCCCGACGATGCCGCCCATTTCCTGGACGGAAAGTACAAGGTCGCGCGCCAGACCCTGCCGGTGGCCTTTCCCGTGACGACGGCCTGCTTCCTCCTGCCGGCCCCTGCAGTCTATGCGGTCGCGCTGTTCCACGATGAGAATGCCGATGGTCATCTCGATACCAGTGCGATCGGCATCCCGACCGAGGGCTATGGTTTTTCCAACAATCCGATCCTCTATTTCGGGCCGCCCGGCCTCGGTAAAGTGCGCTTCACGCTGCATCCCGGCGACAACAGTGTCGATGTCCGGATGAAATATTACTAGGGCGGATTTGTCGGTTTCAGCGGCGGTTTGGCGCGTGGGGCTCGACGCGACGCGGGACAGCGCACATTATATAGGCACGAGCGCACCCGGCATGCGCCCCAACGCATGCCATCAGGACCGAAGGCTGATCACTACGGGATGAGCATCCACGACTGTTTTGACGCCGCCCGCAGGCTGGCCCGCCGGCAGAGCCCCCCGGCGATTTTCCGAGATTACCTGACCCGTGAGGTCGGCCGGACCATGGCCGTGATGCTGACTGTCCTGGTGACGTTGTTCGCCAGCTACAGTGCGGGCAACCTGCTGAACGATGCCGTCAACGGGCTGATGCCTGCGGATACGATCGCCGCGCTGGTCGGGCTCAAGGCGCTTATCTCGCTCGAAGTGCTGATCCCGGTGTCGCTCTACATTTCGATCGTGCTGGCGTTCGGCAAGTTGTACAGCGACTCCGAATTCACGGCGATGTTCGCCCTCGGCATGACGCCGACCAAGGTGATTCGGATCGTGTTGACACTGGCAGGATCGCTCGCGCTCATCGTTGCCTTTCTGTCCCTGGTGGTGCGCCCCTGGGCCTATCAGCTCTCCCACGAGTTGACCGCCCGCGCCGAAACGATGCTCAGCGTCGATTATATGGAGGCTGGGACCTTCTATGTCGGCGACAAAGGCAACAGGGTCATCTTCGTCGAGCATCGCAGCGGCCCGAAGTCCCCGGCGAAGAACATCTTCGTGCGGACGATGCATCAGGGCCATCCGCGCATCATCTATGCGGAGAAAGCCAATCAGAAAGCGCTGGAGGCCGGCCAGGATTCGGCCGATGTGCTGCTGAACAACGCGCATGTCTACGATTTCGTGCCCCAGGGCCATCCCGACGATTCCGCGATGACCGTGGAGGAAGTCACCGTTCCGACCGGCAATCGCAGCATTCGGGCACCGGAATATGCGTCCACCGCAGCCGGCACGTTTTCTCTGGCCCGCTCCAGCCAGCCACAGGACATAGCGGAGCTGCAATGGCGCCTGTCGACGCCGATTTCGACCTTGCTGCTGGGGTTGCTCGGCGTGCCGCTCAGCCGGGCCAAGCCACGGCAGAGCCGTTATTCCAAGATCGGTACCGCGATCCTGCTTTATTCCGGCTATTATCTGCTGTGTACCTCGGCCCGTACTTGGGTCCAGCACGGTACGGTCGGCTCCTTCCCAGGCATCTGGTGGGTGCCAGCCTTGCTCGCCGTCCTCGTCGCCCTGGCGAGCTACTCGGACCTGCTCAAGATGAGCCTGCGCAGGTTCCTGAAGCTTGCCCCGGCCCGCTTGCCGGATCTGCTGCCCGGGAGCTATGCCGAAGATTATGAATCTGCTCGACCGCTATATCGGGCTGGCAGCGCTTAGAAGCATCCTACTCGTCGCGTTGGGCCTGACGGCGTTATTCAGCCTGCTCGAGTTCGTCGATCAGCTGCGCGATGTCGGTCAGGGTAACTACCGTGTCCTCGATGCATTGTTCTTTGTGCTTCTGACCGCGCCGCTGCGCCTGCTGCGTCTCATTCCGGTCGCCATGCTGCTGGGCACCCTGTTCGCGCTTGGCAACCTGGCGAGCGACAGCGAGCTGATCGCCATGCAATCTGTCGGCATCTCACGCCGCCAGATCGCCGGCTCGGTGCTGAAGATCAGCATCCCGCTGGTCGTGGTGCTGTTCCTGATCGCCGAGTTCGTGGTCCCTACCGGCCAGCGCCTGGCCGACGCGCAGCGCATGTCCAAGATGTCGGTCGACGCGACGATCGAGAACGGCAACGGCTTTTGGGCACAAGGCAACGGCCAGTACCTGAATGTCCGCTGGGTAGACCTGAAGGACGAACCCCGCGACCTCGACATCTACGATTTCGGCAATGCGGGCGAGCTGAAAGGCTTCATCCACGCCGACAAAGCCAAGATCGCATCGGACCATGCGTGGCAACTCCGTGACGTCACCCGGACTCTCCTGGTCGACGGCGAGGAGCACACGGAACGCCTGGCCACGCTGGACTGGCCAAGCTTCCTCAGCCCCAGGCAAGTCCGGCTGCTGATCCTGCCGCCAGACAGCATGCCGCCGGTCGAGCTGTTCCGCTACATCCACGCCCTTAAGGAGGAAAACCAGCAAGCAGCGCGGTTGGAGCAGGCCTTTTGGACCAAGGTCGGCATCCCGCTGTCGATGGCGGCTATGGTGCTGGTAGCGACGCCTTTCGTGTTCGGCCCGCCGCGCGCGCGGACCGGGGGTCAGCGTCTGGCGATCGGGATGGCGATCGGCATCGTCTTCTCTCTCACACAGCAGATCACCAGCCTGGTCGGCCTGCTGCTGGACCTAAGCCCGCTTTTGGCCGCGGTCGCCCCGTCCTTGCTGCTGATCGCGGCGACGCAGTATTTCACACGGCGGGCGGCCGCCTAGGAACTGGACTTCGAGCGACTCTCGAACAGCAGCCGGTAGCGAGATCGCTGATAAATCAGCAGCAGCGCCAGGATTGCGCTGAAGCCGACGATTTCGAAGATGAAGTAGTAGAGCGGCCAGCCGATAGCAGCCGCCAGAAAGATGCCTATAGTACGATAGTTGGCCGACAAGATCGACCAGCGCCGGATCGAGGGGGCAAATATCTCCCGGTAGCGCGCACGAAAGACGGCTGCGTGGTCGGCTCCGGCATCGTCGATCGCTTGGGTCAGCTTGTCGCGAAATCCCACGGCTTGGGTCGAAACCAGAAGCTGAGCGTGGACATAGAGCCGGTAGAGCGCCTCCATCGGCCGTGGCGCCGCGCCCACCGATCGGGCCTGCGGCGGCATCGCCAGCTTCGCGGATTTCCGGTCGAGACCCCAGTATGCATATTCCTGCCGCTGCGCCTCATATGCGGCGGACTGAAACGCATGGCAGAGGCCGGCACCCGCGACAATCAGCCAGGACCAGGGCCCTATATCGCGAAACAGCGCCGCCGCCAGGCCGGAATAGACGGCGATAAAAATCACATAGTCGCAAATTCCGTCGAGTATCTTGCCCAGTTCGGATTGCGCATGGGTGAGCCGCGCCAATTGACCGTCCGTCCCGTCCATCACATGCCAGGCGATCATCAGAAGGAATCCGGCAACGGCCCATCGTAGATCGCGGTAGTGGTAATAGGCGAAGCCGGCGAGGCCCCCAAAGGCCATGCCCATGAGCGAAACGGCGTTTGGCGTAACGCCCAGCTTGGCGAATCGGGGAGTCAGAAAGCTGGAGATCGGATGGATGACATAGAGATTGGTGATTTCCTCAATCTCTGATGCCCGACGCACGGGTTCGCTCGCCGTCACAATACCCCCTGCCTTACCGGCAATGTCCCAAGTCTGCTAGCCCATCGACAGCCACGGCTCAGCATGTAGCCGACAAGGTTGCAAACATGGCAGAAAAATCCAAACAGGAGCATACCCCGCCGAATATCCGGTTAGTCTCGGCCCGGCGGCGGTTGAGAGGCGTGACCGCGATGTTCTCAAGGATAAAATCCTGGCTTCCACGCGCTCGGCTTGATTCTCGTTACGGAATCGATGCCAATGTCTGGAGGAGATTCAAGAAGGCAACGGTGGAAAGCCCGAAGGAACCTGAGCTTCCAAGCGGCAATAGGCCGCTTCTAAGCTGAGATTCGATGAATCCTCCAACAGTAGTTTGGATCGGCGATGGCCAGATTCGCCGTGAGTTCAGGACGCTTGATGCGAGGTTTTTGAGGGTATGGTGCGAAATACGGCTCCGGTGCACACCGGGGGGCAGAAATTCAGAGCGGCGGACTTTTCTACGTTACCTGAAGCCCTGGATTATGCGGCGAATGCTTCCGCGGGCGCCCAATTCTATTCGGCGCGCGGGGATCTTCTGGAAAGCCTTACCTATCGCGACCTGAAGGAACAAGCGCGGTCGCTGGCGCGCCGCATGCTGCGATCCGGCCTGGTCGCGGGGGACCGTGTAGCCATGCTCGCCGAGACTGACGGCAATTTCCTGCGCGCCTTCTTCGCCTGTCAATATGCCGGGCTCGTGGCCGTGCCTCTGCCGCTGCCGGTCGCGTTCGGCGGACGATCGGGCTATGTCGAACATCTTCGCCTGATGCTCGCCGTGGCGAACGCGGCCGCAATTCTGTCGCCCCCGCCATTCCTGGACATGGTGCGGGAAAGCGCCGAGGCTTTCGATTCGTTGAGGATCGGAACGTTCGACCTGTTCGACGCCGTTCCTGATGATGGGAGCGACCTGCCGACGATTGGGCAGGACAGCCTGTCCTATCTCCAATTCTCCTCGGGCAGCACGCGGTCGCCTGCCGGGATCGCCGTCACGCAACGGGCCCTGATGGCCAATCTGCACGGGATTGCGCGGGATGGACTGCAAATCCACGCCGAGGATCGCTGTGTCTCCTGGCTGCCATTCTATCATGATATGGGATTGGTGGGGTTCCTGCTTGCGCCGGTCGCGACGCAGGTGCCGGTCGATTACATAGCCACTCGGGAATTCGCCCGCCGGCCGCTGGTCTGGCCGACGATCATCGCTCGCAACGGCGGCACCCTCTCCTATAGCCCATCGTTCGGTTATGACCTGTGCGCGCGGCGTATGAAAGACGGGGCACTGGCTGACCTCGACCTGTCCAGCTGGCGGGTGGCGGGCATCGGTGGCGACATGATCCGTCCGAATGTGCTGTCGCGCTTCGCCGAGGCGTTCCAGAGCTGCGGTTTTCGAAAAGAGGCTTTCGTTGCCAGCTACGGCATGGCCGAAGCGACTCTGGGCATTACCTTCGCACCGTTAAATCGGGGCATCGAACTCGACAATATCGATCTCGACCTCCTGGAGCAGGAAGCGCACGCCGTGCCTGTCGCGAACGAAGACGAGGACGCGAGGACCCGCGCCTTCGTCCTCTGCGGTCAGGTGCTGCCGGGCCATGAAGTCGAGATCAGGAGCGCGAACGGGACGTCGCTACCCGACCGGAAGATCGGACGGATCATGTTCCGCGGCCCAAGCCTGATGCGGGAATATTTCAATAGCCACGAGGAAACGGCCCGGGTTCTGGGCGGCGATGGCTGGCTTGACACGGGCGATCTGGGCTTTTTGCTGGACGGCGCGCTTGTGGTGACCGGACGCAGCAAGGACCTTATCCTGGCAAATGGACGGAATATCTGGCCGCAGGACCTGGAGTGGCTGGTGGAGCATGACATCGCCGGCGTCCGCAATGGCGATGTCGCGGCCTTCTCGGTGGACCGGGCCGAAGCGGAGGACATTGTCCTGCTGGTTCAGTGCCGCGTCACCGACGAGGCGGCACGGGAGAGCTTGCGTCAAGCCGTCGCCGACACGGTTCGGGCAGCCGTTGGCGTCAACTGCTCGGTCGTCCTGGTTCCACACAATTCCCTGCCGCAGACATCCTCCGGTAAGCTTAGCCGGGCGCGAGCGCGGCAGATGTATCTCGACCTGATCAGGGCCGAACCGAGCAACGACCAGGCAGCGCCACGGTTCGAGCGCCGCGCCGCGCCGGCCGGCCGCTGACCGATTAAGTGACCCGGCTGGCGGCAGTCACAGGCGCCACGGGATTCCTGGGCGGGTACATTGTCGACTCGCTGATCGCTGCCGGATGGCGCGTGCGCATCCTGGCCCGGCGGGCCGGGAACCTGCCGCAACTGGCCGGGCGCGATTTCGAAACCGTGCAGGGCGACCTGTCGGACAGACGCGCCCTGGATGTTTTGATCGACGAAGCCGATGCGGTCGTTCACGCGGCCGGGCTGATCAAGGCCCGTGACCGGGCGGTTTTCCGCACAGTCAATGTCGGCGGCACAACGAACCTCGTCGCCGCGCTGAACGACTGCGCCGACCCTAAGCGGTTGATCTACGTTTCCTCCATGGCCGCGCGCGAACCGCACCTGTCGGCCTATGCCGAAACTAAGCACGAAGGCGAAAAAGTGCTGTCCACGCTCCGCCGTGGTGGCTGGTCGGTGGTTCGACCTTGTGCGGTGTACGGCCCCTGGGACAGAGAGACGCTGGCGCTATTCCAAAGCGCCGTCCGCAGGATATTCCCCGTAGCGGGCTCCCGCAGAGGCCGCGTCGCCCTGATTCACGCAGCCGATGCCGCCCGCGCGGTCGCTAAGTTGTGCGACTGGGCCGAATCGGGCCGGATCTTCGAGATCACGGACCGGCGCATAGATGGTTATGGGTGGGACGAGATAGCGAGCGCGGCGGAAGATGCCGTGGGAGGCAAGGCCCTAAGATTGCCCCTGCCCGCAATCACCGTGCATGCGGCAGCGGCGGCAAACATGCTGGCCGCACGGATTATGGGCCGGACGCCCATGCTCACACCTGGAAAGGCGCGCGAAATCCTCCACGACGATTGGGGGTCAACGGCCGAACGACAGCCGCCCCCAAACCTGTGGCAGCCGCAAATCGGACTCAATGAGGGCTTCCGCGACACTGTGACATGGTACCAGGAGCAAGGCTGGCTACCGAAATAGGATAGCGAACGATAAACTGCGAAACGGTTTTGTTGATTCCCCCCGAGAAAAACTTGATTCCCGGACCAATTGTTCCCGGCAAATTTGCTTTTTAACCGTATTGGCGGCAATGAACACCGTTTGGCAGGAACACGGATAGGAATAGGTAGCGTCATTTTGGCAAATCAATATGACAATATCGAAGCAGAAATCGTCGACGTGCTGAAGGCGCTCGTTCCGGAGGGCACCGTCATATCGCCGAAAGCCGGGATCGCGCGCGACCTGGGCCTCGATTCGGTCGCCGTCATGGATTTCGTGATGGACATAGAAGATCATTTCGACATTTCGATTCCACTCGATCGGATTGCTGAGGTCGAGTCGGTAGAAGACCTGAGCCGCGCCGTCGAAGCGCTCCTGAAAGAAAAGGCTTGATGTCCATCTTCTCGAAATTCGATGACGTCCGGAGTGCGTTCGGGGCACTGACGGAC
Organism: Alphaproteobacteria bacterium; assembly: GCA_035493715.1. Taxonomy (GTDB): domain Bacteria; phylum Pseudomonadota; class Alphaproteobacteria; order BOG-932; family Roseiterribacteraceae; genus BOG-932. The sequence continues at coordinate 35,950 of DATJHU010000031.1, read as the reverse complement.
ATTGGGCGCAACCCGTTCGACATCCGGTTCGACAAGATACTGTCTCCGACGGAAGCCATCCTTGACGGCCGCTCGATCCTGCTGTTCGGAACCAATAACTATCTCGGCCTGACATTCGATCCGGCCGCGATTGCGGCGAGCATCGATGCGATCCGGGAAGCGGGCACCGGCACCACGGGTTCGCGCATCGCCAACGGCACCTATTCGGGCCACGCCACGCTCGAACGGCAGATCGCCGATTTCTATGGACGGCGCAGCGCGATGGTGTTCACCACCGGATATCAGGCCAATCTTGGCCTGATATCGACATTGGCCGGACGCGACGATCATCTGCTCATCGACGCCGACAGCCATGCGTCGATCTATGACGCCTGCAAACTGAGCGCGGCCGAAATTATCCGCTTCCGCCACAATGATCCCCGGGACCTGTCCCGCCGCCTGCGCCGGCTGGAAGGTCTGCCCGGAAGCCGCATCATCGTCACCGAGGGCATGTTCAGCATGTTGGGCGACACCGCGCCGCTGCGCGACATAGCGGCGGTGAAGCGCGAGATGGGCGCCTACCTGATCGTCGATGAAGCCCATTCGATGGGCGTTATGGGCAAGAAGGGCCGCGGCCTTGCCGAGGCTGCCGGGGTAGAGGCCGATGTCGATTTCATCGTGGGCACTTTCAGCAAGAGCCTGGGTGCGATCGGCGGCTTCGCCGTCTCCGACCTGCCGGATTTCGACCTGCTCCGCGTCGTCTGCCGCCCCTACATGTTCACCGCGTCCCTGCCGCCGGCCATCGTCGCGTCAGTGACGGCGTCGCTGCACCGAATCGCGACCGATAACCTGCTTGGCGCGCGCGTCCAGGCCAACGCACGGCGCCTGCATAACGGCCTCGCCCAAGCGGGCTTCGACATTGGTTTGGAAGCCAACCCCATTGTTGCCATCAGGATGGCGGACCGCGAGCTTGCGATACGATTCTGGAATGCGCTGATCGCGGACGGAGTCTATCTGAACCTGGCCTTGCCGCCCGCGACACCATCGAGCCTGTCGCTGATCCGCTCGAGCGTCAGCGCTGCCCATACAGAAGCGCAGATCGACCGGGCCGTGTCGATTATCGCGAACACGGGTTATCGGCTGGGCGTGCTGAGCGAAAATGCTGGCCGAATTGCGATGCCGGCGGCCGAATGACTCCAGTCCAGAGCAAGCGTAGCGCCATTCCGGGACGTTCATGGACCGGGCGCAGCTATGACCTCGGCAAGATGTCTTTCCGGGATTTGGTGATCGCCTATTCGACTTATTATGCGATCGACGCCTATCTGATCGTCGCCGCGATCAGCGCGACCGTTGCGATCCATGTGTCGACCGGCTGGGTCCCTGCGGCGATCGGCGGCACCGCGGCATTCGTCGTCTATCCCTTCGCCTGGTACCTGATCCACCGCTTCATCCTGCACAGCAGGTCTCTTTATAAATCGCGCTGGACGGCTGGGACCTGGAAGCGGATTCATTTCGACCATCACCAGGATCCGCACCGGCTTGAGGTCCTGTTCGGGGCATTGTCGACCACACTGCCCACAATCGCCGCGGTCACGCTTCCGGTCGGCTGGCTTCTGGGCGGTGCCGCCGGTGCAGCGAGCGCGCTCTGCGTGGGGCTGCTCACGACCTGCGCGTACGAATTCGGCCATTGCGTCCAGCATTTGAACTATCAGCCGAAAAATCCCTTTCTGAAGCGCGTCAAACGCTGGCACCTGGCTCACCATTTTTACAATGAGCAGGGCAATTACGGGATTATGAGCTTCCTGCCGGACCGGATGTTCGGAACTTGGTACGATGCCCGGCGCGACGTCCCGCGCAGCGCAACCGTCTTCAACCTGGGCTACGACCTGGCAGAAGCGGTGCGCTATCCTTATGTCGCCCGACTGACTGGAGCGCCGCCGCGCGACCGCCCCCCGTCGGCTGGGGAGAGTGGGGCTGGAGAGGCGTCCGTCGCTGAGCCGTTTTCGCTGCGCCGGCGGTCGATGCCATGACGCTGGACATTATCCCGGTAACCGACAAGGCGACGCTCAGGCGCTTCATCCGTGTTCCGTTCCTGGTTCACAAGGATGACGCAAACTGGGTTCCGCCCCTGATCTCGGAGCGCGAGGAAGCCTTTTCGCCGTCCAAGAACGAACTGGTGCGACGCTCGGAGGTCCGATTCTGGATCGCCCGGCGCGACGGGCGCGACATAGGCCGGATCAGCGCGCAGATCGACCCGCTCGCCCAGAAGGAGGGCAGTCCCAAATACGGACAGTTCGGCTGTCTGAGCGCGATCGACGACCCTGAGGTGTTCGCCGCCCTGTTCAAGACGGCCGAAGACTTCCTGCGCAGCCGCGGCATCGAGACCGTGCAGGGGCCGTTCACCCTGTCGATCAATGAGGAAACCGGGCTGCTGATCGACGGCTTCGATACACCGCCGATGATGATGATGGGCCACGATCCAGCCTATGAGGCGGCCCATGTGGAGGCCGCAGGCTATCGCCGCGAGGGCGATGTGTTCGCTTATCTGCTCGATATGGACAAGCCATTGTCGAAATCGGCCCGCAACATGCTCGAACGCCCCCTGCCCGGCGCGGTCAAGATGCGGCAGCTTAACCTCAAGGATTATGACAACGAGATCGGCAGGGTTGTCAGCATCTTCAACGATGCTTGGAGCGAGAATGACGGCTTCGTGCCGATGACCCAGGCGGAAACCGACGAGTTGGCGACGCGGATCAAGCTGCTGCTGGACGAACGGCTGGTCTGGTTCGCCGAGCTTAATGGTGAGCCGGTGGCCTTCATCGTCTGCCTGCCGAACATCAATGAGGCAATCCGCGACCTGAACGGCAAGATGTTCCCGTTCGGCGTGCTTAAGTTGCTGTGGCGCCTCAAGGTCCGGGGCCTGAGGTCGGCGCGCGTGCCACTGATGGGCGTACGCAAGAGCGTGGGCGGCACCGTGCTGGGCAGTGCACTGCCGCTGCAGCTGATCGGCGCGATCTGGCCGGGCGTCAAGGCGCTGGGCTATCGCTGGGTCGAGCTGTCCTGGATTCTAGAGGCAAATCGGCCGATGCGCAGTATCCTCGAACGGCTCGGGGCCAATTCCTACAAGACCTACCGAATTTACGAAAAGACGCTCGGATGAGCGATTCCGGACATGCGGACCGATTTTAACGTGAGCAGAGTCAGACAAGATGGCTAAAGGCAAAATTCGTATCGCGGTCGCCGGCGTCGGCAACTGCGCCAGCTCTTTGATCCAAGGCATTCACTATTACACGCCGGAGCGTTGCGCCGGCGGCGTTACCGGGCTGATGCATACCGAGATCGGCGGCTACCGACCGTGCGACATCGAGGTGGCGGCCGCCTTTGATGTCGATGCCCGCAAGGTCGGGATCGATGTCCATCGGGCAATCTTCTCCCTGCCCAACTGCACCAAGGTCTTCCAGAAGGACATTCCCGACAGCGGCGTGATCGTGCGCATGGGACCGGTGCTGGACGGAATCTCGGAGCATATGGCGAACTATGAAGAAGATCGCACCTTCGTGAAATCCGACGCCAAGGAGCTGACCAAGGCGGAGATTGTCGCTGAGTTGAAGCGCAGCGGCACAGAAGTCCTGCTCTGCTACATGCCGGTGGGCTCGGAGAACGCGGCGCGGTTCTATGCCGAGTGCGCGCTGGACGCCGGTGTCGCCTTCGTCAACAACATGCCGGTCTTCATCGCCAGCGATCCAGTCTTCGCCGAGCGCTTCAGGCTGCGCAACCTGCCGATCATCGGCGACGACATCAAATCGCAGCTGGGCGCGACGATCACCCACCGTGTGCTGACCGATATCTTCGCCAAGCGTGGCGTCAAACTGTTGCGCACCTATCAGCTCAACACGGGCGGCAATACCGACTTCCTCAACATGAAGAACCAAAGCCGCCTGGTGTCCAAGAAGCGGTCCAAGACCGAGGCAGTCCAGTCGGTGGCGAAGAAACGCATGGAGGACAACGACATCCATGTCGGCCCCAGCGACTATGTGCCGTGGCAGAACGACAACAAGATCTGCTTCATTCGCATGGAGGGGCACCTCTTCGGCGACGTGCCCATGGACCTGGAACTGCGGCTCTCGGTCGAGGACTCGCCCAACTCTGCCGGGGTCGTCATCGATATGATCCGCTGCTGCAAGCTGGCGCTTATGAACGGCATCGGCGGCGTCTTGGAAGGACCGAGCTCCTATTTCTGCAAGCATCCGCCGAAGCAGTTCACCGACGACGAAGCCTATACCAAGACAGAGAGCTTCATCCGCCTGAACGCGGCCATTGCGCGCCGGATGCAGTGCGTGATCGTCGCCGCCGGCCAGGGAACGCGGCTCAGGGAGATGGGCGAAAGCAAGCCGCTGGTCCACATCAAGGGCGTTCCGCTGATCGTGCGGGTGATCGAGCGCGCGCGCAGCGCCGGCATCGACCATTTCTTCGTTGTCAGCGGCTATCGCGGTGAGGAGTTGCGCAAGGAGCTGGATGCCTATTCCGCGCGCGAAGGCGTCCGCATCACCCATATCGTCAATGAAGACTGGGATCGCGCCAACGGCACCTCGGTGCTGAAGGCCAAGCCCTATGTCGACGGCCCGTTCCTGCTCACCATGTGCGACCACCTGGTCGATCCGGAGATCGTGCGCGAGCTGATCGCAGCCCCAGCGGAGGCTAATGCGGTGACGCTCGGCGTCGATTTCAACATCGACAACCCGTTGAACGACCTGGACGACGTCACTCGGGTCAAATGCGCCGGCGGCAAGATCGAGCATATCGGCAAGGTGATCCGAGACTTCAATGCGATCGACACCGGCATATTCCTGTGCGGCCCGATCATGTTCGATGCGCTTGAAGTCAGCCACGCAAGGGGCGACGACAGCATCTCAGGTGCGATGAATGTGCTGGCCGGATGGGGCAAGGCCCATGCCTTCGACATCCAGGGCCGTGCCTGGGTCGATGTCGACGATCCGGCAGCCTTCCGGAAGGCCGAGGAGATGCTGGAAACCGGCCGTCTTTAGCATGCTTGAGAGGGACGCCGCCGGCCGTCACGGATGACCATCCCGGCCAGCGTGCATTTCTGCTGGATCGGCACCTACCTGCCCTGGGCCTATGTGTTCGCCGTGCTGTCGGCGGCCGAGCGCAGCGGGTTTCCCGACGTGATCCTGCACCATACCGATGCGCTGGACGACGGACCCGAACTGCGTGCGCTTGCGGCAGCCGACGGCGTGACGCTGCACCGGATCGACCCGATCGCCTATCTGACCGAGACCGGAGCGGAACTCGGCCTGGGCGATCGGCTGGCTGCGCTCTATGGGCAGCTCAGCAGCCCGGTCATGCGATCGGATATTCTGCGTGCGGCTATCCTGTTCCGACAGGGCGGCATCTACCTGGACATGGATACGGTCACAGTCGCCTCCCTGCGGCCTTTGCTAGCCGCCGTGCAATTCATCGGGTGCGAGTATATCGTCTGGCCGAAATTCGTCCGCGCCTCACGGTCGCCGTTAGTGTGGGCCCGGTCCCTGAGCTTGGACCTGCTGCGTAAGGCGATGCGCCGCATGGCGAATGGCTGGAAATATTTCAGGCGGCTCGATCGTCTTTATTTCCGCGGCGCCAATAACGCCATCATGGGCGCCGAAGCAGGCTCATCGCTGATCGCACGTTATCTTCGCGCCATGCTGGCCGTTACACCCGAAAGACTGCGGGAAGCATATGCGATCGGGCCAGACCTGCTGCAGGACATAGTCGATCAAGCGGGCCCGGGCGAGCTGGTCATTCACGATCCCCAGGTCTTCTATCCGCTGTCGCCTGAAATCTCAGAACATTGGTTTCGCATGCGCAGCAGTGTGGATCTGAACGCGGCGCTGTCACCCGAGACACGCGTCGTTCATTGGTATGCGTCGGTGCGCACCAAGTCGCGCGTCGCGCAGATCACTCCCGCTTACGTCAAGGAACACCAGGAACGCCAGCTTTACAGCGCGCTCGTGTGCGCGCACGTCCCCGGCGTGTTGACGTCAGACCTTATGGGTTGAAGCCTGATAGATCAGATCGACCGCCGACTTTAGCGTGTCGTTGAATTCCCCGTCGCTCATCGGCAACTTCAGGCCGTCGACCAACGCACGCGAGAAGCTGGCGATCATGCCGTGATTTCGCGCGAGACGCCGGCACGCGTCATGCAGCTCATAGCCGCCGGACAGGGCGACGACACGGATCACCCGGTCGTGATCGATCACCGGCGCATAGAGATCCGGCTGCTCCGGAATGGTCAGTTTGATCATGACCTTTTCGTCACCGGTCAACGTCTCGAGCTCAGCCAATAACTCCTCTTTGAGGATGGCCTCCGCCTGCGCTTTTTCCGGACTGTTTATAAGAACCTCCGGCTCAAGGATCGGAATCAGCCCGTGGCCCAGAATCCTTCTGCTCACCTCAAATTGCTGCCTGGCAATCGCCCGGATGCCGGTCTTCGAGGCAAGTCGAATGACCGATCGTGCCTTGGTTCCAAAAATGCCGAGCTCGACCGCGCGCTCCAGCAACGCCCCCAGTTCCGGCATCGGTTTCAGGAGATTGACGCCGTCCGTGTCCGCCTCAAGGCCTTTATCGACCTTCAAAAACGGCACGACACCTTTTTCCTCCCAAAGATATGTCGGCACGGGCGTTCCATTGACGTCACCGTCCATCGTCTTTTCGAACAGGATGGCGCCGATGATCTTGTCACCGGAAAAGGCGGGCGACGTCATGATGCGCACGCGCATCGCGTGCATCAGCCTGAACATCGCCGCCTCGTCGCTATAGGCGGTATCCGGGATGCCGTAGGCGCGCAGCGCGCCGGGTGTCGAACCACCGCTCTGGTCGAGCGCGGCTAAGAAGCCGGGCTTGTCGGAGATTTGCTCGAGCATTTTCAGATCGGTCATCATGGTCTCCTAGTGTTGCCAGAGCCTGATCATGCTTGGCTTGTAAGATTAGCCCACCCGACGGTTTTCAGGTGTTTTCGAGATTAGGATGCTTGGGTCGATCGCATCGCGCAAAGACAAGGTGGGAATGCCTCTATAATCTTCCCTCCAGGCCACAAGAGTGGTCGTCGTATGAGAAACGAACCAGCGGGGAAGCAGGATGGCGGGCGCACAGCAAAATCCTCAGCTCTTGGCGGCGTTCGCCACTTTGAAACAGCTCGTGAAATCACGGGGTCTCGGGTATGGCGATCTGGCCAAGGAATTCGGTGTTTCGGAACGCACGATCGGCCGCTGGCTATCGAATGGCAGCTTTACGATCGAGCAGCTGGAAAAGCTTTGCGGACTGCTCGAGATCGACATGTTCGATTTTTGGGAGCTTGCCAGCCGCAAGACAGAGAGTCGACCGAAGCGGTTGACGGCCCGCCAGGAGCGCGAACTTTCCGAGAATCCCGAAGCAATCTTTATCTTCACCCACCTGCTCAACGGCTGGACACCGGAGGAGCTGCGGCGGGAGGCCAATATCCCGGAAACCGTGATGATCACGCTGTTGGCGCGCCTGGAGCGAATTGGGGTGATCGAGAATCTGGGCAACAACCGCGTCCGGTTGCTGACTGCCAAGGAGATCGAATGGCAGGAAGGCGGTCCGATGAAGCGTGCGGTCAACGGCTATATCAATTTTCACTTCAAAGGGATGAATGTAAACGAGCCTGGATTTCTCTGCCGAACGGAATCGCTGAAGCTGTCGGTGGGTTCGATCGCCGAGGTCGAGAGCAAATTCCAGAAGCTGTCGTCGGAGATCCGCCAGCTCGCGCGGATCGACATGTCGCGTTCCAGCAATGATAAAAGATGGTACGCGGTCCTGCTTGCCGCCCGCTCGAAAGCGCTGGGCGTCGGCGTGTTCCAATAAGACTGTCCGAATGATGGCGTCCGGCCACGGCGTGGCCGGAGCATGGACGGGGCATGTCCGCCCCCGAAATCCCATCCTTTTCCATCACCTCCAACGCTAACCCTCGGTTCGTTCGCGCAGGGGCTATGGCTGACGCGCTTTGGATGGAGAAGGATGTGGGAAGATCATGCCAAGACCGATACCGACATATCGCGCGACGGGAAGAGCGAGCCGTGCCGTCGCTCGGGCAGCTGTCGCCGCGTGCGCTTTCCTGAGCACGGAGATTGAATTGGTACAGGCTGCGGACCTTCAAGATACGGGCGGCAAGCCCGCCGGAACAGTCCAGCTTTCCGGGGTCGATGTTCCCCTGTCGGTTTATCTGAGCCCCGAGGCCAGGGCGGTGATGCTGGAAAGGCTGGTGCATCCGCTGCCGATGCCGAGCGTGCCGCTCGCCGACTTGGGGCGTCCCGGCCCCGCGATCGACGCATGGCGGGCGCAACTCGACGAGATGCTGACCAAACCGACGCTGGAGCGCTTGAAAAAACGCTATCCGGTCATCATCGAGGAAAAACACCTGGCTGGCGTTCCAGTCGCGGTCGTGAGTCCGAAAGACGGGACGTCGGCGCGCAATAAGAAGCGCGTCCTGATAAACCTCCATGGCGGTGGCTTCCTGGTCGGCGGCCTGACGAGCGGCGAGGCAGAGGCGGTCCCGATCGTCGGCCTCGGCCGGATGACGGTGGTGACCGTCGACTATCGGCAGGCGCCGGAATACCGTTTCCCGGCAGCGACCGAGGATGCGGTTGCCGTCTACACGGAATTGCTCAGAACATATGCGCCGAAGAATATCGGTATCTATGGCTGTTCGGCCGGGGCCAGGCTGACGACCGAAGTGACCGCCAGCCTGATCAAGAACCAGAAGCCGCTTCCCGGCGCCATCGGCGTGCTGTGCGGTTCGGCGGGCATGGTGAACGGCGATTCGATCTATACTGGCGCGGCTCTGACCGGCGGCCGGGCCCCGCCGCCGCTGACCGCCGATCAGTCGGCGGTCCCGTCACCCTATTTCGCCGGTGTCTCACCCGACGATCCCGACGCCTATCCGATCAAGGCTCCGACCGTGCTGGCACAGTTCCCGCCAACTCTGGTGCTGACCGCCACGCGGGATTTCGAGCTGAGCACTGCAATCTTTACCCACATACAGCTGGTGAAGGCGGGCGTGGATGCGGAGCTCTATGTGTGGGACGGGTTAGGTCACGGCTTTTTCGGAGAGTTTCCAGAATTGCCGGAGTCGATCGACGCGCAGAAAGTGATCGCCCGATTCTTCGACCGTCATCTCGGGACTGAGTAAACGGGCCGGTTGTAACGGCGGGTGGGCCGTGAACGACCCACCCGCCGATTAGATTCGGCGATCAGCTCCCCGCGGCACCGTCGAAGACGATCTGCACCCGCCGGTTTTGTGGCTCACGAACGCCGTCCGCGGTCGGAACCAGAAGATCCCGCTTGCCCTTGGCCACGATCGCGATCTCGCTGGAGGGAACGCCGTCCTTTTCCAGCTGTGCAGCGACCGCTTCCGCACGGCGACGGCTGAGGCGCATGTTGTAAGCGTCCGACCCCACCGTATCGGTGTGACCGGTTACGGTCAGCTGCGTGACCTTGTTCGCCGATGCATTTTTTGCCGCGGTATCGACGATGTCCTTGGCTTGCGGGCTAAGGTCCGATTTGTTGAAGTCGAAGAACACCAGATAACTCCTCGGCGCGGGTGCAGGCGCCTGAGTGGGCGGCGGCGCATAGGCTGCCGGCGCCGCTTCGGTCTCCGCGGGACCACCGAAACGATATTTCAGCGAGAACCCGAACATCTGCGGCTCGTTCCACACGAAGGCGTCGAAGCCGAGCGACGTCCCGACCGGAAAACCGCCGATCCGATATTCGTTGTCGGTGACGTTGGTCATGAAGAACTGCGCATCGATCGGCTGGCCGAAGATATCGTCCCAGGCCAGATGCAGGTCCAGCGTGCGATAGGCGGACTGGTTGCCCATCGGGTCGACCAGCACGGCGAGCGCCTGGTGCGTCGAATAGGACCAGGTCACGTCGACGCTGATCGGCCCCCATTCCTGCGGCAGCGGCAGGGTGTAGTTGGCGTCGAGCACCAGCTTGTTCAGCGGCGTGAAGGGATAAGGCCGCCGCTTCGTCGCCTGGTCATTCGGATCGAAGAAATTGACGACGCTGTCATACTTGGCCTGGGTATAGGCCCACGACGCCGTCAGCTTCAGCCCCGTCACCGGGATCAGCGTCGCGTCCAGGTCGATGCCCTGGATCGTCGCCGAGGCCGCGTTGACGATCGCGTTCACCGCCTGGGCCGCGCCGGTAGGCCCGATGAGCGTGCCGGATTCGCTCAGCTGGGCGTTGCTGAAATCCGAATGAAAGGCGGACAGATTGGTCCGCGCCTGCATCCCCATGATCCGCCAGTCGGATTTGACACCGATTTCCACGTCGGTGACGGTCTCGGGCTGGAACTCGGGCGACACGGCCCCACCGGATTGAGTGTTGAGACCGCCGCTGCGATAGCCGCGCCGGCCGGTAGCATAGAGCAGCGTGTCGGAACCGAGTTGGTAGTCCAGCCCGACATTCCACGTTGGCGCATGGAATTCCGAAGCGAGATTGATCGTGCACCCGTTCGCCGACGTTCCCAGTACGCACCCCCTAGCGTTGTACTGGTTTTGGAATAGACGCCGGAAATCCCACGTGTAGCGAAAGCCGCCGGTGAATCTGAGCCCGTCCAGCATCGGCGTGATACCGCCCAAATCGTAAGTCGCCTGGGTGAAGAGGGCCTCGCTGCGCTCCGTCGGCCGCAAGTTGGTATAGGTGGTGCTGCCGACTGCGACCGTCGTGCTGTTCTCGTTTCCGGCGGCGTGGCTGTAGAGCGCAAAATTGCCGACCGTCCACACCAGCCTGTCGTCGAGCGACTTGCCCTGCAACTGGAGTTCCTCGCTGTACTGCGCGGTCGTGGTGTTCCAGCCTCCGGGGGTCGGGAAGTCGAGCAGCTTGAGCGCCGAGCCGTCGCCGTCTGCCCGGTTCAGCACCTTATATTCGCGATAGCCGAAGATGTTCTTCAGCGTCAGGTTGTCGTCGATACTCCAGGTCGCGATATCGGTCGCGCCGGAACTGACCGAAACATCCAGCCCGTTTACTGAGCCGTTGTTTGCGCGGATGCCGAGCGCCTTCTGCTGGGCCACGGCATCGTCCACGACGCTGCCGGGGAACAGCGCGACCCGCGGCAGTACGCCGGAGCAGAAGCTGGCGCCGTAATTGAAACCACCCAGAACGCCGGCGCCACCAAGCGTCACCGGTGTATTGCATCCCGGAATCAAGCCGAGGCTGGTGATAACGAAATTCGGATTGGCGTAAGCCAGGATTTCCGACGTTCCCGTCGAATGCGAATAGTACGTGTCGTAGACGAAATAATTCTCGAAACTGTCGGCCGGTCGGAACGTGATGGAGCCGCGGCCCGACCAGGAATCCCGGCTGTCCAAATCCTGACCTGTCATGACATCGTGGGTAAAGCCGTCGCGCCGCACGCGCTCGCCGGCGAAACGGGCCAGCAGGACATCGTCGACAATCGGAACGTTCACCGCGAATTGATATTCGCGGTCGCCGTAATTGCCGAACTGGACCTCGGCATAGCCCTCGAAATTGTTGGTCGGACGCTTCGGCCCGATCAGCAGGGCACCGCCGGTCGAATTGCGCCCGAACAGAGTGCCCTGCGGCCCCTTCAGGACCTGAGCGTCGTCGAGATCGTAGTACCGCCCCGAGCCCATGCTGTCGCCGGTAGGCAACGGCACTTCAGCGAAATAGGTCGTAACCGAGTTAGACTGGCCTTGCGCCGAGGCGCCGGAATTGTTGAGCCCGCGGATCGACAGGCCTTCCTCATCGCGCTTGGTTTCGACGTTGGTCAGTGCGGGAACCAGCTTACTGAGATCCTGTATGCCTTCGACCCGATGCTTCTGCAGCGTCTCGCCGCTGAAAGCCTGAACCGAAATCGGAACGGTCTGCAGCTTTTCCTCGCGCCGCCGCGCGGTGACGACGATCTCCTCCAGGCCGTTCGAAGCCGCGACCGGCTGATCGTTGCCTTGGGCATGTGCCAGCGGCAACCAAGCCAGCATGCCGGCGCTCGCAGCACCACACATCAAAAATCTAGATTTCTTGCCCACCATTGCTTCCCTCCCCAGATTTTCCCGGCCTGTTGTCCGAAGACCAACCCGGCGCCGCCATTCGCGCTACGACCGCGGGCGGTATTTCCGATCCCGGCCCTCACCTGTTCTGTGATTCATGCCAAGCAGGCATCGTCGAACGAACGGGATTTGAGCGTCGGACAGCACATGTCGCTTCAGGAGACACGCGCTGTCGTGAAGCCCTCACGTCGTACGAGAACGCGCCGGGCGGTTTGGTTGCCATGGATTGCAGTGCCATGCCCCCTACCGTCATCTGACCCTCCCCATAAGCTGCGTTTACGTCGCGGCGGCGGCCACGCCATCTTAAATTATATATTTTCCTGAGATATAAATTTAATTTTGATTGAGTCAATCCGGATTTTTGAGGCTCGCACGCAGAGAGCCAAACGCGGCAATCACCCCTTAAAATCATACTATAACATATTGATAATCAATGATTATGCTTTCAAAATCTCTTCTGCAAAGGAAGCTCGGAGGATGGATCGATCAGGGACTCGATTGACTATATTTTCTTAAGAAATTATTTCTATAACAGCCAAGCCTGACCGCGACCGCAAACCGGAGCGCAATCCGGGAACATCGGGAGGAAGAAATGCAGGTTCGTCTAACAGCTGTCGGAGTGCTCGCAACCGGTTTTCTCGCTGCAAACGCAGCGGCGGCATCCCCTGGCACGCCTCCGCGAACAAGCCTCGAAGCGACAGCCGCCAAATCCGCCGACGGCGGGTTCTGCACCGAGCTTCGCCGCATCGACGACGGCATCGACGAGCCGGGCGACGTCCCGCCGTTCGTGCATTTGACCCGGATCCTGGAGCTGCTGATCCCGAAGGCCTCAGATACGCTGCGCGGCCCACTGACGGAAATGCACGATACGTTTGCCGCAGTCGCTTCGGCATCGTCTCAGGGAGCCGCCTCAGTCCTGCCGGCCTTTGCCGCGCTTGGTAGTCCAAAGCTGATCGACGTCGAACATCGCATCGCAAATGGTATCAAGGACGAATGCGGGATCGTACTCGGCGATCCGGCCAAATGGCCCAAGGACACAGCGCACGGCACGGTGCCAGCGGGCGCCGATCGGCCGGCCTGCCTCGGTTGGACCAGCCAGACGAACGCGATCCTCAACAATCGGTTCCCGTTCACGATCGATACGTCGGGCGCCAATTATTGGGGTTTCAATTATAAAGTCGTGTCAGGCGGTTCGGTCGAGATGTCCGGGCCTTATCCAAAGGCACGTTATTTTTCGATGCTGCCCAACGACATGCATACCGACAATCTGCATCAGCTGACGGACATTCATATCGACCCCGATCCGGGCAGCGCCAATCCCTGGCGCACCGAAAAAACGGGGAAGGACGCGCCACGCTATACGATTCATTTCGTATTTGGGCCGCCGCCGCCAAACCCGGCGCCGAACACGTCCTATATCGGCCTTACCAAACACGGCGAGCCGAACGCGGGCGGCATCTTCGTGTACCGCATCTACGGCAGCGACCTGGGCGATCAGCCGAACAGCGCCGGCCAACCACTTCCGGCAATCACTGTCCGCGGACCGGACGGCCGGGTGACGCAGCATTTCGACGAATGCCAACCTTACCCCAAACCGCTGCCGGTGGCGTTCGAAGACGTTCCCAATTTTCCGCCGCTGCCATTGCCGGGATCCTATGTCTCCAAGCAGCCTAAGCTGAGCGAATCGTCGAACTACAATTTACCGGTAGATCTTCTGGCCAATCCGGACGTGCAGTACGCGTCCCTTTTCTTCGGACACCGCTACGGGCCGCTTTTCGTGATCCACGCAAAAGCCTTTACCTCGCCTGATACGCGAAACGGCGAACCGCGCTCCAAACCATCCGATATTCAGGGCTGGACGATGTGCAACTACAACGTCCTGGCCGGTATCGCCCTGACCTGCCGCATGGACCACGACCTTAAAATCGACAAAGACGGCTTCTATACTGCGGTCGTGTCCAGCGCCGCGGACCGGCCGCATGAAACCGAAACGACCAAGGACGCCAACTGGTTCGACTGGGGCCCTTATCTCGACAACCAGGTCGTCTGGCGTTTCTTCCCCCGCGACAATCGCAACATCCAAGCATTGACGGCAGCCCTGGCGGGCGGGCCGGTCACGCCAGAGGTCAGGCCCTATCTGCCGGTGGGTGTCTATTGCGACAAAGCGACATTCGAGGAGGGCGGCTGGGGGGCCTGTGCAAAACGCGCCGGCATGCAACCGTAGTTTTCGTGCCTGGACGGATTCGATGGCAACGAGGTTCGGTCCCTGATATGTCGCGTCTTTGGGTTTCGGGTATCGTATGAACCACGATCAAGATCATGGGGCCGAGGTAGCAGACGAGGGTGGCACGCCCCTCGCGGGCGGCGACGCGGAATGGAGCGCGCTCATGTTCCTGATGTCCCGCATCGGACGCGTGAACGAGCTGTTCCTCGCCGAGGTTCAGGAGGGCTTGGTCCGGACGTCGTCACGTGGCCACGCGGAAGCGGAATGCTTCGTGCTGATGTCGCTGCTGGTGAATGGCCCGTCATGCTGGCTTTCGCCGACCACCCTTTCGGCATACTCGCTGCAGACACCGGGCGGGATGACCAAGACGCTCGGGCGCCTTGAAGCCAGCGGACTCGTCCGGCGGCGCCTCGACAAGACCGACCGGCGCGCCCTTCATGTCGGCCTCACGCCGAAAGGCTTGCGTCTCAGCCAGAAGCTATTCAACCAAACGGTTGCCCACTACGCCCACGCCTTCGGTGCGTTCTCTCCGGACGATCGGCATCAAATGGCGAAGACCCTACGCACCATGCTGACTGCTCTCGAAAAAGCCACCGGCAAGGAAAGCACGGAACACTGGGTCAAAGTCGAATAACCATCAGTGTCAGGCGAGATCGCCTTTTTGACCATCGCGCTATTCGGAGGGTAGCCAGCGCCGCGCCTGTTTGGAGGGCTGGTGCCCGGCATGATTGATATGGCTGTATCGCGGGGGTTCCCAGTGTCGTTCGGAGATGAACGGCTCCGCAAACTTGCCGACTGCCTCCCCCGAATCGACGAAGAAGGCGTTCACGCCATTGAGGTCGCATCCCACCAGGCTCAACGACTTGGCGCCTCCGATCTGCTCAAGTCTCTTCAAACCGGCGCCGAACCAGTTTGTGCCATCCCAACGCCCGTTCTCGTCGTAAGGCACCTCAAGCGCCAATCCGGCCGGTATCGAGGCATTATATTCGATACAGGCAACCCTCGCGTGCCGTCTCAGCGCATTCCAGACATGGGACGTGTTCTGATCCAGATCCAAAGACAGAAAATCAAACCGGCCGGGGATTTGAGCGGAATCGAGAATATCGTCGACATTGTCTCTCGATACGAAGCTTTCGATGATTTTCAGGCGCCCGGATTTAACATAGGCGTCAAATGTCTCCCTTGCGCGCGCGAGAGCGGCTGGGGCGCCATCGACCCAGACCCCGCTCCATCCCTGCTCGAGAAGAAATCGCGTGTTGTTCTGAAGGCCGTCCTCAACACCGAATTCAACAAAATATTTATCCCTGCGCCCAATCCGATTAAATATCTCCGCTATGTAGCCATCTTCTCCATTTTGACTATAAACTTGAGCACTATGGCTTACCAAGGATTTGGGATCGCTATATCTTCCCTGATTCAGGTAAATAGAAAAAAGATAATCGTCAGTCGATTTTCTGTTTCTCACGCGCTTCTCCAATAAGGCAGCGACGGCCTAAACAGGGTACAGTTCCTCGTTTCGTGCACGTGCGCGCTGGCCTAGGCAAGGCTCTTCACCAAATTTGCGTACGTGTCGAGCAAGGGCAGGACTTCATCCCGGCCTGCATCCGGCACGTCGAGCAGCACACGGGCAATACCTGCGTCCGCGTATCGCCGAAGCGTGGCGGCGTCCGGCGGTGCTCGGAACACAGTGATCGACATGGCGTCGAAATCGCGCCCCGCCCTCGCGGCGGCCTCTTTCAGCCGGCGAACCGCCTCGGCAGGATCGAAATCCGGTCCGCCGCGCGGGAACCAGCCGTCGCAATATTCCATGACGCGCTTAAGCGTATGGTCGGTTTCGCCGCCCAACAGGATCGGTGGGTGCGGCCGCTGCAGCGGCTTGGGATAGCACCAGGCAGGGTCGAAATTCACATAGTCGCCGTGGAAGGACGCTTCCTCTTCGGTCCATACCGCCTTCATCGCCAGCACACGCTCGCGCAGGACTCTGAAACGCTCCTCATAGTGCGTGCCGTGATTTTCCATCTCGTCGGCATTCCAGCCGCCGCCGACGCCGAATATGAACCGGCCGTTCGACAGCCGGTCCAAAGTGGCTACAGCTTTGGCCGTCACGATCGGGTCGCGCTGCGGCACCAAGCAGATGCCGGTCCCGAGCTTGAGCGAACGCGTCGCCGCGGCAGCAAAGGACAACGAGACGAATGGATCGTAGGAATGTTTGTACCGGTTCGGCAGTTCGCCGCCGCTGGGGAACGGCGAACGCCGGCTCAGCGGAATATGCGTGTGCTCGCAGAGGAAGAGCGACTCAAGCCCGCGCGCCTCGAGCCCCTGGGCAAGTTCATCCATTTCGATTCCGTAGGCTGTGGGAAAATAGAACACCCCGACATGCATCATCTCTCTCCAGCCCGCTGAACCCCGAGAATCTCCTACCATCGGCACGACCGCCGCGAAACCCGTCGCAACGCGCGGCGGGACACTCTAACCTGGGTAAAGATCGATACCGGGGAAGTGGGCATGGACAGTGAAATCGAAAGCGCGTTCGGCCTGGAAGGCCGCACGGCAGTGGTGACCGGCGCGGCCTCAGGCATCGGGCGGCAAGCGGCAATCACCCTGGCCAAGGCCGGCGCGCACGTCGTCCTGGCAGACCTGAACCCGGCAGGCCTGGAGGAGACCCGCGCGGCGGTCGAAGCCTTCGGCGGCCGCGCGGATGTCCGCGAGACCGATATGACCGACCGAGACCACGTCGAGCGGCTTGCCGATTTCGCCGTCGAGCGCGGCGGCAGGATCGACGTTTGGGCGAATATCGCCGGCATCATCCTGACATCGATGGTGGTCGACTCCACTGAAGACCAGCTCGACCGGGTCTTCGCGGTCAATATGAAGGGCACCTATTGGGGCTGTGCTGCCGCCGCGCGGCGAATGATGGCGCAAGGATCCGGCTCGATCGTCAACATCTCGTCGGCCGGCGCGGATTTCCCGGCGCCGGGCCTCTCGATCTATGCGATGACCAAATCGGCGGTCAGCATGCTGACGCGCACCCTGGCGCATGAGGCAGGGCCGCGCGGCGTGCGGGTCAACGCCATTGCCCCAGGCTTCATCGACACGCCGATGATCGAATACCGCTACCGCACGCCCGACGGCGATATCGATACGCAGAAGAAGGCGGCGCTCCTGGCCGACCGCGCCAAAGGGTCGGTGCTGGGTATCACCGGCGAGCCCCAAGACATCGCCTATGCGATCCTGTATCTGGCATCCGACGCTGCCAAGTTCGTGACCGGCCAGGTGCTGCGCCCGAACGGCGGCGTGGCGATGCCCGCATGAGACCTATGGGACCGACAATGCAATCGAAGCGCTGGACGCACCGCCCGGAAGGTTCGAACTGGGGCGATTTCGGCCCCGACGACCAGCGCGGCAGGATGAATCTGCTGACGCCGGACCGGCGGTTGGCGGCGATGCGGGAGGTCGAGGACGGCATCGCCTTCACCCTGTCGCTGCCACTCGACTATCCCGGCGGCGACAGTCCGGTTCTGGTGCGCCGCGCGCCGAAGCTGTTCTCGACCGAGCAGGACGGTCATCCGGCCCACAATCTGCTGAACGGCGATTTCATGCCGGGCAGCTGCGGCAGCGTCTGCGACGACGGGGTCACGCTCTACACGCAATATTCTACCCAGTGGGACGCCCTCTGCCATTGGGGACGCCTGTACGACGCGGACGGCGACGGGCGACAGCGCATCACCTATTACAACGGCTTCCGCGCCGACGAGGACATCTTGGGGCCCGACAGTGACGGCGGCCCCTACGCCAAGTCGCTCGGCATCCAGAACCTGGCGGAATCCTGTCCCCAGGGCCGGGGCGCCCTCCTCAATATGTTCGCCATCCACGGCCATCAGCGCATGGGCTGGGGTTACGACCATGTGATGGCGGCGCTCGACCGGCAAAAGGTGGAAATCCGGCCGGGCGATTTCCTGGTGATCTACACCGGCTGGGACGTGTTGCTGCTCGGCATGAACAAGCAGCCGAGCATGCCCTATCTGCTCGGCCATACCGGCGGATTGGACGGGCACGACGACCGGCTTCTGAAATGGATCGACGACAGCGGTATCGTCGCCATCTGCTCCGACAACGCCGCCGTCGAGCTGTTCGAACCGCGCATCGGCCCGAAGGACGAGACCGGGTTGCGCCTGCACGAGCACTGCCTGTTCAAGCTCGGCATCCATCTGGGCGAGCTCTGGTACCTGAAGGACCTGGCGGAATGGCTTGGCGCACGCCAGCGCAGCGCCTTTCTGCTGACCGCGCCGCCGCTCCGCCTCCCAGGCGCCGTCGGATCGCCGGCCTGTCCGATCGCAACGGTCTAGGTAGGCGGCAAGCCCGCCTATTGCACCCTATAATTTACCAGATACTATGAATGGAAGTTTATATCGAATGACTCGCCGCCGACAAATGTGAGGACCGAATCAGCATGCGCGTGTCCCCAGCTGGATGACCACGGACCCCATCCTCGCGGCACGCGAGATCGCCCCCGCCCTGTCGGCAGCAAAACTTCGCGGAGCCGGCGCCGTCTTCGCGACGACGTTCGGTTCCTTCGTCAGCGTCACCCCGGCCATCGTTGCGGTGCTGGGTGTCTATCTGAAACCCATCGCCGAAGAATTCGGCTGGTCGCGCGCAGCCGTAGCGGGCGCGCTCGCCGCCTGCGCCCTCAGCAATGCCCTGGCCTGCCCATTCGCGGGGAAACTCGCCGACAGGATCGGCCCGCGCAAGACAGCGCTGATCGGCAACGTGTTGCTGGCGCTCTCACTGTTGCTGATCTCGCAGGTACCGGCGAACCTTTCGCTCTATTATCTCGGCTTCGTGATCGCGGGCGCGGTCGGCGCCATGCCGAGCATCCTGGTCTTCGCAAAGATCCTGTCCGAATGGTTCGACCGGACCAGGGGTTTCTGGCTCGGTTTTTCCAGCGGCGTCGGAAATGGCGGCGGCGCCTTCCTCTTCCCGATGTTCGCTGCCGCAATATTGGCATCGCACGGGTGGCGGCAGGGCTTTCTCGCGGACGGTGCTTTCGTTCTCCTGGCCGGCTTTCCCGTCATGTATCTTTTCCTCCGCGAGCCGCCAGCCCGTATCGCGCAGCAAAATAAGGAGCCGTTGCCGCTCGAGGGCATGACCTATCGCGAAGCCATGCGTTCGCCCTTGTTCTGGTGGATATTCAGCATCCTGCCGCTTGGCGCGGGCTGCATGACGGCGATGTTCTCGACCATCGTGCCGCTCCTGACTGACCGCGGCGTGTCGATCGACAGCGCGGTCATGGCGATCCAGGCCTTCGCATTGACCACAATGTTCGTCGAACCCGGATCTGGCTGGCTTGCCGACCGCACGAGTTCGCCCAAGATCATCGCACCTTTGTTCCTGACAGCGGCTGTGGGGCTGTGGATGCTGCTGCATGTCCACAGCGAAGCGCTTATCCTGCTTGCCGGCGCGCTGATCGGCGTCGGCGCAGGAGTCGAGTTCACTGGGATTCCCTATCTGCTCTCGCGCTATTTCGGGCTTAAGGAATTCGGCGCGATAGCCGGCGTCGCCTTCGCCGGGACGCTGCTTTTCGGGGCCTTGGCGCCCCTGTTCCTGAACGCGGTGTTCGACCGCTTCGGCAGCTACGACGCGGCAGTCTATACGATCATCGGAATCCTGATCTATAGCGGCGTCGCGCTGCTGACCTTCGGCCCGTATCGTTATACGGCGGCGCACCATGGCTAATAAGGAGACCTTTACCTACAAGACGGTCGGGTCGCTCGAGATCCAGGCGGACGTCTACCGCGAGGGAACAGGACCGGAGCGCGCGGTGATCCTGTGGATCCATGGCGGCGCCTTGATCATGGGGTCGCGGGCTAAGCTGCCACCTGCCGCGCTGCTCAACCGGCTGTTGAACCGCTATATCGTCGTCTCCATTGACTACCGGCTTGCGCCGGAAACGCGACTTGACGGCATCGTCGAGGATGTCGATGACGCCTATGCGTGGCTGGTCGGTCAGGGGCCGGAGCTGTTCGGCGCGAACGCGAACCGTATCGCGGTCATGGGGATGTCCGCCGGCGGCTATCTCGCGCTGACGACCGGGTACCGCGCGCAGCCGAAGCCGAGAGCGATCGTCTCCTTCTATGGGTACGGCGACCTGACTGGAGCGTGGTATTCGCAGCCGTCTCAATTCTATTCCGATCATTATCTGGCAGTGTCGCGCGAGGAAGGGTACGCGCCGGTCTCAGGCCCACCGATCTCGAATGCGCCGGATGGAGAAGGCATAAAAGGCCGGCCGGGATTCTACCTTTATTGCCGCCAGAACGGCCTCTGGCCGCAGGGCGTCTCCGGACACAACCCCATAACCGACGCGGCTTGGTTCAAACCGTATGAGCCGCTATGGAATATCACGCCGTCCTACCCGCCGACCCTGCTTCTGCATGGCAAAAAGGATACCGACGTTCCTTTCGAGCAGTCTGCCCTGATGAAGCGCGAGTTGGAGTGGAACCGGGTCCCCTGCGAACTGGTATCGCATCCTGAATGGCAGCACGCATTCGATGTCGAACAGCAGGACGCCCCGGCCTTACCCGAGACGTTCGACAAGATCATGGCCTTCTTCGCCGCGCATGTCGGCTGACGCTAGCGTTTCAGCCAGTTGCGCCAGCCGCCGAACGCAGTGATGTCTTCCGCGGTCTCGATTGCATACGCCTCGCATATGAAGCCCTGCACCGCGCTGCCGTCCTCCAGCTTGATCGTCCCGATGCCGAGCGGCGGCGGGATCGCGGCGACGAAGGTACCGTAGCCGGAGGCATCGACCTCCCAGATCTCGACCTCGATCAGACCTTTCCCTTTGCCGTCATAGACGAGGCCGGGCTTGGCCGGCTTGGTGCCGGCGAGCGCGTAGAAACTATAGCCCGGCGCGGTCCGCGCCGTGCGCACCAGACGAGCCTTGCGGTCGATAAGCTGCCAGTTCAACGGCTGGCCGCTCAAATGCGCCCCGACGACCGCGAGCGAGATCGCGTTCGACTGAGACGCCCCCGGCGACGGGGTCGGCAAAGGCAGCCCCGTGCCGCCGACGCTGGCATTTTCCAGCGTGCGATGCAGCCGGTCGGCAAGACCGGCAATTTTGACATCTTCGAAGGCGCGCCCCATCAGCGTCACACCGAACGGAAGCCCATCGGCTCGGAAGCCGCCCGGCACCGCAATCGCTGACAGGTCCATCAGGTTAACGAAATTGGTGTAGCGACCGAGATTGCTGTTGAGCGAGATCGGATCGGCCAGCAGCTCGTCGATCCGATAGGTCGTCCCGGCAGTGGGCAGCAACAGGACATCCATCTTGTCCCACTCGGCCTCTGCCGCGCGGGTCAGGTCGGCAAGCCGGTAGAACGCCTTGAAGGCATCCACCGCCGAGGTGCCGCCGGCCTTCGAGACGATGTCCCACACGACCGGATGCACGGCATCGGCGCGTTCGAAATTATAAGCCCGAAGCGCCGCGAGCCGTTCCGCCAGCCAGGGTCCCTCATAGAGCAGGCGCGCGGCATCCTGGAACGGCGTGAAGTCGATGCGGACCGCAGTGCCGCCGAGCGCTTCCAGATTGCGGATCGCCTCCTCGTAGAGCGCGGCGGCGTCCCTGTCGCCGAAGAACTCCAGCCCCTCGGCCGGCACGCCGAAGCGGAACGCAACCGGTAGCGATGCTGTCGTCGATGGCGCGCTACGCGAATAGCCGTCCTCCGCGTCGAAGCCCTCCGCGATCGCCAGGACCTTGAGCGCATCGTCGACCGTACCGGCAAAGATCGACACGCAATCCAGCGTCCGGCACGCCGGGACGACACCGCGCGTGCTGACCAAGCCTTTGGTCGGCTTCAGCCCGACGATGTTGTTGAAGGCGGCCGGTACGCGGCCCGAACCGGCCGTGTCCGTGCCCAGCGAGAAGCTGACCAGTCCGGAAGCGACCGAAACCGCCGAGCCCGAACTCGATCCACCGGATATATAGGCCGGATCGAACACCGAGGACGGGATGCCGTAAGGCGAGCGCGTACCGACCAGGCCTGTCGCGAACTGGTCCAGGTTGGTCTTGCCGACGACGATCGCACCCGCCGCCTCCAGCCTTTCGACGACGGTCGCCGAGCGCTCCGGCGTGTAGGCGAACTCCGGACAGGCAGCGGTCGTCGGCACCCCTGCGACGTCGATATTGTCCTTCACAGCAAATGGAATGCCGAACAAGTGCAGTTTCTCGCCGGCCTCTTTGCGCTTTTCGATTTCCTGAATCCGTTCGGCAATCCGCGCCCGCTGCACCAGGCTGATCCAGACGGGCCGTTCGCCAATCTCGGCAATACGGGCGAAAATCGTGTCGAACAGCTGCGCCGGTTTCAGCGCGCCGGTATCGTAGGCCGCGCCGAGGCTGGTGAGATCGAGGGGCTGAACCATCGCTGTTCCTTGGGTGTCGAAGCTGGGTCCAGAAGCTACCCGGGCGCGCGCAGAATTCAATGAAGGGCGCGAACGGAAATTTGCTGGACTCATTCAATTTTCATCATACAATTCACACGATAATCTTATTTGAAAATTCAGCCGTGAACTTCCTCGAAGACACGGTACCGTTCGAAGGAGGCTTTCATGCATGTGCTGACCTTCATGTACCCCTCGGCGCCCGGCGAAACCTTCAAGTTCGACCACTACTTCAAGACGCACCTGCCCATGGGCGCGGGTCTGGCGAAGAAGTTCCTGGATATCGACGTCTCCAAGATGATCATCCAGAGCGTACGCGGCCCCGAGCAGGGTGGCATCCCAGCTCCCTATTTCGTGCTCTGCCACGTCATCCTGAAATCCAAGGAAGAGGCCGACAGGCTGGCCGGTATCTTCGCCTTCGACGAAGCGGCGAAGCGGCTGAGCGAGGACTGGCCGAAATACACGCCGCTCGCGCCCTCCGCCATGGTTTCGGAATGGACGGTGCTGGAGGACATGGATGCGCTTCGCGCCCGCTTTCGCGATGTATTGGAGCCCGAATACGCGGCGAGCGCGGCATGACCAGCCTCCTGCCCGCAGGCTTCGACCTCCTGGAGCCGTTCCTGGGGCTGGCGCTTCCCACCGAGCGTGAGCGCCACGCCGCGATCGGAGCCGCCTCGATGGCCGAGGTGAAGGCGTTCTACGACGCGATGCTGCCGGTGCTGCCCAAGGCGCTGGACCATCTGAACACGCTGCCGCTCGACGCGCTCCCATCCGCGGAGCGACGGCTGCTCGACCTCTGCCTCGCCATGGCCGAGGCTGCGATGGCGGTGGAGATGTTCGACGAGGTAAACCCACCCTATCTGATGCCGGTCTCGCGCTTCGAGCCGGTTCACGACACCTGGATCTGACGGAGGGCACGATGAGCGCGGCCGGCGACCTCTTCATGGATCAATATCCGGAGCTGCCGCGCACACCGGTGCCGGTCGAGCCCTATGTCTCCGATGCGTTCTACGACAAGGAACGCACCGCCATCTTCAAGCGCAGCTGGGTCAATGTCGGCCGCGAGGCGGACGTCGCAGAGGCCGGGCAATATTTCGTCCGCAATATCGAGATCGCTGAGACCTCCGTCTTGGTCGTACGCGGAAGCGACGGCGTGGTCCGCGCCTTCCATAATATGTGCTCGCATCGCGGCAATCCTGTCGCCTGGGAGGCACGCGGCAAATGCCGCTACTTCACCTGCCAGTTCCATGGCTGGGCCTACGACACCAAGGGCGCGCTGGTGCATGTGAGCGACGCCGACCGGTTCTTCGGCATTAACCTCGCCGAGAACGGGCTGACGCCGATCCATTGCGGCGCGTGGCAGGGTTTCATCTTCATCAACCTGGCCGACGCGCCGGACGAGAGCCTGGAAGATTTCCTGGCGCCGGTTACCGAGTTCATCGACGGCTATCCGTTCACCACGATGGTCAAGGCGCACGGCTATCGCGCGGTCGAGAACGTGAATTGGAAGACCCTGATCGAGGCGCAGATGGAGGGCTGGCACTTGCCCTATCTGCACAAGAACACGCTGGCCCGCACCGCGACGGACAAGGGCAAGCGCTTCAAGCATGCGGCGCTCAAGGCTTTCGGCCCGCATAGCCTGGTATCGAGCGCCGCGCCCGAGACCTTCAGCCCGTCACCGGTCGCGGCGATCAGCTTCCGCTACGGTGTCGGTACGTTCGACGCCTTCTCGGTCGAGAACGAGACCGAAGGCAAGGGACCGAAATGGCATGGGGCATTCGACCTCTATCATATCTTCCCGAACTTCTATGTCGGCATGCTGCGCGGCACCTTCTTCACCTATAATGTCTGGCCGCTGGCGCGTGACAAGACGGTGTGGGAGGTGACGGTCTATTACCCGCCGGTCGAGAATGCGGGACAGCTTTTCGCCCAATCGGTCGGCAGCGTCGGGCTGCGCGACACGCTACGCGAGGATGCATTCACCCACGAGCAGATCGGTCGCGTGATTGGCTCCGGCGCGAAGAAATATTTCCACCTACAGGATGAGGAGACCGCGATCCGCAATTTCCTGAGCGCGGTGAACGAACGGGTCGACGCTTAAGCGCGCTTCAGGTTCCGGTCGAGGAAAGCAAGGGTCCGCGCATCGGCGAGCGTCGCCGCCTCGGCAAGAAAGCGCACGCCGTCCCGTCTTGCGAAAGCGTGGTCGGCGCCAGGATAGATATGGGCTTCCGCGCCGGAAACCGCAGCCAGACCGTCGACGATCGCGCGCTGTGCATCAGGCGGCACGAACCGGTCCTCTCCCGCGATATGCAGCATCAGCGGATGGGCAATGGCGCTCGCCTCTCCCAACGCGCGATCGATGCCGATCCCGTAGTAGCCGACCGAGGCCTGGGCATCCGTCCGGGCCGCCATCAGATAGGCGAGCTTGCCGCCAAGGCAGTAGCCCAACACGCCCGCAACTCCGTTCGAGCGCGAGTGGCGGCGGATCCAACCCAGCGTCGCGGTCAGGTCCTCGATGGCTTTGGCTTCGTCGAAGGCGGCATTGATCGCCATAGCCTTCTTCCAGCCCCCCTCCGTGTCCGGGTCGTAATCGAGGTTGGGCTCGATCCGCCAGAGGATATCCGGCGCGATGGCGAGGTATCCGCGCGCCGCATACTCGTCGCAGATTGTGCGGATATTGGCGTTCAGACCGCGGATTTCGACGATCACGACCAGCGCCGGCGCCGGCTCGTCACCGGGCGGCAGTGCCAGATAGGCGCCGAACCTGCCGCCGTCCGTGGCGTCGATTTCCGTCCTCATGCCGAAGCCGGGGTCAGGCGCCGCAGCGCGGCATCGAGGATCGCGGCAACCACGAAAGCGCCGCCCAGGATAATGAATGCGCCGTGCAGGCCGACGGCCAGCGTGAGCGGGGCGACGATCACGGGATTGAGGAAATCGCCGGCATAGCGCGCGGTGTAGCCGAGCCCGACCGAACGGCCGCGCGCCTCCGCGCCGACGCGGCTGAGCAGCATGTTGTTGACCTGCGGATTGAGCAGCCCGGTGCCGATCCCGGAGATCGCGCAGCCGACCGCGACCTGGATCGCCTCATGGGCAAGGCCGCTGACCACGATTCCGGCTCCGATCGACAGGCTGCACAGCCGCAGCACCCAGCGATCTGAGACCCGCAGCCTGAGCGGCCCGTACATCGCCGAACCCAGGCTGACCATGATCGCGCTGGCCCCCAGCACGAGCGACTGAACCGACGAACTCAGCACGCCGAGATCCTTGAGCAGGAACGAGACCTGCAAGGTCGGCATGAACGAGCCGACGAACAGCGCCACGGTGATCGCGAGCGGGATCCACAGGCCCGCGAAAGCCGACCAGCCGCCCGAGGTCGCCGCCCTCTGGGCCGGCCCGCCCGCCGGCCGCCTGGGTACCGCAACCAAAGTGGCGGAAAAGACGATGAAAGCGATCAGATACAGCGCGAACGGCGCGCGCCAGCCCGCGGCATCGGCCAGCACGCCCGAGCCCAGAATGATTGCCAGCGCCGCAATCGCACCGACCGCGCCCTGATAACCGAGGATGCGGATGCGCATCTCCGGCGCGAAATACTCGCCGATCATGATCAGTGTGCCTGTCACGATGCCTGCTGCGGAGATACCCAGGATGAAGCGCGTCACGATCAGCAATTGGATATCGTCGAGATAGAGGCCGGCGGAGCCGGTGAGCCCGAACAGCGCCAGGACCAGCAGCAGGAGGTTCCGTGAACCGACCCGCTCGATCACCCAGCCGGTGATCGGACCGCCGATCATGATTCCGATGCTGGGCATGATCGCCACGCCGTAAGCCACCGTCTTGCCGTCTGTGCCCTGGCCGAAATGTTCGGCAATCCGGTGCATGATCGGCGCGACGGCGGTGACGACCAAAGCGACGAAGGTGGTGCCGCTCAGCATTACCGCGATGGCCAGCCAGGTCTGGAGACGGGACAGCGACGTCCCGGTCGCCGGATCGATCAGGATCAGTGGCTCGGCGGACTTGGTGCTCAATTGCGTGCTCCGTTCATCGGCCCGAACGGCCGGTCGCCGGTGATCGTGATCCGCTGCATCACACGGCGGCTGGTATAGTCGGCCACAGCGTAGTGTTGGACGGCGCGATTGTCCCAAAAGGCGATGTCGCCCGCGTTCCAATGCAGGCGGACCTGGAATTCCGGGCTCTTCACGTGATCGAACAGGAAGGCCAGCAGCGCCGTGCTTTCGGCGTAGCTGAGGCCGTCGATCGACTGCGTCCAGTTGGCGTTGACGTTCAGCATCTTGCGGCCGATTTCCGGATGCACCCGCACCACCGGATGAGACACCGGCAGCCAGGCCGACAGCTTGTCGCGCAGTGAAGTGCCGGCGACATGCTTGGTCCGCTCGACCATCTGCTCCAGCGAGTGGGTGGCGGTCAGCCCGTCGAGGAAACCCTGCATCGCCGGCGACAGCGCGTCGTAGGCTGCCGACATGCTGGCGAAGCACGTATCGCCGCCGAATTCCGGCAGCACGCGCGCCTGGAGGATCGAGCCCATCGGCGGGGTCTGCATATAGGTGTTGTCGGCATGCCAGGAATCCGCGCCCTCGCCCTTCGGCGCCACCTGGTCCAGCACCAGGATCTCAGGCCGTTCGGACGCCTTGGTGCGGAAGAGCGGCAGATCGATTTCGCCGAAATAGTTGGCAAAGCGCACATGCTCGTCAACAGAGAGCAGAGGCTGTTCGCGGAAGAACAGCACCAGATGATCCAGCAGCGCCCGGCGCACCGTCGCCACTGTCTCGCCGTCCAGCGGTCGCGACAGATCGAGACCGTAGATATCGGCGCCTACCGTTGCCGTGGTCGGCTCGACCCTG
This sequence comes from Alphaproteobacteria bacterium, assembly GCA_035493715.1. Classification (GTDB taxonomy): domain Bacteria; phylum Pseudomonadota; class Alphaproteobacteria; order BOG-932; family Roseiterribacteraceae; genus BOG-932. The sequence goes on along the minus strand of DATJHU010000031.1, from coordinate 8,369 downwards.
ATTGCGTCCGCCATCCCCATTCCCCCGAGAGCCGTCCGCGACAGCCGAAAATTGCGAAAAGCTTAGTAACGGGTGGAGTTGAAAGCAACCATTTGCTTGGTAGGGCGAGAGCGCTATTCTCCTTGAAGAAAAAGGGGAGGATCGAACGATGCTGTCCGCCATTCCGTCCGACGCGCAGGCGAAGAACGCGGTCCAGGTGAGCAAGGAAGGCGCGTCCGCCACAGACTTCATCGGCCGGCGCGCGGAGACATCCGACCATCCGCTGGCCTTCCTTGTGAACGGGCCGCCGGCCTATGTGATCCCCGCGCATTTCCACGAAATCGATCAGTATCAGATCTTCGTCGGCGGCAGCGCCACGCTGGGCAAGCATGCGGTCGCCCCCGGCTCTGTTCACTATGCCGACGCCTATACGCCCTACGGGCCGATTGTGGCGACCGAGGATGGGTTCAACTACCTGACGCTGAGGCCGCGCTCGATCATCGGCTATCACGAGATGCCCGGCGAAGGATCGCTCCTGAAGCCGGTAAACAAGGCGCGCGGAAGGCGCGGCCGGATGATGGTAGCCGATATCGACCCGACGTCCCCCCATGGCACCGAATGCGAGACTTTGTTCGAAGAACCGGACGGTATTGCTGCCTGCCGCCTCGCCGCCGAACCCGGCGTTGCTCTGCCCCAACCCGGCATCACCCATGGCGGTGCCTATTATGTGGTGCTGAGCGGCGCGATCGTTTCGGACGGTATCACCTATCCACCCCGCGCCACGATCTGGATCGGCGAGGACGAGAACCCGCCCGCGATGATCGCCGGGCCTGAGGGTGTATCGGTCGCCTTCATGTCCTTCGCGCGACAAGCAGAGGTCGTAGGGCGGTTTAGCGAAGCATAACCCGCCTCATCGGGCCGAAGGGGTGGGTTACGCTTCGCTAACCCGCCCTAGGTCTATCCGCTTCCCGGATACCCGCCGCCGCCATGCTCAGCATTGAGCTTCGCGTAGTCGATGGCGAGTCCCGCGCGCGGCAATTCCGACACGAACGTCACGATACGCGGCTTCTTGTAGGAGGCGATGGACGCGCGGCAGTGCTCGATGATGTCTGTTTCACTCGCGCGCGCACCCGGCCTCAGCACCACAATCGCTTTGACGCTCTGAGCCCAAACCGGGTCGGGTACGCCGATGACGCCAACATCTTTCACCGCCGGATGGCGGCGGATGCAGGCCTCGACCTCGGCCGGATAGATGTTCTCGGCGGCGGATTTGATGAGCTGGCCCTTGGGGCCGATGAAGCTGATCGAACCGTCCGCCTCGCGCCGGCCGAGGTCGGTCGTGCGGTGCCAACCGCCGCCCTGGCGCTGTGCCGTCAGCTCCGGCCGGTTCCAATAGCCGGGCGAAACGGTCGGGCCGCGCACGGCGATTTCCCCGACTTCGCCGGCCTGCGCTTCATTGCCCGCTTCGTCCAGGATGCGCATCAGCACGACCGGCGACGACCGCCCCATCGCGCCGGCGCCCTGCAGCAGTGAGTAGGTCGCGTAGCCCAACGTCTCGGTCTGGCCATAGCCGAAGGGCTTCTGCCCCCAGGGGCTGTCATCGACCGTCACCATAGCGTTCCACGCATCGGAACCCTTAAGCGCACGCAGCGATTTGAGGTCGAAACGCCTGTCCTTGTTGGCTTCCGCCAGCTGCTCTGCAGCCGGGCCGATCACAAAGGCGCCTTCGATCTTTTCCACCTCGATAATGCGGCAGACATCCACCGCGTCGTTGCGTGGCATGAAGACGTTGCAGCCGCCTATGACAAATGTCGCCAGAGTCTCCATCAAGGTTGCGACGTGAAACATCGGCCCGACATTCAGGTAGCGGTAGTCAGCCGTGATCCGCCGCGCCGGGGCGTAGACCAGGCTCTGGCCGATGATGGCGTCATGGCTGATCAAGGCGCCGTTGGGCGTGCCGCCGAAGGCGGCAGTGTAGAGCATCACCACCGGCAAGGCCGGATCGGTGAAGCCCGAAGCCGCAACCGGCTCGGCGGCGGCAAGGAAGGCCTCGTATTCGCTGACCTGTCCGGCATCCGCATCGTGGCGCAGCCAACACCCGGTCTTCAGGAAGGCCTTCGTCCCGCGCACCCGCTCGCCGATCTCCGGCTCCTGCCAGACGACCAGCTTGGGTACGGCATCGGCGATGATGAAATCGAGCTCGTCGGGCGACTGCCGCCAGTTCGCCGGGCACACCATCGCGCCGATCCCGGCGGCGGCCAGGATCAGCTCCAGGATGCGGAAGGAATTCTGGCCGAGCCACAGGATACGGTCGCCCTGTCCGATGCCAGCCCGGCTCAGCGCACCAGTCAGCCGGTCGACCCGCCCGGCGAGCGCCGGATAGGTCAGGCGGAGCCTGCCGTCCTCATCGACCGCCGCCTCGTTGTTCGGCCAGCGGCGGCGATGTTCGTCCAGTATGTCGCGCAGATTGATCGCGCTGACCGCACTCACGCCCCAGCCTCCAGCAAGTGATGATATTGGTCGCGGATCGTGCGACGCATAAGCTTGCCGCGCGCGCCGGAGGCGTCCTGGCTGTGCGGCAGCGCATCGGCCAGCACGATCAGGTCGGGCAAGTGGCTGGCGGGCAGCTTCTCAGCCAGCGCGGCGCGTAGGCTTGCTTCAGTCACTGAATCGTCGGCGGCTGAAACCGCGAGGATGATCTTCTGCTCGGGCGCCCCATCCGGCGTGCCGACCGCGCCGGCTTCGCTGACCCCCGGGATGGTCATCGCCGCGTCTTCCAGTTCCAGCGGACGGATATAGCGACCCGCCTTGACGATGGCGTCCTCCTTGCGACCGAGCACATGGATGCGCCCGTCGGAATCCCGCATGCCGAGGTCGCCGCAGAAGAACCAGCCGTCGCGCAGCACCTCGGCTGTCTTCTCCGGCTGGCCCAGATACTCGACCATGCGATGCGGTCCGGCGATGGCGACATCGCCGATGATGCCGGTCACGCGCTGCCCCTGCGGATCGATGATCTGCACCGCCGACCCGACGCGCCCGAAGCCGACACCGTCCGGCGTCTCCGGATTGTCGCGCAGCCTGCCGATGCAGCTATAGGGCGCCTCGGTCTGGCCGTAGAACGCATAGAGTTCGACATCGGGCAGGCGCTTGCGAATCTTGGCGAGCAGCGCCTGCCCGATCGGCTCCGCGCCGAGCAGGATCACCTTCAGTGAGCTCAAATCGTACTGGTCGTGCGGATGGTTCGCCAGCAGGTCGGCCCATTGGCTGGGCAGCATGGTGACGTGGCTGATCTTCTCGCGCTGAACCGCTTCCAGGAAGGGACGTGGCCCGAAATCGTCCTCCAGCGCGACCTTCATGCCGACATAGAGCGCCGCCCCCAAAGTGCAGGGATAGCCCACGCCCCAGATGATGGGTCCCGTGCCCCAGACATGGCCGTCGTCATGGGGCATCTCCAGCAGGAAGTCGCTGATCGCCTTGCAACTGGCATGACTGTGCACCACCGCCTTGGACACGCCGGTCGTGCCCGACGTGTAGAAGAACGCCATCATGTCGTCGTTGGACGCGCCGAGCGCGGGCTCGGCATCGGAGGCGCCATCCATCAGCGGATCGAGCGCGACGGCGCCCTCGGCCGTTCCGCCGGTTACGAACCAGTGCTTCACCTGCGGCAGCTGCGGCCGCACGCGTGCGGCCATCGCGGCGTTCGCCTGGTCGAAGACGAACGTGTCGAGGCCCGAGCGCTCGGCCGTCGCGACGATCTGTTCCTCGGGCCAGTAGGGATTGAACGCGGCGATCACCGCGCCGATCTTGGCCTCCGCCGGATAGAGCATCGCGATGGATAGCGAATCGCTCAACAGCGAACCAACCCGTTGCCTGGCCTTGATACCGGCCCCCGACAGCGCATTGGCCAGCCGGTTCACCGCCCGGTTCAGCCCATCGAAGTTGTAGCTCTGGCCCCGGCAGACCAGCGCGATCTTGTCGGGCGTCCGCCGCGCGTTGGCGGTCAGCATGGCGAAGGCGTAATTGCCGTAGGGCGACCCGCTGATCATCGATCCTCCCGCTTTTCCCTTTAGGGTTTTTTCCTGAAATTCGGCACGGCGCGGCCGTCACGCTGTTCGAAGCAGACCTCGACCGGCATGCCGATCACGACTTCACTCGGTTCGCAGCCCGTCACATTGGCGAACACGCGAAGTCCGGCCTGTTCCGGCAGCCCGATCCAGGCGATGACATAGGGTGTACGACCGGCGAAGTCAGCCACGAAACTGCGATAAATGACCGAGAAGGTCTCGACGGTGCCGTCGCCCGACACTGGCGCGAAATCCAGGCGCCCGCTCCCGCAGGATGGGCAGGCCGGTTCGGGGAAATGGATCCAACGGCCGCAATCGCAGCAGCGCTGGATCACCAGTTCGCCGCGCGCCGCGCCGTCCCAATAGGGCTGGCCGAGTTCGCTCACAACACTGCCAGCGGATTGACCGGGCTGCCGGTGCCGCCGACGATCTTCAGCGGGGCAACGACGAACAGGAAGCTTGACTGGCCTGCCGCGGCCAACTCCTCCAGCCACAGCATCTCGATCAGATAGATGCCGTGCCGCCACAGGAAGATCATGTGGATGTCGTCCTCCAGCGTCTCGTCCGCCCGCCCTTCGGCGTTGAGGCCGGAGATCGCGGAGTTGTCGCTGGCGACCAGCGCGATATCGCGCGCGGCCAGCCACCGCGCCGCTTCCGACGACAGGCCGGGCTCCCCGCCCCAATATCTCTCAGGGCTTTCAGCGAAGACGGTCGGCCAGCCGGTGCGGATGACCACCGCATCGCCGGCGCCGACAGTGAAGCCGCCTTTGGCCGACATCGCCTCCAAGTCGGCGATGGTGATCCGGTCTGCCGGGTCCAGCACACCGACGCCGCGAAAGGTCGGCACGTCGAACAGAACGCCGCGCGTCACCACGCCCGCGACATTTTCCATGCCGCAGCGGGTCGCGCCGTAGGAACGGATGCGCGAGGAGGCGTGACCGTTATAGATTTGCCTGCCGGTCCACATATGGCAGAGCGCGTCCATATGGGTGGTCGTGCCGTGCGGCGAGACGATCAGCGCGTCGTCGGCGATGCCGCGTCCGCCGGCAGGCAGCTTGACCCCTGCCTCATAATCCGCGCCGTCCACCGACATGAAATGCTGCGGCAGAGGCCGACCCTTCAGGTGCGGCACGGTCTCCGCGACGCTGCTGGAAGTCGAGCCCTTGATCGGCAGGCTGAGGCTCAGAATTCTCCCCTGACACACCGCGCGGGCTGCTGCGCGCACGACATCGCCGGTCAGCAGGTTCAGCGAGCCCAGTTGATCCTCGTCGCCCCAGCGGCCCCAATTTCCCGTCTGGCTCATCGGTTCCTCTGTTTCCTTGGCCCTATTCCAGCATCAGAATCGCGGCCGAGCCGTAGCTGCCGCCGAAGCCCGTGCACAAAGCGGTCGTTGCGTCCGCCACTTGGCGTTCCTTTGCCCGGCCCTGCAGTTGCTCGACCGCCTCGACGACGTTGTTCAGCCCGTGGACATAGCCTTCCGACAGCAGTCCGCCATTCATGTTCGTGGGCAGGTCGCCATCGCGGCACAGCCGCCCATCCCGGATCATTTCGCCAAGCGCGCCCGGTCGGCAATAGCCGAAATCCTCGAGCTGGTTCAGCAGCAGGTAGGAATAGCCGTCATAAAACTGCAATAAATCGATATCGGCCGGCCGCATGCCGGCGGCCTGGAAGATCATCGGCGCCACGTAGTGCGAGAAGATTCGAGTCGGATGCTCCCCCGCACTGTCCATCGCGGTGCAGCCCGGCCCACCGCCGCGGACCGCTGCGTGTATCAGCACCGGCCGGTCGATCAGCGACCGTGCACGCGCCGCCGAGGTTACGACAAGCGCGCAGGCCCCGTCCGTCTCCAGGCAGCAATCGAGCCGACGGAGCGGGCTGGCGACCGTAGGAGACTCAAGGTAATCGCGCTCGGTCAGCGGCGTGCGCAGCAGGGCCTTGGGATTCAGCACCGCCTTGGCGCGCTGCTGGACCGCCAGCGCCGCCATGTCGTCGCCCGTCAGCCCGCGCGCTGTCCCATAGGTCTGCGCGACCAGCGCCATCAGATTGACCGGGCCGCGAAAACCGAAGGGCGTCAGGAAATCCGCCTCCCGGTCGTCGCCCGAGCCAAGCGCAATCTGCCCCATGCGCTTGCCGCTCCGCCCGTTCAGCGCACGGAAGATGACCACCGTCTCGGCCAGCCCGGCGGAGATCGCCATCGCCGCGTCGCCCAGGATAGATGCGCACTGGCTGCCGCCGCCGGCGATATCGTTGTGCCAACGCAGCCGCTTCAGACCCAACGCGCGGGCGACGGTCGTCACGGGAACGGAGTCGCCCATGCTGTAGGACAGGATCCCATCGACCGAGGCCCGCTCCAGCCCGGCGTCGGCGAGCGCCCGTGTGGCGGCGGTCAACGCAAGATCGAGCACGCCTGTGCCGGAATCGCGGCTGAACTCGGTATAGCCGACGCCGACGATCGCCGCCTGGCCGGAAAAACTCTGGCGGTCGGCCATCAGCGGAACTCCGGCATGACCTCGTCGGCGAACAGCTTGATGATCTTCTTCATCTCCGCGATCGGCATCGGGCGGGTGCTGCCGAAATCGCACATGACGTTGTTATAACCCAGCGCCTGCAGATCCTTGATCTGCCCGATCACGCGCGCCGGATCGCCGATGATCTCAAGCTGGTCCCAGCGGAAGTCGTCCGACAGCGTGCCGCCCTTCAGATACCGATCCTGCCAGAACTCATAACCCTTTGCGATCTCGCCGGTTTTGGCGTCGATCGGCGCGTTCTGGAGATTGACGATGGCGCCACGGTCGAAACCGGCCTCGAACCTAGCCAGATCGGCCCGCGCCTTCTCGTTGGTTTCGGCGACATAGACCGTCCGCATACAGCAGAGATCGACGCCCTCGGTCGAGAAACCGTTGGCCGCCATTTCAGTGTGCCACACATCGGCGGCCCGGCCGAGGCGGCGGAAGGTGGCGAGCGGGTCGGCCAGGATCGGCAGGCCGCGCTTGGCGACTCGCGCCACCGTGTCGGGACTAATCGAGGCGACATAGGCCTGCGGGCCGAGGGGCTGCGCCGGCTTCGGTTTCAGCGTGACGTCGGCGCAGCGATAGAATGCACCGTCATAGGTCACGGCGTCCTCGCGCCAGAGCTTCAAGATCAGCTCCAGTGCCTCGTCGAAGCGCTCCCGCGCCTCGGCGATGGGGATGCCGAAGCGGTCGAACTCGCCCGACTGGTAGCCGCGCCCCACACCGAACTCGACACGTCCGTTCGACAGCATGTCGAGTTGTGCGATCTCCTCCGCGACCAGCACCGGATTGTGCAGCGGCAGCACCACAATGCCGGTGCCCAGCTTCAGCCGCGAGGTGCGCGCGGCTAGGAAGGAGAGCATCGCCGGAACGTTGTTGCAGAGTCCGTAGTCGCGGAAATGATGCTCGGCGGCCCACATGCCGTCGAAGCCGACTTCCTCAAGATATTCAACCAGCTCGATATTATAGTCGTAGACCTGCCGCTCGCTCCAACCGGGATGCTGATGGAACAGGTGGAAGGAGGAGAACTTCACGCGCGCCACGGTCTTCCCTTCACTGTCCAGAAATGGCTTCGGGGATGAGACCGGCGGCTGCTTCTCGCCGTAGGGCATCCTTCATCACCTTTCCGTTGGGGTTGAGCGGCAGCGACGCGCGCACGAAGACGCGGCGCGGCACCTTGTAGCCAGCGAGATTTTGGCGGGCCCACGCGATCACCGAAGCCTCGTCGACCTGCCGCCCCGTGGAAGGCACGACGAAGGCCACCGCGACCTCGCCACGCTGCGCGTCCGGCACGCCGACAACCGAGACCGCCGACAGCGGTCCCATCTTTAGCAGCAGATCCTCGATCTCGGCCGGATAGGCGTTGAAGCCGCCGCAGATGAACATGTCCTTCTTGCGGTCGATAATGCTGACATTGCCAGCCGGGTCCTGCGTGCCGATATCGCCGGTTCGGAACCAGCCGCCCGCGGTCAGGTTGGCGCGTGTTTGCGCCTCGTCGCGCCAATAGCCGGCCATGACGCCGTAGCCGCGCACCAGGATTTCGCCGGCCTGTCCGGCGGCCAGGGCGTTGCCGTTATCGTCGACGACCTTGAGTTCGACATCCTCAAGCGGCCTGCCTGTGGTGGTCGAGATGACAGACCCCGCATCGTCCGCCCGCGTCATCGACACGACGCACGCCTCCATCAGCCCGTAGGCGTTGATGACCCGTCGGATACCCAGCACCGACCGGACGCGGTGCAGGATTTCCTCCGGCACGCTGGCTGCACCCAGGAAGGCAACGCGCAGCGACCGGGGCGGGTCTTCCGCAACGCCGGGC